>NZ_JBQFQX010000006.1:0-245594 GCF_056537105.1 Ruegeria sp. CH11
TGCTGACCATCGAAGCGATGAAAATGGAAACCGGCATCCACGCCGAACGCGACGCGGTGGTCAAGGCCGTCCACGTCCAGCCCGGCGGCCAGATCGACGCCAAAGACCTGCTCATCGAGCTGGAATAAACCGGAAACCGATATACAATCTGTAAGGCCGCGCAACTAAGCGCGGCCTTTTTCAATGATGGTCCAGAGGGTTCCGCATGCTTGCAGTTACACCGATCTATGCCGCGCTGATCGCGTTTCTCTATGTCTGGCTCAGCGTCAACGTCATCAAGACCCGCCGCAGTGGCAAAATCTCGGTCGGGGATGGCGCAAACGAGGCGATGATCAAAGCCATGCGGACCCACGCAAACTGCGCGGAATATGCTCCGTTTGGGCTGTTGCTGCTGGCTATGGCAGAGTTGCAGGGCGCTGGCGCGTTGCTTTTGAACCTGTTGGGGCTAGCGCTTTTGGCGGGGCGCGTGGCGCACGCCTATGGCTTTGGACGCACGCCTCAGATCATGATTCTGCGACAGATCGGCATGATGCTGACATTCGCCGCCATTTTGATTGCCGCGCTCGCCAACCTCGTCCTGGCGCTTTAGTTCTGGGACATCAGACTATCCGACCAGAACACGCGTCTCGATTTCAACGGCTGGCATCATGACCGGATCAACATCACTGATTCTGTCGCTATCCAGATCGCATATCGCGGTGGCCAGCAATATCATTGCGGCCAATGCGACCATTTTTAAGTTTTCCACCCTCGCCATAATCATAGCCACGCCTTTGTAGTTTTAAGTTCCAATACCCTTTGAACGGACGACAATCGCGTTTCCGTCGCAAAGAATTTTCAGATTTCTGCGTTTTTCCTCTTGCAGCTTGGTCCCAGAATTTATAGTTCACGCCTCACTCAACGGCGCGGGCGTAGCTCAGGGGTAGAGCATAACCTTGCCAAGGTTAGGGTCGGGCGTTCGAATCGCCTCGCCCGCTCCATTGAGAGGTCTTTGGACCACATATCGTATCTGATGCGGGCGTAGCTCAGGGGTAGAGCATAACCTTGCCAAGGTTAGGGTCGGGCGTTCGAATCGCCTCGCCCGCTCCAGATACCAAACCTTTCCGAACACGCTGGTTCTTTTGGTGGGCCTCGGCCATGCTGGGTGCAACGCAGATTGCAAGGCAACGCTCATGTCGAATTATGTCATTCGCCCTCTCACCGCCGCCGAAGTGCAGCACGCCGTCGATTGGGCCGGGCGCGAGGGGTGGAATCCGGGTGTCCACGACGCGAAGTGCTTTCGCCCGACGGACCCCGACGGGTTTCTGGGCGGCTTTCTGGATGGCGAGATGATCGCCTCAGTCTCGGCGGTGAACTATGACGATGTGATTTCATTCTTGGGGTTCTACATCGTCAAGCCCGAGTTTCGCCATCACGGTCACGGGCTTGAGATCGCAGGCCATGCGCTGACCCATTGCAAGGGCCGCAATATGGGTCTGGATGGGGTGGTCGAGCAGCAGGACAATTATCGCAAATCCGGGTTCAATTTCGCCTACAACAACTATCGTTTTGGCGGAACAAAGCGCGGGATTTTGGCCAAGCTCGGGACCACGCCAATCAGCGATGTATCGGATCTGACCGAAGCGTCAGCCGCATTGAAAGCCTATGATCGCGCGCTGTTTCCTGCCGCGCGCGACCTGTTTCTCGAAAGCTGGCTGAGCGCTTACAGCCACGTTTCAAGGGTATATGCCAAGAATGGCAAGATCGGGGGTTATGCGACGCTGCGCCCGTGCCAGAGCGGGTGCAAGATCGGGCCGTTGTTTGCGGACAGTTCCGAGATTGCGCAGGCTCTGCTGACCTCGGTGCTGCAGGCGATCCCCGACGATCACGCCACACATGAGGTGTTCATCGACATGCCCCAGCCCAACGCCGCCGCCTTTGCCCTGGCGGATGCGCTGGGGCTTGAGAAGGTGTTTGAAACCGCGCGGATGTATTCCGATCATCAGCCGGATATCGATCTTGACCGGATTTTCGGCGTGACGACGACTGAGCTGGGCTAGAATGCCTTGAACGTCATCGTCGTCAATGACCGCTCGATGTTCGGGATCACCAGCAGGTTTTCGTTGATGTAGTGCCCAACGTCCTCGGATTCGGGGATATAGAGTTTAAGCAGCAGGTCGTATTCGCCGCTGGTGGAGTAAAGCTCTGAGTGTATTTCGCGCAAGGCGATCCCTTCGGCCACCTGGTAGGTGGTGCCGGGTTTGCAACGAATCTGTATGAAGACGCAGGTGGACATGGATGGGCCCTATTGATTGAGTTGCCAATAGGCTGGCATGGGCGCAAGCCGGGCGCAATCCCCTGCAACAGTTTCGGTCGAATGGTCAGGCTGCTCTTTCAAAGCCCGGCCAACCCCGTCTATAAGCGCGCCTGTAGCAAAAGGAATTCGCCCATGCGCACCGCTTCGATCAGCCGCAAGACCGCCGAGACGGATATCTCGGTCGAGGTCAATCTGGACGGCACCGGCACATATGACAATCAGACCGGTGTGGGTTTTTTTGACCATATGCTGGACCAGTTGGCGCGCCATTCACTGATCGATATGACGATCCGGGCCAAGGGTGACTATCACATCGACGACCACCACACGGTCGAGGATACCGGAATTGCTCTGGGTCAGGCGTTGACGCAGGCATTGGGCGACAAGAAAGGCATTCGCCGCTATGGCGAGTGTCACCTACCGATGGATGACGCCCAGGTCCGCTGCGCGCTGGATCTGTCGGCGCGACCCTTTCTAATCTGGAACGTGGACCTTCCGACGCCCAAGATCGGTACGTTTGACACCGAACTGGTACGTGAGTTCTTTCAGGCACTCAGCACCCATGGCGGTATCACGCTGCATGTCGACCAATTGCACGGCTTCAACAGCCACCACATTGCCGAGGCGGCCTTCAAAGCGGTCGCGCGCGCCCTGCGCGACGCTGTCGAGACCGACCCGCGCAAAGCAGACGCGATTCCATCGACCAAGGGCGCGCTATAAGCGCACGCCGGAAATAGGGCGCCGGTTTTCGAACACGTAGCGTGCAGAAAGGACTCAGATGCTGACCGCCATCATCGACTATGACAGCGGCAACCTGCACTCTGCCGAAAAGGCATTTCAGCGCATGGCGCAGGAATTGAACGCGGGTGACGTTGTCGTAACCTCTGACGCGGATGTTGTCGCGCGGGCGGATCGATTGGTCCTGCCCGGAGACGGGGCCTTTCCTGCCTGCGCCGCCGAGTTGCGCGGCCACAAAGGCATCTATGACGCTATGGTCGAGGCGGTCGAACAAAAGGGCCGCCCGTTTCTTGGCATCTGCGTCGGCATGCAGCTGATGGCGACCAAGGGGCACGAGTACACCGAAACCGATGGATTGGGATGGGTCTCGGGCGACGTGGTGCGGATCGAGCCGTCGGACAGTTCGTTAAAAGTGCCCCATATGGGCTGGAACGATCTGATTCTGAACAGCGACCACGCGGTTTTTGCCGGGGTCAGTTCCGGAGATCATGTCTATTTCGTTCACTCCTACCAGTTCCGCGTAGCGGATCCGGCGGAACGGCTGGCTCACGTCGAATATGGCCAGGAGGTCACGGCCGTGATCGGCCGCGACACCATGGTTGGAATGCAGTTCCATCCGGAAAAAAGCCAGGATGTGGGCCTGCGCATGATCGGGAATTTCCTGACCTGGACGCCCTGAGCGTCTATTGAACCCGCGTCCAGGTTTGCCCACGGCAGACCAGGCCACCGGCAACGCAGCCCTTGACGGTCAGCTTGTTTTGACCATCCAGCGACATTTTTGACTTGTAAGTCTTGTCTTTTTGCGGGTCCCAGATTTTGCCGTTGTCATAGTCGCCGCCACCTTCAGGAACCATGTCCCAGATGAGCTGTTTTCCAAGGTTCTCATATTCCAGCAACTGATTGCCCTGCGCATCAAACGCGGAATCAATCGTCCCGCAAATGGCGCTACCACATTCCGAAATTGATACATGCAGATAGCCACCAGATTCGCCCGGTCCAACTTTCCACAGGCCGTCAACCGGATCATCGGCAAAGGCGCTCGTGGCCAAAGCGGTGAAAGCCGCCGCAAGCGTTAGTGTCTTCATGATATTCTCCCTGCTTTGGGGTCAGTCTGACCCGCTAATAGCTGTCGGGCAAGATTGACTTAGCGTCGCGTTGCATCCCCTGCCCCGCCTGTGCGATATCCCGCGCGTGTAACAGTGATATAGGGCCGCCCGACATGATCCTCTACCCCGCCATCGACCTCAAAGACGGCCAGGCCGTGCGCCTGCTGCGCGGTGAAATGGACAAGGCGACCGTTTTCAACGACGACCCGGCCGCGCAGGCGCGCGCTTTTGTCGAGGCGGGATGCGAATGGCTGCATCTGGTCGATCTGAACGGCGCCTTCGCGGGACAGCCGGTCAACGCCGCACCTGTCGAGGCGATCCTAAGAGAATGCGACGTGCCCGCCCAGCTAGGGGGCGGCATCCGCGACATGGCCACGATTGAGGCCTGGATCGACAAAGGCCTGGCCCGGGTGATTCTGGGCACGGTTGCCGTCGAAAACCCCGACTTGGTGCGCGAAGCGGCCCGCGCCTTTCCAGGCAAGGTCGCGGTCGGCATCGATGCCCGCGACGGTATGGTTGCCACCAAGGGCTGGGCCGAAGAAACCGATGTACAGGTCACCGAACTGGCCCGCAGCTTTGAAGACGCAGGCGTCGCGGCAATCATCTACACCGACATCAACCGTGACGGTGCGATGCAGGGACCGAATATCGAGGCCACGGCTGCGCTGGCCCGCGCTGTCTCGATCCCGGTGATTGCGTCTGGCGGTGTCTCCTCGGTCGCAGACCTTATCGCCCTGAGGGACTGTGACGCGGGTCTGAATGGTGCGATTTCCGGTCGCGCACTCTATGATGGGGCGATTGATCTTAAGGAGGCCCTAACGGCGCTCAGAGATTAGGTCAGGCCGAACGTCGCTATTCGATCTTCCAACGATTTAGGAGGGGTCGGCCCGCCTCGTAGATTTGCAGTTCCTTTGCTTCGGTGCGCTCAATCTGCCAGCAACCGGAACCGCCGTCCCAATACTCACACCATAGATCGCCCATGACGGCCCAAGTGGCTTTGTATTGCCGGCCGCCGAACGATCCGGCGGCCTCTCCTGTTTTTACGCCCTTCTGATAGGTTTGAACCCAAGGCGTTACACCATCAGTATTGGAGATCCCGGACAAGGTTGATCCAGGGATCGTTGCCAAAAGCTCTTCCTGAGACATGAAGTCTTGCGCAAAGCTCGCCCCCGTCGATCCTGAAATAAGGCCGACTGCCAGCATAACAGTTCTCAATCTCTGTCTCATTTTCACTTATCCAACGGCTGCCGGGAACACTGTGCAACACTTACCAAAAAACAGGTGCGCGCGCAAAATCAGCGCCTTGCACGAGATGGCGGCGTTGCCAGGTCGCAGCATAGCGGCGGGTTTTCTTGGGCTATTGCGCCGCAGCCGCCGTCAACTTGTTCAACGCGCCGCGCATCTTTTCGACAACTGGCGAGTTTTCGACCTCATCCAGCTCATCCATGGTTTCCTTGGGGTCCTCATAGGCCAGCCAAACCTGCCCGTTTGCATCCTCGTAGGCCTGAACTTTAAGGGGCAGGAACAAACCGGCGCGCGGGTCGATCTGCATTGCGGGCGTGCCAAGCTTGGGGTTGCCGAAAATCAGCACCTGATTGGGCGGAATCGGCGTGCCGACCTTTTCGGCCCCCGCCGCGTGGTCGACACGCGCAAAAACGGTCGCGCCCGCATTACCGACGGCGGCTTCCAGCGCGTCCATCGCCTCTTGCACGGATTTGTCCGTGCTCACTTTGATAATATCGTCAGCCATCGCCGCGACCGCTCCTGCCAGTATGAATGTCGTCGTGAGAAAGAGTTTACGCATCTTATTGATCTCCTGATGAATTTAGGAACAGTTTTCACAGGTTTCAGCCGCGTGACAATCACAAGTCTGGCATCGGCAGGGCTTTGCCGGTAGAGGTGCGCCAACAAAGGACGCCGAGATGCTGAAAACCCGTATCATTCCCTGTCTGGATGTCGCCGATGGCCGCGTGGTCAAGGGTGTGAACTTTGTCGGCCTGCGCGACGCGGGCGACCCGGTGGAATCGGCCAAGGCGTATGACGCCGCCGGTGCGGATGAGATTTGCTTTCTGGACATCCACGCCACGCACGAAAATCGGGGCACCATGTTCGAAGTAGTCCGACGCACGGCAGAGCAGTGCTTTGTGCCGCTCACAGTCGGTGGTGGCGTGCGCAGCAAAGACGACGTGCGTGCGTTGCTGCTGGCGGGTGCCGACAAAGTCAGTTTCAATTCGGCGGCCGTTGCCAACCCGAATGTCATCGCCGAAGCGGCGGACCAGTTTGGCAGCCAGTGCATCGTCTGCGCCATCGACGCAAAGACCGTCAGCCCCGGCAAGTGGGAGATTTTCACCCACGGTGGCCGCAAACCCACCGGGATCGATGCGGTGGAGTTCGCCAAAACCGTTGTCGCAAAGGGCGCGGGAGAGATCCTGCTGACCTCGATGGACCGCGACGGCACCAAAGCGGGCTTCAACCTGCCGCTGACGCGCGCCATTTCCGACGCAGTGGACGTGCCGGTGATCGCAAGCGGGGGCGTCGGCAATCTGGATCATCTGGTCGAGGGCGTGACCAAAGGCGGCGCCAGTGCCGTGCTTGCGGCCTCGATCTTTCACTTTGGCGAATACACCATCCGCGAGGCCAAAGAGCATATGGTTGCTGCGGGCATTCCCATGAGGCTGACATGAGCATTCTGCACGATCTGGCTGCCACGATCGAAGCCCGCAAAGGGGCCGACCCAGACAGCAGCTGGACCGCCAAGCTGTTGGCAAAGGGCCCCGAGAAATGCGCCGAGAAATTCGGGGAAGAGGCAATCGAAGCGATTATCGAGGCGATTAAGGGCGATCATGAAAAATTGACCGCCGAAGCGGCGGATGTGCTGTATCACCTTCTGGTCATGCTGGCCGCGCGAGACGTCGCCCTGGATGACGTGCTGTCGGAACTTGCCCGGCGTCAAGGCACCAGTGGCATCGCGGAAAAAGCGGCACGGCCCAAAGGGTAAGCGGACGGGTTCCGTCGCAGCGTCCGAACGATTATGATCCTCCATCACCGCGCAATGGACCGAAGGACGCGCAAATGATCAGACTTCTGGCCCTTGTATGTGCCTTGCTTGCCTTGACGGCCTGTGCGACCCCGCCCCCAACGACCGGGGATGAGGTACAGCGCCTAGCCTCGGAAATCCGTGATCTGGGCCCCGATGTTGATCCCGAAGAGGCAAACCGCGCGGCGCTGATCGCCTATTCCTACACAGCGCAGCTCGTGCAGGAATATGAGATCACCGATCCGCCGCTGATCCACAACGCAAAGGTCAACAAGGGCCTGCGCCCGCGCGGATTGTGCTGGCATTGGGCCGAGGATATCGAGCGCCGTTTGAAACAAGAGGGCTTTGAGACCCTGACCTTGCATCGCGCCATCGCCAACGCGGACAACCCGCTCCGAATCGATCACAGCACGGCGATAATCAGCCGAAAAGGGGATTCGATGTTTGACGGGGTTGTGCTGGACCCGTGGCGGTATGGCGGCGTGCTGTACTGGGCCCCTTTGCCCGAAGATACCCGCTATGACTGGGTGCCGCGCGAGGTTGTTCTGGAACGCCGCAGGCAGGAACAGGTCGCCCGCCTGAAACCGCTTGCCGCCAACTGAACAGCTAGAGTTTTGAAGAAATCACACCGGTTGCGAATCCGCCCATACGCAGCTCGCCAAACAGGCGTTGATACTCGATCTTGGGGCACCGATCCATGATCACATCCACACCGCGCGCCTGCGCTTTGGCCGCTGCCTCGGGATGAGACACACCGATCTGCATCCAGATGGTTTGCAAATCGGGAAACTGCTCCAGCGCCTCGTCGACAATGGGTGGCACAGATTCCGAGCGCCGGAAGATATCCACCATATCAACGGGTTCGGAAATTTCAGCCAGTGATCCCCGCACGGCCTGTCCGAAAAGCTGCGTGCCTGCATGACCCGGGTTGATCGGAATGACCCGGAAACCTTTCAACGACAAGTATCGCGTCACGTAATAGCTGGGCCGAACCGGGTTCATCGACACGCCCACAACCGCAACCGTCTTTGTACGTTGCAAGATTGTCTTCAGGAATTCATCGGAATATTCACTCATAGCGCAAACCTATGCGGTCTGGTCCCAAGAAAAAAGCGCCCAGGCCATGCCTGAGCGCCAGTTGTTGGAACGAGGGACAGTGAAATGACCCGCGGCAGTTCCGATCCGCGGTCACTGTGACATTTAGGCATGAGTTGACGAAAAAAAAGGGGGAGCGCGCATTTTTGTGATGACAAAACACAAACGGCGGAAGTCTGCCGATCAATCATACAGGATCGCAGGCCAATGCTGCTGGGCCATTTGGATGTTTTCGGCCACGTTTCGTTCCCATAGCTTTTCGATCGCCGGCGAGTGCGTCAGGTAAAGCCGACCGTCGACGACTTTCCAAGCCTTTGGATCGGTGGAACTCAGCAGCCCCTGCGCCATCGCCAAGGCACAATAACCGCCAAACTGCGGCGCAAATGCGCGCGGGTTACGCTCGAACTGTTCGCGGTTTTCCTGAGATGCGAAATGCCACACCGCGCCCTTCCACATCACGGCGATGCCGGCCTGACCCTGCAGCGGCTGTCCATTGCTGAAATAGGACACTGCGTCATAGCCCGACAGCGCGGCACCATCAGCCGAGAAATACATCGGCTCTGCCTGAGCCAGCGCAAAGGGTGCGCTTGCGGCACATGCCAAACCCGCCAAAAATACTCGTCTCGACAACATCGGAGTTCCATCCACCTCTGATCCGAATGCCATAAGATGCGTTTTTTCGCGCAGTGTCGAAACCCCCTATGACAGGGATGTGAACAGCTGTGGCAAACCTAGTCGAAGACGTCCTCGATCACGTCCCATGCCTCGTCCAGCACTTTCGAGAACAGCGATTTCTTCCTTTTCTTCGGCTTGGCTGTCTTTTTCTTGGCACCGTTATACTCGACTGCTTTCTCAAGCTTGGCTTTGGGCATCATCTTGAGGTTATGCAGCGGCGCGCCGCAACTGGAACAGCTCAGCTCATGCTGCTGCCTGCCCTTCAGGACCAGTGCAGCGCGGGTGCCGCAATAGCAGCATGTGGCGATTTTCTGCGGGGCGGGAATGGCGGCCTCCTCTTATCTGCTCACAGATGCATATAGGGCAATTGCGGCTGCATTTGAGACATTCAGTGACCCAAATCCGCCCGCCGCGTCAATCTTGACCAGCATATCAACGGTTTCTTTTGTTTTCTGCCGTAGCCCAGGACCTTCGGCCCCCAATACCAGCGCCACAGGGTGATCCCTGCGATCTTTCAGCGCGGTCTCGATGGTTTCTTCGGCCTCTCCGTCCAGTCCGAGCACCAGATACCCCATCCCTTGCAATTCGGTGATCGTGTCCGCAAGATTGCGCACCCGTAGATAGGGCTGACGTTCCAGCGCGCCGCTGGCGGTCTTAGCCAAAGCGCCCGTTTCCGGGGCCGAGTGGTGGCGTGTGCCAATCACGGCGCTGGCGCCCAACACCTCGGCCGAGCGCAGAATAGCGCCCACATTGTGCGGGTCCGTGACCCGGTCGAGCAGCAGCACGCGTGGGTTTTCTTGCCCGATGCAATTTTCGGCCAATCCACCCCAATCCAGCGGTTTGACCTCGAGCGCGGCCCCCTGATGCACCGACCCCGGATCAATCGGAGCCGTGAATTTGCGCGGATCGACCATTTCCGCCTCAATCCCGGCAAATGCTATCGCCTCAGCCAGTTTGTCCTGCGCGTTTCGGGTCACGATCAGACGCAATTTCTGCCGTTTCGGGTTCATCAGAGCGTCGCGTACGGCGTGCAGTCCGAACAGCCAAACGGTTTCTGCGGCAGTCGCTTTTCGCGCCTGTTCCTTCTGGACGACCCACTTGGGTTTCTTCATGACTTGAGCCTCCGGGCCGGGACATACGTTTCCTGCGTCAAAGCGGTATTTTCCTGTTGACGCTTCTTAGGCGCGCTAGTAATCACGCCTCCACGTCAGGTGCAACGCCTGACAGTGGGCGACAGGCCGCAAGGTGTGGCAGGGGACTGTAACTCCCTCGCGGAGACGCACGCCTGGTTCGATTCCAGGGTCGCCCACCATCTCTCCAACACGATAGCAGATCGGAATTTGACCAGCAGATGGTGCGCTGTCCACCTGTATGAGCGGACAGCAGCAGCTTTGGTCACGCGGCTGCGTTCCTTTGCGTGTCGATGCGCTCGAACCAGTCCAAAATCGCGTCGACATTCGGTTCAAGTGCCTCGGCCCCTTCCCCGGTGAATTCCTGAAACTTGTCCGCGTTCAGGCCGTTGACGCCAACCAGAACCGGGATGTCCTGCGCCAGCGCCTCACCGATCACGGGGCGAAATCCGCGACCATCCGATTCGTGCTTGCCGAATTTGTTGATGATCAGCAATTGCGGAGCGTCCGACAGGGATGCGGTCACGTAACCAACCGCCTGTTCCAACGCCGCCGGGTCCAAGCGGCAACCGCGTGCATGGGTTCCCAGAGACTGTGAAATTCGAATGGTCTCGCCATCCGGCAGCACGCGCAGATCCATGTCGCATTTGCTGTTGTCGGCACATTCCGTATTGGTCTGAACGACGCCGGACAGCTTGGCCCCTCTGTCCAGCAAACGTTCGGCCACGGCACTGAGCAACCGGTCGGTTGCGCCGCGGTCTGTGGTGGTGACATAGGCCAGATGCATTTGCAAATCCCCAAAAGCAGTAGAGTCGATATTTCAGTTAGCACGGTTCGGTCTGTTCGGCCACTCGGCACGGTCAAGGGAGCGGCGACAGACCGATCACGGGCGCGTGCAGGTATAGCAGGGCCATAAATGCGACAACTGCGGCAAGCCATATCCAGGGGCGCGGCCAGGGCCGTGGCATACGTACAGAAATACGCGCGGTATTACGGGCTAAACACGCCCATTCATCCCCCATGTTGCGTGATTTTCGCTGGTCGATCATCCACATTCCAAGCCCCGCAAAAGTTGCGGACAGGCCAAACAGGATCACATGGGACAGACTGCCATTCGCCAAAAGGTGGGCAACCGCCCACAACAAAAGCGCCAGCAAAAGGGGGTGACGTGTGGTTCTGAGAACGCCCGGTTGGTCGGGATCGAACGGTTTGCCCCCCAAACCACCAAAAGAGAATGGATTTTGGATCGAAAGCCCCGCGACCGCCAGCCAACAGGCGATCGGCATTATCAACGATGGGACCCAACGCAAGACAGGATGGGGCGGGAAGACCTCGACATAGGGCGCATTGGCGGCAGCCACGACAAGCCATGCAAGCAGTCCCAGCGACATCAGGGAATAGCAGGCGAAGTACGCCTGCCGCCCCACCGCAGAAATCAACTGATTGCGAAGTTTTGGCCGCGCCGGGACGGCGTGGCTGAGCATGAACAGGACCAATGCTGCGCTAAAACTGCCCCAACCCGCCATGTGACCTCCGAACGTGTTTGAGGGCGTTTTAAGCGCCGGGCGTCGTGCCGTCCTTGTTCGAAATCAAGTTTGCGGCAGGGCGATCAGATCGCCCTGTCCCAGCTCTTACAGGCCTAACGCCTGACGGCGTTCTTCGGCAAAACCCTGCACGATGCGATCGGCGACCAATGCCAGAATTGCCATCGCCGCACCGGCCGAAATGCCCAGCCCCACATCCGCCTGGCCCAGCGCCAGATAGATGGACTGGCCTAATCCGGTGGTGCCGATCAGCGCCGCAATCACCAACATGGCGAAGGCATAAAGGATCGTCTGGTTCAGCCCCAGCAGGATCGTCGGCGCGGCATAGGGCCCCCGCACATCCCGCATGATCTGCCAGTCGGTTGCGCCACTGGAAATGGCGGCCTCCATCATCTCATCCGGTGTGTTGACCAACCCGTGCCGCGTATAGCGGATCATCGGTACGATGGCGTAGGCGCAGATCGCCAGGAAGGCCGAGAACTCGCCGATCTGAAACACCATCAGCACCGGGATCAGGAAAACGAACAGCGGGATCGTTTGCAGCATGTCGCAGATCGGGCGCACAACGCTCCAGACCGGTTTCCAGACTGCGCTGGCTAGGCCGACTAGACCTCCAATGACTGCGCAGGTAAAGACCGCTGCACCGCTCAGATAGAGCGACAGCAAAGCCCGTTCCCACAGGCCCGACACCAGGATCGTGGCCAGAAGACCAACCACCAACGCCGCTAAACGCCAACCACCGGCGACCCAGCCCAGCGCGGCAGCCCCGGTCAGAACAAACGGCCACGGCAGGTTCGAGATGCCAGTTTCCAGCATTCCGATCAGGATCAGCGCAATCAACCCGCCCGTCAGGCGACCGCGCCACGCCATCAGCAGCGCGATTGCACCGCCAAAGGCAAACAGACCAAAGCTCATGGCCGGGGTCCACTGAAACCCCCAGGTGAAGGGAAGCACCGCCTGATCCAAACCGATACGCAAAGGTAGAAGCACATAGAACAGCGAGTTGTTCTTGAGCGCATCCAGCCACGGCCCGTTGGCTTGGGTGAATGCGGTCAGCCCGCTATCGACCGCCTGTGCCATCGGGTCCAGCAACGTCAGGTCAGACGGATTCGGCAACCGGGCCCAGAAGATTGCCGTGAACAGCACAGCGAAACCCAGAACCGCCCAGACGATGCGTTGGTCATATCGTTTGCGCTCGGTCGCTAGAGTGCCGCTCATCCGGTCGATGACCACCGCAAAGACCACGATCACAAGACCGGCCAGCAGAGATTCCCCGAACTGAGCCTTGCGCATGGTCAAAAGGACTTCCCAGCCGATATCGTTGAACCCGCCGATCACGGCGGCAATGATGACCATCGACAGGGCCGCCATCAAACATTGGTTCACACCGACCATGATCTGCGTTGTCGCGGCAGGGATTTCGACCTGAAACAGCTGTTGAAACCGGGTGCCGCCGGACATGATCGCGGCCTCTTTGATCTCGGGCTCAACCCGTTCGAGGCCCAGCATCACGTTTCGCGCCATAGGCGGCGCGGCATAGATCGCCGAGGCGATCAGGCCAACAACCGGACCGAAGCCAAACAACAACAACAACGGTGTCAGGTAGGCAAAGGTCGGCACCGTCTGCATCACATCCAGCACCGCCTGAACAAAGGTCTTCACGCGTGGCACTTCGTTGGCCAGAATCCCGATCGCCCCGCCCAGAACCAGTGCAACGGGCACCGAAACCGCAACCAGCGCGAGCGTGTTCATACTCTCGGCCCAATAGCCAGATGCAAGAACAAAGCTGAGCCCCAGAAAGCCCAGCGCCGCCATCGGCAAACCACCCAGATACCAGCCCAGCGCCGTGACGATGCCGATCAAAACCGGCCACGGAGTGTTGCCCAATACGAAATTGGCCCAGTTCATTGGATAGGCCATGACATCGGAAAACAGGCGAGCCGCCGGTTTGATTCCGTTCAGAAACCAATCCAGAAACGCCCCGACCCATTGGGTTGCAGGCAATTCCCATGCTGTGGGCCATTTGCCCAACCATGGCGCGACGCCCTCAAGCGCGAGGCAGACCGCACCGACGATCAGCGTGATCAGCGCCGCCTGCGCACCCGCGGTGAGCCGCGTGTTTTGCGCGGGCATGTCCGTTGCAAGACTCATGTCTCATCCACCTGCAAGGCGGCAGCCAGATCGGATGGATGAACGGTGCCGACAATATTGCCCTCGGCATCGCGTACCGGAACCGGTTCATACAGTTCCATGCAATGCGCAAGTGCGGCGTCCAGCGTCATTGCGGTGGTCAGGCCAGGATCATCCGGCCCGCGCTCGCCATCCTCGCGCATGACCGAGGCGACCTTGGCGTGCTGCCCCTTGGCAACATCTTTCGAGAATTCGCGCACATAATCGTCCACCGGGCGCAGCACGATATCCGTCGGCGTGCCGATCTGCACGATCTTACCGTCGCGCATGATGGCGATCCGGTCGGCAAGCTTCAGCGCCTCCTGAATGTCATGTGTGATGAAGACGATGGACTTCCGCAGCGTCGCCTGAATGCGCAGGAACTCATCCTGCAATTGTCGGCGGATCAGCGGGTCAAGGGCCGAGAACGGCTCGTCCAGAAACCAGATATCGGGGTTCACAGCCAGCGAACGAGCGATGCCCACGCGCTGACGTTGCCCGCCGGACAATTGCCGGGGAAAGCTGTCTTCGCGCCCTTCCAGCCCGACCAGCGAAATCACTTCTTGCGCGCGCGCCAGTCGTTCCTTTTTGCCAGTCCCTTGAACGCGCAACGGATAGGCGACGTTTTCTGCAACGGTCATGTGTGGAAACAGGCCGAAATGCTGGAACACCATGCCCAGTTTCTTGCGGCGCAGTTCCGTCAGCGCTTTCTTGGAGGCCCCAATGACATTTTCGCCATCCACACGGATTTCACCACCCGTTCCGGGCAGCAATTGCGAGATACACCGGATCAGCGTGGATTTACCCGACCCGCTGAGCCCCATGATAACGAACAGCTCACCCTCTCGGACCTCGAAATTTGCGTCCTGCACCGCGGGAATAAACCCCTCGTCGCGCAATTCGGTGGCTGCTTTGTCGGCGTCATTCCCTGACCGAGCCAGCGCGTCGGTCAGGGCTTTTTCAGCGCCGGGCCCAAAGACCTGCCAGAGATTCTGGCAGGCAATGGCTGGCGTATTCGCGTCAGTCACTTAGAGGGGCTCACTGGGTTGCGGCATCTACGACCGGACGCCATTTGCCTTCGTTTTCTGCCATCCAGGCGGCCACGACCTCTTCGACGGAACCACCGTCAACGTCGATCGCGCCCATCATCGGTTGCTGATCTTCGACTGCCAGTTGATAGTTGGTCAGGATTTCGTAAGCGGCGGGCCACTTCTCTTCCATTCCGCTCCAGCCGGCCTTGAAGATGCGCGACGGCGAGAAATCGCAATCGTTCACCGCGTTGGGGTTCGGACCCCATGCGGGATCGTTGAAGCACGCCTCTTCGCCCGCAGGCAGGTCAACGAACTGCACGTCATAGGCCGACATCGCCCAGTGCGGCTGCCAGAAGGTGATCAACAGCGGCGACTTGCGCTCGGTCGAGGCGCGCAGTTCTGCGATCAGCGCACCCTCGGATCCGGCAGGAACGGCTTTGAACGGCAGTTCCAGGCCGGTCATACGGTCCGCGCCCGGTGTTCCCCAGTCGGCGGGATAGTCAACCAGACGACCGCCGGGCAAGGTCTCGGCTGTTGCGAAGACCTGCGCACAGTCTTTCAGCGCCTCCCAAGCGGGCAGGCCCGGGCAGAGTTCGGCAACGTGTGCCGGGTAAGCGATGCCTTCCTTGGCATCCAGACCCAGATCACCGATTTCAACCACTGTGCCTTCGTCAATTTTCTTGGCGTATTCGTCCGAAACGTTGGACGACCAGATCTCGAGCGTTGCAGCAATGTCGCCGTCGGCAATCGCCTGGAACTGGTTCATCATGCCTGCGGTCACATATTCCACATCATAGCCTGCGGCCTTGAGCATTTCGCCCGCAACGTGGGTGGTGACGTGCTGGCCTGTCCATTCGTTGATTGCCAGTTTGATCGGTTCGTCCACGGCACCCATGTCGGCTGCGCTTGCGGCACCTGCCACAGTCAAAGCCAGAAGGCTGACACCTAGTTTTTTCATGGAAATTCTCCCTGTCTTTTTTCATTGACCCGCGCCGAGCAGTGACTCGTCCGCAAGTATTTCTGTTACCGAAATCGTACCGCAACATGCACGAGTTGAGGACGATAAGAAAAGACATCATTTGCTGACGCTGCCGAATTCTCCGGGTCGGCCAGCGCAATTCTGTCTTTACCACCCCATCCACGCGCGGCACGGTATTTCCGGTCTTTGGATGGCGGCAGATTGCGGGAAATTGATTGACCAGTCAATTATAAATATCACCCATCGATTTTGACCGCTTTACCCTTGGCTCTACGACGCGTTTGGGGGCTTGCTCTTGCAAGGCGCGAACAAAGCGGCAACACTTGCCACGTGGAGGGCAAACATCATGCGTCACTTTGATGAAATCTACGAATTGGCCGCAGGTCGCCACGGTGGCGCAGAGGCATTGGAGAGCGGCTTGAGCAAACCCAAACCTGCGGCAGAACTGGCGGAGATGCCGGACGACAGGTGGCTTTCCATTATCACCAAAACCATCTTTCAGGCCGGATTCAGCTGGAAGGTGATCGAGGCCAAGTGGGACGGGTTCGAAACCGCTTTTGACGGCTTTGACATCGGGCGCTGTGCTTTCATGGATGATGAAAAGTTTGATGCGCTGCTGCAAGACACTCGGATCGTCCGCAACGGAACCAAGATCGCGACCGTCCGCGACAACGCGGCGTTTCTGCTGGAACTCCGCGATGAAGGGGGCGCAGGCAAGATTCTGGGCGAATGGCCGTCGACCGACTACGTCGGCCTATTGGCGATGCTGGGCAAGCGCGGGTCGCGGCTGGGTGGGGCCTCGGCGCAATATGCCATGCGCTTTGCCGGGCGCGACAGTTTCATCCTGTCACAAGATGTCACCGCGCGGCTGATCGCCGAAGGCGTCATCGACAAGGCCGCAACGTCAAAGAAGGCTATGGCCGCCGTGCAAGAGGCGTTCAATACATGGATGATTCAATCCGGTAGGTCACTTACGGAAATCAGCCGGGTTTTGGCCATGAGCCTGTGAAAACGGCTTGCAGCGCCGCCCGCGCGCATTAGGCTCTGCCTCATGCTGCGCGTTTTTCTCGTTTTGATCCTGATCCTTCTTGTTTCCTGCGGTCGCCAAATGACCTCGCAGGAACGCGCATTTATCGGGAACATTCACGGCGAAACAATTAACCCGGATCGGGTGCACCTCGTCAAAGGCGCGCCGGTTGCCGCAATTACCTTTACCCGTCAGGCGCGCCCACGTCTGGCCTGCCGCGAACGGATACTGCCGCCGGTTAAGACCGAAACCGTTACGGGCAAACCTGCGGCGGTGGCCCTGTTCAACCGGGTGTATTTCACCAGGGACTGGTATCTGGACGATTACATGTCGCAATACCCCGAAAAGATGAACCTGATCGCTGCAATGTTGCTGGCGCATGAGGTAACGCATGTCTGGCAGTGGCAAAATCGCAGGACAACCGGTTATCACCCCCTGCGTGCGGCGGCCGAGCATGGCCGTGAGCCTGACCCATATCTGTTCGATCTGGATACCTCGCCGGACTTTCTGGCCTATGGTTACGAACAACAAGGCTCAATCGTCGAAGAATATGTGTGTTGCCGGGCGCTGGATCCCGGAGCGCCGCGCACGAAACGCCTGCATGACATGCTGAAACCGCATTTCGACCTCGCTGCCCTGCCCGCAAGCCGGCGCGAAAGCGACGTATTGCTGCCTTGGGCCGGGGCCGAAATCGAAGGTATCTGCCGGTGAGGCGCTAGCGAGTCTGCAAGTCTTTCAGATAGGTGACCAGATCGGCAATCGGTCGGCTGGTCAGGATGGGCTGACCCTCGGGCGTTTTGATCGCCGTGTCTTGCCCTTCGAAAAAGGGGCCGTAAACCGGCATTGGGCTGCCGTGACTGACCAGAGGGTCACGCCCGTCGATTCTGGCCACGACCCGCGCAGTGGGAAAGACGCCCTCCGCATCGGCCAGTGCCTTCAGGTTGGTCGGTTGAATTACCAGCACGCCCGCCATGGGGCCGTGTCCGGTGGCGTCCAGCCCGTGACATGTTGCGCAATAGTGCTGATAGATTTCCTCGCCAGTTTCGCCATCCTGCGCTGTGGCGCATTGCGCTGCCATCGTGACCAGCGCCAGGCTCATGGACCCGAGCAACCAATTCGTCATCATATCCTCCGCCGCAATCAGACATTTACAGGCTTGCCGGACAGACGCGATGCCGCAATGATCCAGATCAACGATATCGGCACATTCGGGGGCACCTCATGACACAATACGCAGCGATCATGCTGGCAGCCGGAATCGGCATTCCGATCCTAGCGGCGCTGAACGCGGCGCTTGGGCGGTTGATCGGTTCGCCCACTGCGGCGGCGGTTATCCTGTTTGCGATCGCTTTTGCCGCATCTGCACTGGTGTTGCTGGTAATGCCGGGAGGCCAAGCGTTTGCCAAAGCCGCGCAGGCCCCAAAACACTTGTTTCTGGCGGGCATTCTGATCGCGTTCTACGTACTGTCCATCACCCATGTCGCGCCGCATTTCGGGGTTGGAAACGCGGTGTTCTTTGTCCTGCTGGGGCAGTTGATCAGCACCGCCGCGATTGACCATTATGGGCTGTTTGGCGCACAGGTGACGCCGCTGACATGGATGCGCGCGGGCGGTATCGCGGTGATGGCCGCAGGGGTCGCCATCACTCAACTGGCCTGAGCATCCCCGCGTCCAACCGCACCATCCGATCCATACGGGCGGCTAATTCAAAGTTGTGAGTGGCGATCAGCGCCGAAAGCCCCGCCTCGCGCACAAGGCTCATCAGAGCGTCGAACACCTGGTCCGAGGTTTCGGGGTCCAGATTCCCAGTTGGCTCATCCGCGAGTAAAACGCGTGGATTGTTGGCCAGCGCCCGGCAAAAGGCCACACGCTGCTGTTCGCCGCCGGACAGGGCCGCCGGGCGATGATCGGCGCGCGCGTCCACGCCGACCCGACCAAGCAAGGTCATGGCCCGATCCGTGGCCGCCTTTTCCGAGACACCGTTGGCCAGCTGCGGCAGCACGATATTCTCAAGCGCGGTGAATTCAGGCAGCAGGTGATGGAATTGGTAGACAAAGCCGACATCCTGCCGGCGGACCGCAGTCCGGGTGCGGTCGCCTTTGCCGGTGACGGACTGCCCTGCAACCTCGACAGTTCCCGCATCCGGTGAATCCAATAGCCCGGCGATGTGCAGCAGCGTCGATTTCCCCGCTCCGGACGGGGCAACCAAGGCAACCGCCTCACCCGCGCGCAATTCCAGTTCTGCGCCGCGCAGTACCTGCACCTCGCCCGGCGTGCCCTTGAGATAGGTCTTGATCAGGCCGCTCAGCCGCAAAGTTACGTCATTCATAGCGCAGCGCCTCAACCGGGTTCAGCCGCGCGGCGCGGCGGGCGGGGAAGTATGTAACTAGGAAAGAAAGCCCAAGTGACAACCCGATGGCCTTGAGCACATCCGACAGGTGCAGTTCCGCAGGCAGAGCGTAGATACCCCGGATCGCCGGGTCCCAGACGCCGCCGCCCATCACGTAGTTCACGAATGAAAAGATCGGATCAATATAAAGCGCGAACAGACAGCCAAGAATGACGCCCATCGCCGTGCCAATGATGCCGGTGAATGCCCCGCAGATGAAGAAGACGCGCAGCACCGACCCTTCGCTCAGGCCTATTGTGCGCAGGATGCCAATGTCCCTGCCCTTGTTTTTGACCAACATGATTAGGCCGGAAACGATGTTCATCGCCGCGATCAGAACAAGGATCGACAGGATGATGAACATCACGTTGTCCTCAACCTCAAGCGCCCGCAGGAACCCGCCCGAGGCATCCTTCCACGTCCACAACTGCGCGCGTTCGCCCGCAGCGTCCAATATTGGGATCAGAACTGGGTTCATATCTTCGGGCTGCGCGACCATGACCTCGATCTCATCCGCGACGCCATCGCGGTTGAAGAAGCTCTGCGCCTCGGCAAAGGGCATATAGACCCGCGTGCGGTCGATGTCATAGCGGCCTGCGGAAAAGACATAGACCACGTCATAAGCATTCACGCGAGGCGATGTTCCAAAGGCGGTCTTGACCCCATTGGGCGACGTCATCTTGATCTTGTCGCCAACGGTCGCCCCGATCGCCCGCGCTACGCCCGAGCCGATGGCAATGCCGTTCTCAAACTGCGAGAGGTCTCCGTAAGCCTGCTCACTGTCGGCAATACCGGGCAGACTGAACAGGTCGTCCGGGCGAATGCCATAGACTTCGACACCAGTGCTGCGGTCACGATTGGTCAGCAGCACCTGCCCTTTAACCAGCGGGGCGGTGCGTTCAACGCCCGGCACCTCGGCTATCCGGGTCGCCATGCCGTCGTAGTCCTCAATGGTCCGGTCAACACGGCCCTGCGCATCGATCTCGCCCGCGGAATAGACGGTCACATGGGCATTGGCCCCCAGAATGGTGCCGACAAATTCCGAGCGGAAGCCCGAGCGCACGGCAAGCGTCGCAATCAGCGCGAAAACCGCCAGCGTAATTCCGATCAAAGAAATCCACGTCATCACGCTGACACCGCCCTCGGCACGGCGGGCGCGCAGATAGCGCCAGGCGATTTTCCATTCGAATGGGGCAAAAGGCGGGGGCGTCTTGGCCATTACTGCTCCGGCAATTGTTTTGCGGCGACCCTTTCGGCATTTCGCGGGATGGTCAAGCCAGTAGTGCCATTCCCACCACGCCAGGCGCCTTCGCTCGCCGAGAAACAGGCCCCTGCATTCAGAAACTCCGAATCAGTCTTCGGATTCTGGCAAAACCACTCTTGCCAGCCGAGAATGTATTTCTTTTCCGATATACCGCCAGTTGTGAAGCCCTTCACAGACAAGGGCTTATTGTTTCAGCTATGAAGTCAATGTGAGTAGTTGAGCAATAATGCGAGTCCATAAAGCAACATTTAAGGCGTAACTTTATTTCGCGGTTTGCTTATTTTGTGTAATTTTGTCACCCTAAAGTTCGGGGGACACAGTTTTAAGAGTTACGAGCGGGAGGTCGCTCATGGGTATTCAAGAGAACATTTATGAATCGGGCCCTGTTTTGGCCCGCAAAGCATCATCAGAATTGGATTGTGAAACAGCGGCGCTGCTGCGTGCGGCGATCCGTCCTTTGTTCGCAACCGCCGCAAGTTGGGCAAGCCTGGCTGACATAATGCGGGACAAGGGCTATCGTCTCGCGTTTCGTCAGGGATCGCTCTGCGTGACAGATCGCGCCACAAA
Source organism: Ruegeria sp. CH11 (assembly GCF_056537105.1). Taxonomy (NCBI): domain Bacteria; kingdom Pseudomonadati; phylum Pseudomonadota; class Alphaproteobacteria; order Rhodobacterales; family Roseobacteraceae; genus Ruegeria; species Ruegeria sp. CH11. The sequence continues at coordinate 21,048 of NZ_JBQFQX010000006.1, forward strand.
CGAACGCGTCTGCGGGCTAAGGTTTCTGGGGTTGGACCTGAAAGAGCTGGTCAGCCGCATGGGCCGTCCAATCGTTGTGGCCCGGGGTCATGACGCAGATGGCGATCTGCTGGCCGCTCGGCCAACAGTCAGCCGTTCATAAGTTTCGCACGCATCGCCTTGTTCAGGCGATGCCGGCATAAATCTCAGCGATTTTCGCCACGGCGGCCTCGGGGCTAAGTTCTTCGCTTTCGCCAGTGCGACGGCTGGTCAGTTCGACCACACCGTTTTTCAGACCGCGCGGGCCAACGGTAATGCGCCACGGCAGGCCGATCAGGTCCATGGTGGCAAACTTGCCCCCTGCCCGTTCGTTGCGGTCATCATAAAGCGGCTCAAGGCCCAGCGCGGTCAACGCGCCGTAGATCTTGTCACAGGCCGCATCCGCCTCTTCATCACCTTGCTTCAGGTTCACGATGCCGCAATGGAAAGGCGTCACGCCTTCGGGCCAGATAATGCCCTTGTCGTCATGGCTGGCTTCGATAATTGCGCCGATCAGGCGGCTGACACCAATGCCGTGGCTGCCCATATGGACAGGAACAGGTTTGCCGTCAGGGCCTTGCACGGTCGCGCCGAGGGGCTCGGAATACTTGGTGCCAAAATAGAAAATCTGGCCGACTTCGATTCCGCGCGCAACGCGGCGGCGTTCCTCGGGGATCTGATTGAACAACGCCTCGTCATGGGTTTCGTCGGTGCGGGCGTATTTCGAGGTGAACTCTTCCAGGATCGCCTGACACTGTTCGCGGCTGTCGTAATCAATCTCACGATTGCCAAAGGTCAGGTCAGTGACGGCGCTGTCATAGAAAACCTCGGACTCACCGGTATCGGCCAGCACCAGGAATTCATGCGTGTCATCACCGCCGATCGGGCCGGAATCGGCGCGCATGGGGATGGCTTGCAGGCCCATACGCTCATAGGTGCGCAGATAGCTGACCAGATGGCGGTTATAGGCGTGCAGCGCGTCCTCTTTGGTGAGGTCGAAATTGTAGCCGTCTTTCATATAGAACTCGCGCCCCCGCATCACGCCGAAACGCGGACGGATTTCATCACGGAATTTCCACTGGATCTGATAGAGCGTCAGCGGCAGGTCTTTGTAGCTGCTGACATGGCCGCGGAAGATATCGGTCACCAGTTCCTCGGCGGTCGGCGTATACAGCATGTCGCGATCATGCCGGTCTTTCATCCGCAGCATTTCCTGACCGTAATCGTCATACCGGCCGGATTCGCGCCACAGGTCGGCCGATTGCAGGATCGGCATCTGGATCGCGATGTGGCCCGCCCGCGCCTGTTCCTCATGCACGATGTTTTCCAGTTTGCGCAGCACTTTGAACCCCAGCGGCAACCAGGAATAGATACCAGCGGCGGCCTGTTTGATCATGCCCGCGCGCAGCATCAGCCGATGGCTGACGATCTGAGCCTCGGACGGGTTTTCCTTGAGAACGGGCAGAAAGTAACGGCTGAGGCGCATTGTTTGACCTTCAAAGCAAAGAATTCGACTTCAACGGTGATTATGCCAAAGCCCCGCCGGGGGCAATCGCGCATTGGTGTTTTTGCGACTTGGGACCAGTCGGTTTTTTGATTGACCTGCCAATCAGGACGCTCAAACCTGACACAGCGACAAGTCAACAGAGGCCGCGATGCAGACAATCACCGAACCCGCCCGCGAGATCCCCGTCATTCACAAGACCGATGTGCTGGTAGTGGGGTCCGGCCCTGCGGGTCTGGCGGCTGCGCTATCAGCGGCGCGCGCCGGGGCCGAGGTTACATTGATGGACCGGTTCGGCTGCATGGGTGGCAACATCACCGCTGTCGGCGTCGAAGGCTTTGCCTGGTATCGTCACGAACAGACAGTCGAGGCCGGTGGGATCGGCATGGAATTCGAAACCCGCGCCAAGGATATGGGCGCGGCGGTGCCGGAAAGCCAGTCGCTCAGCTATGAACTGGACAGCGAAGGGTTCAAGCTGGTTGCGGACAAGCTGGTCGAAGAAGCCGGCGTGCATCCCATGCTACACCGGCAGTTCGTTGCTCCGATCATGGAGGGCGACCGGATCACAGGTGTCATCACCGAATCCAAGGCCGGGCGCGAGGCCATTCTGGCCCGCGTGGTGATCGACGCTACTGGCGACGCGGACGTGGCGCATCGTGCGGGTGCGCCAACATTCAAAACGGCGCGTGAGGACATGATGGCTGCCTCGGTCATGTTCCATCTGGCAGGCGTCGACAAGCGCGCCTTTATGGAAGGGATCAAATCTGACCCGCAGACCTACAAGGACTGGGGCGGCGGCGGCGAATGGAATATCGAAACCTCGGGCAAAGAGGACGACATGTTCTCGCCCTTCGTCAAGAAACCGTTCCAGCAGGCCATCGAAGAGGGTTTGATCCCACCGCATCTGAACACCATCGCGGGCACCTGGGGAGCCATGCATGATACCGGTGAGCTGACCTATATGAACCTCATTCATCTGGATGAGATCGACGGAACCGACCCCGACAGCCTGACCCGAGGCGAGATCGAGGGGCGCCGACAATCCATGCTGGCGATCGAAGCGCTGCGTCGTTTCATGCCAGGCTGCGAAAACGCACGGCTCAGAAATTTCGGAATGACCATCGGCATCCGTGACACCCGCAAGATCGACGCCGTCTACAACATGACCGAGGACGATGCCCGCCATCAGGGCCGGTTCGAGGATTCGATCGGCATCTACCCTGAATTCATCGACGGTTACGGCATTCTGATCCTACCCACCACCGGGCGGTATATGCAGATCCCCTATCGCTCGATGCTGCCGAAGGGCGTAAAGGGTCTGCTGGTCGCCGGACGTTCACATGGGTCGGACCGGGTGGCACACGCAGCGACGCGCAACATGTCCTGCTGCGCGGTCATGGGACAGGGCGCGGGCATCGCTGCCGCGCTGTCCCTGAAATCCAATCAGGATCCTGACCAGATGGACCTTGCCCCGGTCCAGAAAGAGCTGCAACGCCAGGGGGTCAGGATCAACTGATGGTGCAGATTCCAACCATTGACATCGCGCCGTTGGCGGAGTCCGATATGGCAGCGCGTGATAGCGTTGTCCAACGGATCATGGATGCCTGCACCAGCATCGGGTTTCTGTCGATCACTGGAACCGGCATATCCCAGCAATCTGTGGATCAGGTCCGACAGGTGGTCCGCGCGATTTTCGACATCGAGGAATCGCGCAAATGGGACCAGGCGATCACCCGCGAGAACTATCGCGGCTACATCCCGATGGGGTTTTTCTCACCGAATGACGGGTCGGGTGTTGCGGACAAATACGAAGGCTACAAACTGCATTACGAAGTGGCAGCAGGCGCATCGATCCGGCAGGAATGTGCGCTTTACGGCCCAAATCGCTGGCCTCGCGAAATCCCAGAGGCACGCGAGATTCTGCTGGGCTATTGGTCGCAGCTGGATCGTGTAGCCGAAGCTCTGCTGGGCGCGCTTGAGATTGGCCTCGACCTGAAACCTAACACGCTATGCGATGCTTTCCGCGACCCGATGACCAACATGACCCTGTTGCATTACCCGCCTCAGGCCCCTGACGAGGGTGGTTACGGCATCCACCCGCACAAGGATACCGACGCACTGACAATCATCGCCCCCGATCCGGTCGGCGGGCTGGAGGTGCAGACCCGCGATGGAGGCTGGATCACGCCCGATTGCCCGCCCGGAGGCTTTGTCGTCAATATCGGAGATATGTTGGAGCTGTGGTCCGGCGGGCGGTTGAAATCGACGCCGCATCGTGTGGTCAATCGGTCCGGCAAGGAACGGTACTCGTTCCCTTACTTCGCGGTCCCGCGTCACGATGTGGTGGTCGCGCCCCTGTTGCCCGCCTTGCCCGGATTCGACCGGCCTGCGGTGCATAGCGGACATTGGTCGGCCGAGATCTGGCGGACCAACTGGCCCGACGAAACAGCGACGAGCGACACGCCGGAACTGGGGACACTAGCCGACTGAAGTGTCAAAAAGGCGCGCGCCATGAACCGCTTGCATCGCAAGGCGTCATGGGCCAAGAACACGGCAACGCTGTGCAACAAGGGAATGCGCCATGGCTTTGCCGGTGAAGGATCAGCTAAGGTACTGGGGCGTTGCCGCTGCGGTTTTTGTCGTGGTGCTGTGGCTGCTCGGCGACGTGCTGCTGCCCTTTGTTATCGGTGGCGCGATTGCCTATTTCTTGGATCCGGTCGCTGATCGCTTGGAAAAGCTGGGCTTCTCCCGGGTTGCGGCCACTGCGTTGATCACCGTTGTCGGCGTGTTGGCATTTGTCCTGATGATCGTGATGGTGGTTCCTGCGCTGATCACTCAGCTGCTGGACCTGATCGACGTCATGCCCAGCCTGTTCAAGGAATTGCGGGCTTTCATCGAGAAACAGTTCCCTTCGCTGCTGGACCGTGAATCGAGCACACACCAGATGCTTGTTTCGTTCGGTGAAACGCTGAAATCCAAAACTGGGGATGTTCTGCAAACCGTGCTGGCCTCGGTCGGATCTGCCATCAACGTAGTGGTTCTGCTGGTGATCGTGCCGGTTGTCGCCGTCTATATGCTGCTGGACTGGGATCGCATGATCGCCCGCATTGGCGAGTTGTTGCCCCGCGACCACGCCCCAACGATCATGCGCCTGGCGGGAGAGATTGATGCTGTTCTGGCCTCATTCGTGCGCGGAATGGGCACCGTTTGCCTGATCCTCGGCACCTATTACGCCATTGCCTTGATGGTCGTCGGCTTGCAGTTTGGCCTGATTGTCGGGGCCATCGCTGGGCTGGTGACCTTTATCCCCTATCTCGGCGCGTTGATCGGGGGGGCGCTGGCTATTGGTCTGGCCTTGTTCCAGTTCTGGGGGGATTGGGTGCACGTCGCAATGGTCGCGGGTATCTTCATGCTGGGCCAGGTGACCGAAGGCAATTTCCTGACCCCAAAACTGGTCGGCAGTTCGGTTGGTCTGCACCCGGTCTGGCTGTTGTTGGCACTGTCGGTCTTTGGCGCTTTGTTTGGTTTTGTCGGGATGCTGGTCGCTGTCCCGGTGGCCGCGGCCCTTGGCGTTCTGGCGCGGTTTGGCACGCAGCAATATTTGCATAGCCGCCTATACACGGGCCTTGAAGGACCGACGCAGGACCCCGAGTAAATGGCCACTCAACTGAGTTTCGATCTTCCGTCCAAGACAGCCTTGGGGCGCGAGGACTTTTTTGTCTCACCTGCAAATGCGCTGGCCGTTGCGATGATCTCGGCGACTTCGTGGCCCGGAAACAAGCTGGTTCTGACCGGACCGGCTGGGGCGGGCAAGACCCACTTGGCACATGTCTGGGCCGCTGAAACCGGTGCACAAATTGTGCAAGCGGCGGCGCTGCGGTACGAAGACGTCCCGGACCTGGCCAGCAAACCCGTTGCGGTCGAGGATGTGCCGGTCATAGCTGGGGATGTGGAACAGCAGAATGCCCTGTTTCACCTGCACAACCTGACCCTTGCCGAAGGCAACGCGCTGCTGATGACCGGACGGGTTGCTCCGAAATTCTGGGGCCTTACACTCGCCGATCTGCACAGCCGGGTTCAAGGTGCGCACCATGTTGCGCTGGAAGCCCCCGATGACGCTCTGCTTGGTGCGGTGCTTGCCAAGCTATTTGTCGATCGACAATTGAACCCGGGCCCCGATGTGATCGCCTATCTGGTCAAGCATATGGATCGCAGTTTTGAAACAGCGGCCACAGTGGTCGGGTATCTTGACGACCTCGCCCTGACCGAAAAGCGCGAGATCACCCGCGCGTTGGCTGCGCGCAGCCTGAATGCGTTGCAGTCGGCGGACAATACGGATGATTGACCCGGATCGGACGATTTCGCATCCTGTGATCCAAAGGACTGGGGACACAATGAAACAAACCGCCAAGACTGACGCAGCGGATTACGGTGTGTTTGGCAAACCGCTGTTCGACGATCCCGGCGCGCGGGCCCTGTCGCGGGTCGGAGTTGTGGATGTGGGATCTAACTCGGTCCGAATGGTTATTTTTGACGGCGCGGCGCGGTCTCCGGCCTATTTCTACAACGAAAAGGTCATGTGCGAATTGGGCGCTGGCCTGTCCGATACCGGTCGCCTGAACCCCCGAGGGCGCGAGCGTGCTATGGCCGCCCTGTTGCGTTTTCAAGCGCTCGCCAAGGATCTGGGGCTGCCTGCGTTGCACGCGGTTGCCACCGCCGCGGTGCGAGAGGCCGAAGATGGCCCGGAATTCTGCGAACAGGTCAAGGCGCAAACCGGATTGACCATCAATGTCGTCGACGGCGAAGAAGAGGCCCGCCTGTCTGCCCAGGGCGTGTTGCTGGGCTGGCCCGGGGCCTATGGTCTGATCTGCGACATCGGCGGATCGTCTGTCGAACTGGCCGAAATCGGCGAAGGCGAGGTGGGCCGCCGGATGACCTCGGCGCTTGGTCCGTTGAAACTGCGTGATATCAAAGGCGGGCGACGCGCCAGAAAGGCGCATATCAAAAAGACGCTTGAAGAGATGCGGGACCAGATGGGGCCGCAGCGCGATCGTCTGTTTCTGGTCGGCGGCAGTTGGCGTGCCTTCGCGCGGCTGGACATGCTGCGCAGGGGGTACCCGCTGAACGTGTTGCATGAATACCGGATGACGCACAAATCGGTGCGTGAAACCATCAAGTTCATCGAAAAGAGCGACCCGGACAAATTGCGCAGCCAAGCAGGCGTTTCAAGCTCGCGGATGGCGCTTATTCCCTATGCGATGGATGTGCTGGCCCGGTTGATCCGAACCTTCAAACCCAAAGACATCGCCATCTCAAGCTATGGTATCCGTGAGGGGTTGCTGTACCAGCAAATGCCGCAACGTCTGCGCGACCGGGACCCGCTGATCGAGGCCAGCCGCTTCGCCGAATCCAAAGATGCGCGGCAGCCGGGATTCGGCAAACATCTGTTCGATTTCGTGATGCCGCTGTTCAAGTCAGCTCCGCAGCAAAAGATTCGTCTGATCAAGGCAGCCTGCCTGTTGCACGATGTCAGCTGGCGCGCCCATCCCGATTACCGCGCCGAGGTCTGCTTTGAATACGTCACTCGCGCCAATATGAGCGGGCTCAAACACGCGGAACGGGTGTTTATCGGATTGGCGCTGCAGCACCGCTATCGCAACAAGCGTGAAGGCGACCGGTTCACGCCTCTGTATGAGCTATTGGATGAGCGCGAACAGAAACAGGCCGAGATTTTAGGCAAAGCCATGCGGTTTGGTGCGATGTTGCGGATGCAACCAGATGCGGCGATGGGTCAGCTGCGGTACTTTCCGAAAAAGCAGAAACTTGATCTGATATTGCCCAAAAGCGGCACGCCTTTCTTCAACGAAGTGGCCGAGGTGCGTTTCAATTCCCTCGCAAATGCGCTGAAGTCGGAAACCCGGGTCATCATGCGCGGCTGACGCGCGTGTCTCAGATATCGGTAAAACCCTCGGGTGCCGGTTCTTGCACTTCAGGCTGATCTGGCTTTGGTTTCTTGCGGATTATGATGTCGCCATTGGGCAGCATCTCGGGCGCTTCATAGGCGCTCCAATCCCTGACCTGCGCAGCGAGCTCTGCCAGCGCAGGACCCATTTCCTGAACAAAGGACTGCATGGCGGGTCCGAACTGATCGGCAAGCCCGCGCAGATCCTCGAACGTGGGTTCCATTTCTTCCCGCAGTCCCTCGAGGAACAGTTCCGCCCCCCGCTCCATTAGCGATTTTGGTTCGTCGTCCTGCGCAAAGGCAGGAGCGGCCGGGCCGACGCAAACAACTAGGATCATCAGGAAGCGTGTCATGCTTCAAATATAAGGGATGACCGGCTTGGTTGAAAGGTTACAGATCAATATCCAGCGTTACCGGAAAGTGATCTGACGCCATCAGCAGAGCCTCGCGCAGCTCTGGCGCGTTATAGCAGGTGCTGTCCTTGAACGGATGCCAGATGCGCCAGTCTGGCCGATAAGCGCGCAATTCCGGGCTGACCATGATGTAATCCAACAGCGCCTCAAGATACCGGCCCTCGCCCGGACGGGCGAACCGCGCGGTGGAGAGGGCGGTATGTGCCCGAGGGCCATGCGCCTGAACCGCGTGCGGATCATAAAGCCCGGATTCGAGCAAAATCTCGACCGAGGAACGCCCAAACAGATGTTCAAATTCGTCCAGCCCCGGCCCGTCGTTCAAATCGCCAAGCAGTATCACCGCCTCATCTTTCGCGCTATGTTCCGCGACCCGTTGCGCCAGCCATATCGCCTGAGCCAATTGCTTGCGCCGGTTGGAAATCGAAATCCGTATCGCTTCGTCGCGCGAGGCTGCGCCATGAGGCGCTTTGGACTTAAGATGCGCCCCGATCAGGCGAAAGGCGTGGCCTCCGGCGGTTTCAACCGCCAGTTCCATCGGAGGCTTCGAAAACCGCACCAGATCCTCGGTCGCGTCCACATCCAGATCGATACGAAACACAGTGTCAAAACGCGGTGCATCGCGGCTGCCGGTGTCCTCGGCTGGTTCGCCTTGTGGGTCATGGCGCACCGATAGAACCTTGGGATCGAACAACAAGGCCAATTCCTGCTGCGTGTCGTTCGGAAACCCCATGACCGCATGTGCCGTTCGCAGATCAAAAGCCTCGGCAAATCGCTGTAACGCGCGGACAGTGTTTTGCGACTTTCCGGTGTTCGGCGCCTCGACAACCAGAACCGCGTCTGCATCCAATGCGGTCAGCACCTTGGCGATGGCTTCAATCTGTTGGACCTTGGTGATGTCGTGACGGCCCGACCAGCTATCATCCGCGATCAGCTCATCGTTGCGGTCAAAGAGGTTGGCAAACCATTCTATGTTGTAGGTCGCCAGACGCATGGCCTAGACCTTTGCACCGTTGATCTCGTCCCAGGCGCGGTTGATGTCGATCATCTTTTTTTCCGCCAACCTCACGGCCTCTTCCGGGACGCCTCGTGCCATCATCGCGTCTGGATGCGTGTCGCGGACCAATTGCCGCCAGACCTTACGAATCTCGGGGATCGGCATGTCGCGCGCGACCCCCAGAACCGTATAGGGATCGTTTGGCGCATCAGGGACGAACCGTGCGCGCAACGCCATGAATTGCGCTTCGGTCTGGCCGAATATTCGGCTGACCTGTTCCAGAAATTCGTTCTCGTTTGGATGGTAGAACCCATCCGCCATGGCGATGTGAAACAGCCCCTCCATCAGATCGCAAAGCGTTGTGCTGTCATCGCCAAACATCCGCGAGATCTTGCGGGCGTAGTCTTGATAGCCCGCCACATCCGTGCGCGCCATGTCGAACACCCTGGCCGCGCCGGCCTCGTCATCGCGGGCGATCTGAAAAACCTCGCGAAAGGCGGTAACTTCGTCGCGCGTCACCTGCCCGTCGGCCTTGGCCATTTTTGCACCCAGCGCAATGACAGCGATGGCAAACGCAACCGAGCGTTCCGGCGGGGTGCGCAGTTTCTCAAAAACGGCCGTCAGGCTTTCGCCCTGTGCAAGCGCGCTGATGGCATCGGATATTCGGGTCCAGATCGACATGGGCGCACCCTAACGCGCGATGTCGCGACTGTCAGGTGCGATCTGGAGAAAGAATTTTCTGCATCAGAACAAGATCAAGCCAGCGGTCCCACTTGCGGCCAACCTCGGGCATGCGACCCACCTCGGAAAACCCCAACGCCGCATGAAAAGCAATCGCTCCGGGGTTGGCCGAAGAGATTCCGGCGACCAGAACATGAACCCCATCCGCACGCGCCGTATCTTCAAGCGCGGTCATCAAGGCACGACCCGTCCCCTGCCCGCGCGCCTGTTGCGCAAGCTGAATCGAGTGCTCTTGGGTATGCACATAGCCCGGCCCCGACCGAAACGGGCCATAAGTTGCGAAGCCAACGACCTGATCATTTGACACGGCAACCAGATAGCGACCGGATCGCGCGGCGATGTCCTCGGCAATGCTCTCGGTCGACCGCTGTGCCGTTGTGAATGTGATCAGCGTATCTTCGATAACCGCATTTGTGATCGCCGCAATTGCAGCCGCGTCCGCGGTTTTAGCTGCCCGGACGATCATTCCAGCACACGCCCGCCCCAGGGCGTATCGAATTCGGCCCGCATCGCGACAGGGCCGGTGTCGAATTCGATCAGGTCGAGTTTGCCGAGCAGTCGTGCAAGCTCCAACGCCTCGGGGTGATAGACAACAAGGCGGCGCAAGCGGCAACCGCTGGCCTGCAGCATTCCGGCGGGGTGCAGATCGCCGCGCCATTGGATTAGCGCCGGGTATTGATTGTCGAAGGGCAATCGCCCTGACCCCGGCACTGCCATACGCCACCGCAACGCGCCCCGTTCAACGTCGATCGGCGCAACCGGGCCATCGGGCATGGTGACGCTTTCGATATCCGTCACGCGGCATATCCAGTTGGTCAGCCGTGCGCGCCCATTGAACCGATCCAGATCGAACCATCTTGGATGTTCCGGGGGTGGCGCATCCGGGTCAATGGCGATGGCCTCAAGGTATAGCCCGTTCTCAAGACCCAGAAGCCGGTTGTAGGTGCCAAACTTTGCGTGTTTGCCGCCTTGCTGTAATCGGACACCAAGCGCCTGTTCCACATGGGCCGCCGCCTCGTCCAGCGTCTCCCCGGACACGGCCAGATGATCAAGTTGCATTGGCGCCCTCCTGCTGCATCAAAAAAAGACAGCGCGAAAACGCGCTGCCCTTACGACCCAAGTCTTCGCTGAAGGCTTTGTATCACAAGAGTTTTCGTCTCGAAAATCTCGAATTTCCAAGGCTTCAGCCACGTGCCTCGCGGATCAGGTTCAGGATGTCCTGTGCGGCCTCGGGGATATTTGTGCCGGGACCAAAGATCGCCTTGACGCCGTGATCGTAGAGGAATTGATAGTCCTGCTGCGGGATCACACCGCCGCAGATGACGATGATGTCCTCAGCCCCGGCTTTCTTGAGCTCCTCGACCAACTGCGGCGCAAGCGTCTTGTGCCCGGCCGCCTGAGACGAGATGCCAATCACGTGCACATCGTTGTCCACTGCATCCTGAGCCGCCTCGGCCGGGGTCTGGAACAGAGGGCCCACATCCACGTCGAACCCGATATCGGCAAAGGCCGTGGCGATCACTTTGGCACCCCGGTCGTGGCCATCCTGACCCATCTTGACCACCAGCAAGCGGGGCCGGCGACCTTCGGTTTCGGCAAACTCCTCGATCGACTTCTGAATCGCGGCAAAGCCTTCGTCGCCTTCATAGGCGGCGCCATAAACACCGGCCAGTGTTTTGACCTCGGCGCGGTGGCGGCCGAATTCCTTTTCCATTGCCATGCTGATCTCTCCTACGGATGCGCGGGCACGGGCGGCTTCGACAGCAGCGGCCAGCAGGTTGCCACCCTCGCGGGCGGTTTTGGTCAGGGCCTCCAGCGCGTGCTGGCACGCGGCCTCATCCCGGGTTGCGCGGATACGCTCCAGACGCGCGACCTGAGCTTCGCGAACAGCGACGTTGTCGACGTCCAGAATGTCTATCGGGTCTTCCTGTTCCTTGCGGTATTTGTTGACGCCGACGATCACCTCATCGCCCCGGTCTATCATCGCCTGACGCCGCGCCGCGCTTTCTTCGATCCGCAATTTGGGCATACCCGAAGCCACGGCCTTGGTCATGCCGCCCATCTCCTCGACCTCTTCCATCAGGGCCCAGGCCTTTTCGATCAGCTCGTTGGTCAGGCTTTCGATGTAATACGAGCCCGCCAGCGGATCGACCACGTCGGTCACGCCGGTTTCCTCTTGCAGCACCAACTGCGTATTCCGCGCAATGCGGGCCGAGAAATCCGTGGGCAGCGCGATTGCTTCGTCCAGCGCGTTTGTGTGCAGCGACTGGGTGCCGCCCAGCACCGCGCTCATCGCCTCATAAGCGGTACGGATCACGTTGTTATAGGGGTCTTGTTCCTGCAGGCTGACGCCCGAGGTCTGGCAATGGGTCCGCAACATTTTCGACCGCTCTGACTTTGCCCCGAACTCGGTCATCACCCGGTGCCAAAGCGTACGCGCGGCGCGCAGTTTGGCGATCTCCATGAAGAAATTCATGCCGATGGCGAAGAAGAAGGACAGACGGCCCGCGAACTTGTCGACGTCCATCCCAGCCTCGGTCGCAGCGCGTACGTACTCGCGCCCATCGGCCAGAGTATAGGCCAGTTCCTGCACCAGGTTCGCCCCGGCCTCTTGCATGTGATAGCCCGAGATCGAGATCGAGTTGAATTTCGGCATCTCGTTCGACGTATAGTCGATGATATTCGAGATGATCCGCATCGACGGCTCGGGCGGGTAGATATAGGTGTTGCGCACCATGAACTCTTTTAGAATATCATTCTGAATGGTGCCGGACAGGACGGACTTGTCGTGCCCTTGCTCTTCGCCCGCGACGATGAAACTGGCCAGGATCGGGATCACCGCGCCGTTCATGGTCATCGAGACAGAGACCTTGTCCAGAGGGATGCCGTCGAACAGGATCTTCATGTCCTCAACACTGTCAATCGCCACACCGGCCTTGCCAACGTCGCCGACCACGCGAGGATGGTCGCTGTCATAGCCCCGGTGCGTCGCCAGGTCGAACGCCACCGACACGCCCTGCTGACCTGCGGCAAGGTTGCGGCGGTAGAAAGCGTTTGATTCCTCGGCGGTCGAAAAACCCGCATACTGCCGGATCGTCCAGGGACGCCCGGCATACATCGTAGCCTTTACCCCACGGGTGAACGGACCAAGGCCGGGCAACGATCCCATATGCGGCAGATCGGCGGTATCATCCTGCGTATAGAGCGGTTTGACATTGATCCCTTCCAGCGTCTCTTTCGTCAGATCGTCCAACGGGCGACCGCGCAGCTCTTTTTCAGCCAACGCCTGCCAGTCCTTTGTGTCGGTCATTGCTTAATCCTCTTGTCAATTCTCTCTCAAGCGGGCGCGGCAGAGCCACGAGCTGTTTCAGGCAGGACGCATAGCGATGCCAACCCGTCAGCTCCGGATGCCAGCCACGACAGGTCATCCGCGTATTTCGTCAACAGTTTCATTTGCTGGGTGCTGTTTGGGTCTTGCACGACCTGTTCTGCACCTTTGTTGAGCCATAGATCCGCCCCATCGGTCGGGGCTTCTATGCTCACCAGTTGCGCCAATTGCATGTTCGAGCGGCCCGAAAACTCCTCGAACGGGAGTACCAGTATGGGTGTTTCAGGAAAGGCGTGCGCAAGATCTGAAACCACCGCCTGCCAGCTCCGATCATGTTGAGCGATCTTTTTCCAGCGTAGCATTCCGTTGAAATGCTTCCTGTTTCGGACTGCATATCTGGTGACCGAAATCCAATATTCGCTGAGCGCACGAATGTTCAGCCCAATCCGGGTCACGCGGTTACCGAAAGCCCGAGCTACCAATTGGGCGCGCAATTGCGCTTCGGGGTAAAGCTCTCCTCGATTGAGGTTCTGTTGCATCATGCCCAGAAAGTTCTCTTCGCTGACGAGAAGATGTGTGATGCCTTGCGCCTCGCAGCGGTCGAGCTCTCGTTGCAGCGTGGCGTGGGATTCGCTGGTCATGGACTTGAGCCCATGCAGGGCGGTTTCCCTGACTTCCTCCGGCCCCCAGAACAAGATGCCTTGTTTGGCCAGCGTTGGCGTATTGCGGCGCATGTATTCCTGAAAACTGGTGGTGGCGCAGCGATGCGCCCCGAAATGCAGTGTGATTTCCATGCGCCTAATCCACCACAACGCCAAACGCGTACGCTTTTTTGACGTCCATCCGCATTCCGACGGTCGCATTCCGCGGAACAGGGGCTATATTCGATGGAACAGGAGGCCCCATGATCCGTACGCTTGCCCTTGTTTTCTCGGCACTATTCCCGCTGGCCGCCCTGGCCGCCGACGGGACCGCACCTGCCGAGGACGAATATGTCCGCCCCACAGCGGACAGCGACCTGAGCGAATTTCTCTGGGTCAGCCGTCCGATTGTCGTTTTTGCCGACACGCCCGCCGACCCGCGGTTCCAACAGCAGCTCGACATGCTGATCGAGGGCGAAGAGGCGATGCGGGATCGTGATGTGGTTGTCTTGACCGATACCGATCCGTCTGCCCGATCCCCGATCCGGTCGCAGTTGCGCCCGCGTGGGTTCCAGATGGTCTTTGTTGACAAGGATGGCGTCGTCAAGCTGCGCAAACCATCCCCGTGGAGCGTGCGTGAAATCGGCCGTTCGATTGACAAAACGCCCTTGCGCCAGCGCGAGATCCGCGAACGGCGCGAAGGTGGCTGACCACCCGAACCGCGCTCGCCAGCCCCGGCGCAACCCACCGGGCCCCTTTGACGTTGTGGCAACGGCGCGGGCATGATCATTCGAACTCGATGATCACGTCATCTACGGCAAGGCTGTCACCGGGGCCTGCATTGATCTTGGCAACAACGCCCTTCTTCTCGGCGCGCAGGATGTTTTCCATCTTCATCGCCTCGACGGTGCATAGCGCCTGACCTTCCTGCACTTCCTGCCCGACTTCGACATCGACCTTCACGATCAGGCCGGGCATCGGGCAGAGCAGCATTTTCGACGTATCAGGTGGCAGTTTTTCCGGCATCAACTTGGCCAACTCGGCCTGACGCGGCGTGCGTACGTGTACTTTCAGATCAGCGCCCCGATTCCGGATGCGGAAGCCACCGGATACCTTGCCGACCTTCAGCACCAGCGGACTGCCGTCAACGTCCAGAACAGCCAATTGATCGCCGGGCGTCCAGTCGGACGTCACGCGATAAACAGTGCCGTCATCAAAGGTCACGGTCGAGCCATCAGGATCGGCATCAGTGGTCAAGGCGAATTCCTGCCTCTGGAAGGTGACGACCCAATCGGTACCGACCTTGCGTTCATGGTTATCCATCCGGCCCGATACGCGGGTGCGGCGGATCTCGGCGACACGATGCATCGCCGCGCAGGAGGCCGCGATGCGTCGCAGGTCACCCTCGGGCAATTCGACGCCCTCGAACCCATCAGGATATTCCTCGGCAATAAACGCCGTTGTCATGTCACCGCTGACGAATTTCGGGTGATCCATAACTGCGGACAGGAACGGCAGGTTGTGACCAATGCCTTCGACTTCGAAACTGTCCAGCGCCACGCGCATCGCCTCAATGGCTTTCTCGCGGGTCGGGGCCCAGGTGCACAGCTTGGCGATCATCGGGTCGTAGTACATGCTGATCTCGCCGCCCTCGTATACGCCGGTGTCGTTGCGCACTGCGGCCTCGCCTTCGGGCGCGTCACCTTGCCATTTGCCGTTCACCAGCATTGGGCCAGCAGCAACCTCGTGCGGGGGGCGATAACGGGTCAGGCGGCCGATCGACGGCAAGAAATTGCGATAGGGATCTTCTGCATATAGACGGTTTTCGATGGCCCAGCCGGTCAGCGTCACATCATCCTGCGTGATCGACAGCGTCTCACCTGCGGCCACGCGGATCATCTGTTCGACCAGATCGACGCCGGTGATCAGTTCGGTTACCGGATGTTCCACCTGAAGGCGGGTGTTCATTTCCAGGAAATAGAAGTTCTTGTCGCCATCGACGATGAATTCCACCGTCCCGGCACTGGCGTAGTTCACGGCCTTGGCCAATGCTACAGCCTGTTCACCCATCGCTTTGCGGGTCTCGGGGTCAAGGAAGGGTGACGGCGCTTCTTCCACCACTTTCTGGTTCCGGCGCTGGATCGAGCATTCACGTTCGCCCAAATAGATGCCATTGCCGTGGCTGTCGCACAGCACCTGAATTTCGATATGGCGCGGCTGGGTTACGAATTTTTCGATGAATATCCGATCGTCGCCGAACGAGTTCGCGGCTTCGTTCTTGGATGACTGGAAGCCTTCGCGCGCTTCTTCGTCGTTCCACGCGATCCGCATGCCCTTGCCGCCGCCCCCTGCGCTGGCCTTGATCATGACGGGATAGCCGATATCGTTCGAGATTTTCACGGCCTCGTCAGCGTCTTCGATCAGGCCCATGTAACCTGGTACCGTGCTGACGCCCGCGTCCTGTGCAATTTTCTTGGACGTGATCTTGTCACCCATGCTTTCGATTGCCCCAACGGGGGGGCCGACAAAGGCAACGCCTTCGGCCTCAAGCGCCTCGGCGAACTTGGCGTTTTCGGACAGAAAACCATAACCCGGGTGCACCGCCTGCGCGCCGCTTTGCCGGATCGCGTCCATGACCTTGTCGATCACGATATAGGACTGGTTGGCGGGCGGCGGCCCGATGTGAACGGCCTCATCCGCCATCGAGACGTGCAATGCGTTCTTGTCGGCGTCCGAATAGATGGCAACCGTACCAATTCCCAGCTTGCGGGCGGTTTTGATGACCCGGCACGCGATCTCGCCCCGGTTGGCGATCAGGATCTTGTTGAACATGGAACGTCCTTTGTCTTGATGTTTGGAAAACGCAAAACGCCGCCGCGAGGATACGACCCCACGGCGGCGTTTTTTGCGATATCGGTCGGGACGGCGCGCGCCCCGAAGAATTTTGCGTTATCTACAGTTGTTCTGCGCCTTGCAGTACAGGACGTTGCCCGCTGCACCGACCACCGCACCGAAAAGCGGGTCCGAGTTAAGGACGGCCGCACCCACTGCGCCCGCACCACCGCCAAGCAGCGCTTGTTCTCCAGTGGTGTCGCCGCATGCCGCAAGCCCTGCACAGGTTGCCATCGCCAGGATGAGTTTCGAGAATCGCATGATGTCTGCCCTTTTGTGTATCTTGTCGTCGTTGACGGCAGATGGGGCAAACAGGCGTTGTTATTCAATATCAACGCCCGACCCCGCGCATTATGCGCAGGTTTTTGCTGTTTTATGCCCTTTATAGGCAAAAAGAAAACCGCGGACAGGACTATGTGGGGAACACAAGCCTGCCCGCGGAAGGAAGGGGTACGGAATAGTAGGTGCATGTGCGACGCAGGCAAAGTCGAGTCGCACGGCTGGATCAGATTGCCCGGTACAATTTCTACCGCCAATAGGTGATTGTTTCCAATTGCGATTCCGGCTGAAACCCGCGCATCGGAAAATTTAGCGCGCAGAAATGCGCCGACATGGCGTTCTGGTTCGGTGCCTCGAACCAAGGCGCTACACGCCATTCGGCAACCTTTTCTATGTTCAGCAGCAACCTGCACGACTATCCGTTCCCGTCAACGATATCAGGAAAAGACGCGCGCACAGCGTCCGGGTCGATCACCAGCAACGCGTCATAGCTTGCCGCATCAAACGGATCCTCGGCCGCAATCACTTCTCGCCCGAACAACCAGCTCAACCGCCCGGCATCCAGATTGCCGCGCTCAAAGGGTTGATCGCCAAAATGCTCCCAAAGTGCGGTCAGAAAAGCCACGTCCGCGCGTTTGTCTGCCGGTTTACGGTCCCGAAACCGTTCGCGGCGCGTCAGCGGCGTCACGCCTTTGGGATTGGCGCGACGAATGGTGAACTGAAAATCCGTTCCCGGAAGACGCCCCGGAAATCCTCGATGCTTGATCATGATTGCCCCCCTTCAGGCAAAGAGCAGCAATTCAGTGCACGCCCGCGTGTGCCTCGGACCAATGCGGCCTGCACAATTGCGGAAACTACCTGAATGCCAATGATATGCTGTTTCATGATCACAGCCCTTCCCAGATACATTGCGAGTCCTCAAGGCGGTACGCTTCGAAAAACTGCGTCGCTTCGGGCGAGGACACGCCAAAGTCAATCGCCCGGTCCGAGAATGAGATAACCACGCGCGCAGGATCCAGCTGATGCCGCGCCACATAGGGAATGGCGAGCACCTCGCACAGATGGGCCATATCAACAATGGCCACATCATAGGTGATTTGCCCCGCGTTCGAACCGATCTTGGGTGCAACAAAACGAAACCGCACCCATAACTCGCCGGGGTTTGTGTCCAGCAGCACGTTCCTCAGTTCGACAGGTTGCCCGGATGGCACAGGCAACAGGCTTTGCGCTACTGACCCTTCGGGTCGACACAGCGCAAACAACGCCATGGCGGCGCCGAGGCCACGTCTGGACCTGGCACTTCCCGCAAGGATCGCAAGCGCACCGCTGTTGGTGGCGGCAAAGATATGACGGAGGCAGAGGGTCATGTGGCGAGTTCTGCTTTGACGTCCTGTTTTACGAGTATTGGAAAACGCGGATGGGCTCACCCATCCACGTGGCTTACAACGGAATATTGTCGTGCTTTTTCCAAGGGTTCTTCAACTGCTTGCCCCGCAAGCTGGCAAATGCACGCGATACGCGTCGGCGGGTCGATTGCGGCATGATCACCTCATCGATGAATCCGCGCTCGGCGGCAACAAACGGATTGGCGAATCGGTCCTCATAGTCCTGTGTATGTCCGGCAATCTTGTCCGCATCGCCCAGGTCAGCACGGTGAATGATCTCGGTCGCGCCCTTGGCGCCCATTACCGCGATCTCGGCGGTTGGCCAGGCATAGTTGAAATCACCGCGCAGGTGTTTTGACGCCATCACGTCGTAGGCACCGCCATAGGCTTTGCGCGTGATGACGGTGACTTTCGGCACTGTGGCCTCGCCGTAGGCAAACAACAGTTTTGCACCATGCTTGATGACACCGCCATATTCCTGACTTGTCCCCGGCAAGAAGCCCGGAACATCCACGAAAGTCAGGATCGGGATTTCGAAACAATCGCAGAATCGGACAAACCGTGCCGCCTTGCGTGAGCTGTCGATGTCCAGGCACCCTGCCAGAACCATCGGCTGATTGGCCACCACGCCGACGGTCTGCCCCTCAAGCCGGATGAAACCGGTGATGATGTTCTTGGCGTAATCTTCCTGAATTTCGTAGAAATCACCCTCATCCGCAATTTTGGTGACAAGTTCTTTCATATCGTAAGGTGTGTTTGGGTTGTCGGGGATCAATGTGTCCAACGACGTCTCGATGCGATCGGGGTCGTCAAAGAAAGGCCGGACCGGAGGTTTTTCGCGATTGTTGAGCGGCAGGAAGTCCACCAGGCGGCGAACCTCGGCCAAAGCCTCAACGTCATTTTCGAACGCGCCATCGGCAACCGAAGATTTCTTGGTATGCGTCGATGCACCGCCCAGTTCCTCGGCGGTGACGACCTCGTTGGTGACGGTCTTCACCACATCTGGGCCGGTCACGAACATGTAGGAGGTGTCTTTGACCATAAAGATAAAGTCGGTCATCGCCGGGCTGTACACCGCACCACCGGCGCATGGCCCCATGATCACGCTGATCTGAGGTACCACGCCCGAGGCCATGATGTTGCGCTGGAACACCTCGGCGTAGCCAGCAAGCGAGGCGACGCCTTCCTGAATACGCGCGCCACCCGAGTCGTTTATTCCGATCACTGGCGCGCCGTTTTGCACCGCCATATCCATGATCTTGCAAATCTTCTGCGCATGGGTTTCCGACAGAGAGCCACCAAACACGGTGAAATCCTGGCTGAACACATAGACCATACGGCCATTGATCGTGCCCCAGCCTGTTACAACGCCGTCACCAGCAGGCTTTTGTTTTTCCATCCCGAAATCGGTGCAGCGATGGCTGACAAACATGTCGAACTCTTCAAAGCTGCCTTCGTCAACCAGCAGTTCGATCCGTTCCCGGGCCGTCAGTTTGCCGCGCGCATGTTGCGCGTCGATCCGCTTTTGTCCGCCACCAAGCCGCGCGTTGTTGCGGCGGTCTTCAAGCTCGGAAAGGATGTCTTTCATGGCGATTGTCCCCTGTGAAATCTGGCGCAACCATATAGCTACGCGACCAAGGCCAAAAGGAATTTTCAGCAAATTTGCAAAACTTTGGAAAATGTTCAAATGATAATTGCAAAGTTGCTAATTTTGGTCAGCAAATACAAAGTCGAATGGCAATCCCAGGAAACCCGCTTATACATGTGAACCATGCAGTTTAGATCATTATCCACGCATCGGTCCCCGCCGACAATCACCACGCTCGTGCTGCTTTCCGGGTTATCCGCACTCAGCATGAATCTCTTCCTGCCGAGCCTGCCAAATATGGCGCTGCATTTTGAGACTGACTACAAAGTCATGCAGCTGTCGATCGCTCTGTATCTGCTGGTAAATGCCGTGCTGCAAATTCTGATTGGGCCGATTGCCGACAAGGCCGGACGCCGTCCCGTTTTGCTGTGGGGGCTGGGACTGTTCCTTTTGGCGACGCTTGGCTGCATTTACGCACCAACAGCGCAGATTTTCCTGGTGTTTCGGATGTGCCAGGCCGTCATCGTCGTCGGCATTGTCCTTAGCCGCGCTGCCGTGCGCGATATGTACTCGCAGGACGAGGCAGCCTCGATGATCGGCTACGTCACGATGGGTATGGCTGTTGTGCCGATGATTGGCCCAGCGGTCGGCGGATTGCTCGAGGAAGCCTTTGGTTGGAAAGCCAATTTCTGGCTTCCATTTGCATTGGGCGCTCTTACGCTGGGCCTTACATATATGGACTTTGGCGAAACCACGGCCAAAAGCGGAAAGACCCTTCTGGAACAGTTTCGCGAGTATCCCGAGTTGCTGACATCGCCGCGGTTCTGGGGCTATTCGCTCTCCTCTGCGCTGTCCTCTGGCGCATTCTTCGCCTATCTGGGCGGGGCGCCCTATATCGGAACGGTGGTATTTGGGATGTCCGCAACCGAAGTCGGCATGTATTTTGGCGCCCCGGCGATCGGATATTTCTTCGGCAATTTCATCAGCGGTCGCTATTCCGTCCGGTTTGGCGTCAACAAAATGGTGCTTTGGGGATGCTGGTTGAACGCGGCAGGGGTCGCACTGTCCGCCGTATTGTTTCTTTCCAACCTGGGCACCGCTCTAAGCTTCTTTGGATTCATGACATTTGTCGGCCTGGGCAACGGCATGGCGATACCGAATGCAACCGCAGGGTCCCTGTCGGTGCGCCCCCATCTGGCGGCCACAGCATCGGGGCTGAGTGGCGCGATAATGCTGGGCGGAGGCGCAGCACTCAGCGCCCTGGCGGGCGCATTGCTGACCCGAGAAACCGGGGCAATGCCCTTGCTTTGGCTAATGCTCGCCACTTCGATATTGGCCATCCTTGCAATCACTTCAGTCATCCGCAGGGAGCGCAATTTGGGGCTTTAATACCTTGATCAACAGGGTTTGCAAAGTTAGCCTCCTCGAATAGTAAATCTGCAAAGGTGCGCTATGGCGACTCAGAAACTCTATGCCGGTGCGAAACTCCGAGAAATGCGGACGCGACTGACCCTGACGCAAAAGGAGTTCGCGGCAAAACTGGGAGTTTCCCTGCCCTATCTGAATCAGATGGAGAACAACAACCGACCGATATCAACGACGGTTGTTTTGTCTCTGGCGCAGGAATTCGGGATGGACGTCACCGAGCTCAGCACGGGCGACAGTGAACGCCTTGTTTCGGATATGCGCGAGGCTTTGTCCGATCCCCTGTTCACCGACAACATTCCGCCGCTGGCGGATCTGAGGCTGACCGCTTCGAACGCGCCTGCCCTGGCTCGGGCGTTTATCGAATTGCACCGCACCTATCGGCAAACCCACGAGCGGCTGGCCTCGCTGGACGAGGCGCTTGGCCGAGAAGACGCGCAAATTCAGGCAAGCCCGTGGGAGGAGGTGCGCGACTTTTTCCACTATTGCGACAACTACATTGACGCCGTTGACCGTGCCGCCGAACGGTTCGCTATGCGTGTCGAAGACGCTGGCAGCATTCGTCAGGCCGCGTTGGACAGCCTGACCGAACGCGGCATTCGGGTCAGCTTTGCCGATATGGAAACGCTGCGCAGCTATGATACCCAGGATAAGACCCTGCGCCTGTCATCCCGTGCGACGCCCCAGACGCAGGTCTTTCAGCTACTGTTGCAAGTGGCGTTGATCAGTCAGGACAAATTGTTGGAAGCCACATTGGATTTCGCAAAGTTCCAAAGCGACGAGGCGCGCTCGATCGCCAAGATCGGTCTGGCCAATTATTTTGCCGGCGCCTCGCTGATGCCTTACGCAAAGTTTCTGGCTGCCGCGCAGGATTATCGGCATGATCTGGAATTGCTCAGCAATCGGTTCGGAGCTTCGATCGAACAAGTTGCGCATCGTCTCTCGACCCTGCAGCGCCCGGGCGCAAAGGGCATCCCGTTTTTCTTTGTCCGGGTGGATCAGGCCGGAACGATCACCAAGCGCCACTCGGCCACACGGTTGCAATTTGCAAGGTTTGGTGGGGCCTGTCCGCTGTGGAACGTTCACCGTGCCTTTGAAACACCCGGCCATTTCCTGCGTCAATTGGCGGAAACGCCGGATGGGGTGCGCTATATCTCATTGGCTTGCGACGTGTCCAAATCCGGCGGCTCTTTTGGCGCGCCTGTTCGCCGTTATGCCATCGCATTGGGATGTGAAACACGGCACGCCGATGCGTTGGTCTATGCCGACAATCTGGATATCGGCAACGCCAGCGCCTATGAGCCGATCGGGATTTCATGCAGGATATGCGAGCGCCAAACCTGCCATCAACGTTCGGTCCCGCCGTTGGAACGTCGCCTGACAATTGACGCTCATTCCCGCGGAACCTTGCCTTACGAAGTTACATAGAAAGGGCGGGGAAACCCCGCCTTTTGCCGTTTACGCTTTGGACAGAATCGCCCAGATTTCATCCTTCAACACCGCGCGTTTCTTGCGCAGCTCAACTTCGGCCAGGTCTTCCATTGGCTCAACATTGGTTTCCGCCCGATGAACGGTGCGGTTGAGTTCGTGATACTCGTCCGCCAACCGCGCGAAATGTGCGTCGGTCTGCTTGAGCTGGCTCATCAGGTCAACTTTGTCCGGAAACTCTTCGGCCAGTTCATGCGGGGTGTGGGACATCTCTGTTCGCTCCTGATTCAACTTGTTGCAATACCGGTCTAAACGTCCGCCCGTCGCCCCGCTTTGACGCGGATCAAATCACCGCTGCCCTGTCGCCCAGGCAGGATGAATCCACGGGCGGTCATTGGCCTTTGGCAATGGATCCTTGCCCAGCAAGTGGTCCGAGACCTTCTCGCCGACCATGATCGAGGGCGCGTTGAGGTTTCCGTTGGTGATCTGAGGAAAGATCGAACTGTCCGCGACACGCAACCCGTCCACGCCGATCACGCGACCCTCTGGGTCGACAACTGCATGCTTGTCATCCGCGCGGCCCATCCGGCAGGTTCCACATGGGTGATAGGCGCTTTCGGCGTGTTCAGCGATAAAGCCGTTCAGTTCTTCGTCGGTCTGCACTTCTGCACCGGGCTGGATTTCCTTGCCCGCAAAGGGTTTGAATGCATCCTGCCCGAAAATCTCGCGCGTCAGGCGAATACAGGTCCGGAAATCCTCCCAGTCCTGTTCGTGGCTCATATAATTGAACCGGATCACCGGCGCGTCCTCGGCCCGCGCTGACCGTAGCGTCACCGCCCCGCGAGATGGGGATCGCATCGGCCCCACATGGGCCTGGAACCCGTGCCCTTCGGCCGCCGCCTGACCGTCATAGCGCACTGCAATGGGCAGGAAATGATACTGGATATCGGGATATTCCACGCCCGGCTTCGATCGAATGAACGCAGCACTTTCGAACTGGTTTGAGGCCCCAAGCCCGGTTTTGGTAAACAACCACTGCGCGCCGATGATGCCTTTGCTGATCAGGTTCCAGTGCTTGTAGAGGGTTATTGGCTGAAGCGAGGCCTGCTGTATGTAAAGCTCCAGATGGTCTTGCAGATTTGCCCCCACACCGGGACGATCCGCAATCACATCGATGTCATGTTCCGCCAGATGGGCGGCAGGTCCAATCCCCGACAGCATCAACAGCTTGGGTGAATTGATTGACGAGGCAGCAAGCACGACTTCGCGCCGGGCGTGGATGATCTCGGTCTTGCCACCGCGGGTCAGTTCCACACCGATTGCGCGCCCGTTTTCAAAGATCACACGAGACGCCAGGCCCTTCACGATTTCACAGTTCTCGCGCCTGAGCGCCGGTTTCAGATAGGCATTTGCAGCCGACCAGCGCCGTCCTTTCCAGACGGTCTGTTCCATCGGGCCAAAGCCTTCCTGTTTTTCGCCGTTATAGTCGCCGGTTACTTCATACCCGGCCTGTTGGCCCGCATCGACAAACGCCTTGAACAGCGGATTCTCACGCGGCCCGCGCGACACGTGCAGCGGCCCGTCGGTGCCGCGCCAACTGGGGTCGCCACCGTGACCACCATCGTGCCAGGTCTCCATCCGTTTGTAATAGGGCAGGACATCCGCGTAGGACCAGCCATCTGCCCCCATATCGGCCCACGTATCGAAATCGCGGGCATGACCGCGCACATAGACCATACCGTTGATCGAGGACGACCCCCCGATCACCTTGCCGCGTGGGCAGGCCAGTCGCCTGTTGTTCAGATGTGGTTCCGGTTCGGACTTATATCCCCAGTCATACCGCGCCATGTTCATCGGATAGCTGAGCGCTGCCGGCATCTGAATGAACGGTCCCACATCGGTTCCACCATGTTCGATCACCAGAACCGAGGCGCCCGCCTCGCTTAACCGGTAGGCCATCGCGCATCCGGCGGAGCCTGCGCCAACGATGACAAAATCTGCTTCCATCTCTGTCTCCTAAGCCCTTGGGCTTATTTCGGAACCTGTCCCAGCGTTCCAATCTATCTTCTCATGCTCGCGCGCGTTCAGAACGGCGCCTCAAGATCACCCATGCGCACAAAGACCGACTTGAGCTGCGAATAATGCTCGATCGCGGCCGCCGAATTCTCGCGCCCGACACCAGAAAGTTTCGAGCCACCAAAAGGCACTTCGACCGGGGCGTCATTGTAGCTGTTGATAAAGCAGGTTCCCGCCTCGAATCCGGCAGCAACACGATGCGCGCGCGTCAGGTCGCGGGTGAACACGCCTGCGGCCAGCCCGAATTCGGTGTTGTTGGCGCGGGCCAGCACCTCTGCTTCGTCGGTAAAGTCCAGCACCGCCATGACCGGGCCAAAAATCTCTTCGCGGGCAATGGTCATGTCGTCGGTGACCTCTGCGAATACGGTCGGTTGCAGGTAGAATCCCTCTTGATCAAGGCGTTCGCCGCCTGTGATCAGGCGTGCGCCTTCTTCAACGCCTTTGGCGATATAACCCTGCACGATCTCCATCTGTCTTTCGCTGACCATTGGGCCAAAGCTGGTCTCGGTGTCCATCGGATCGCCAATTTTTGCCTGCTGAAGCCGTTCGCTCAGTCGCGTCAGAAACGCATCCTTGATGCCGGATTGAACAAACACCCGCGTGCCGTTCGAACAGACCTGACCCGACGAGTAGAAGTTGCCCAGAATGGCCCCGGAAACCGCATTTTCCAGATCGGCATCGTCGAAGATGATCAAGGGCGACTTGCCGCCAAGCTCCATCGTCACATGCTTCATCTCTGCGGCGGCAGCCGCGTAGACCTTCTTGCCGGTCGGCACCGACCCGGTCAGCGAGACCTTGTCGACACGTGGATCGGTCACAAGTGCCGCTCCGACCTCACCCATACCTTGCACGACATTGTAGAGCCCGGCGGGCAAACCAGCCTCGTGCAAGATCTCGGCCACTTTCAGCGCGCAAAGCGGCGTCGTCTCGGAGGGTTTGAAGATCATCGCATTTCCGCAGGCCAGCGCCGGAGCACCTTTCCAGCAGGCGATCTGGGTGGGATAGTTCCAAGCTCCGATACCGACGCAAACGCCCAGCGGTTCGCGCTGGGTATAGGCCCAGTCACCACCGCTTAGCGGAATGTGCGATCCCGTCAGCGTTGCCGCCATTCCACCGAAATATTCCAGCGCATCCGCGCCGCTCGTGGCATCCGCGACCGAGGTTTCCTGATAGGGTTTGCCGGTGTCATAGGTTTCCAGCATACTCAGGACATGATTGCGGTCGCGCATCATGTCCGCCGCCCGGCGCAGAATGCGACCGCGTTCGGTGCCACTGGTGGCGGCCCATTCCTTCTGCGCCCGGCGCGCACTTTCAATCGCGCGCTCGACAATGGCCGGGGTGGCGGCATGCACCGTCGCGATAACCTCTCCGGTGGCGGGGTAGATCACCTCGATCGGCGCGCCTGAGGTATCCTCGACATATTCGCCGCCGATAAAATGGCTGGCGGTGGGTTGGGTCTTGTACGTCATCGTCTTGTGAAATCCGGTCTTCAGGATGGGGTCATTCACCGCGCGGAAAGCGTTGACTTTCCTCGACGATATTCAGGTCCATGTGATTGCGCATGTAACGCTCGGATGCCTTTTGCAGCGGCTGGTAGTCCCAGGGGTAATAGCCGCCCTGCCGCAACGCCTCGTACACGACCCAGCGGCGCGCCTGGCTGGCGCGGACATCGGCGTCGAACCGGTCCAGATCCCAGCGCGCTTGAGATTTTTCGCGAAGTGTTTGCAAGGTTCCCGAATGTTCGGGCGCATCCGCAAGGTTGGTGCGTTCATGCGGGTCTGCCTCAAGATCAAACAGCTGATCCGGGTCCAGCGCGCAGCGGTTGTATTTCCATTTTCCATAGCGCAGCGATACCAGCGGCGCATAAGACGCCTCGGCCGTGTATTCCATCGCCACAGGGGCTGTACGCTCGATCCCATTGGCCAGCGGAACCAGATCCTCGCCATCGGTCCAGGGGGCAATTTCAGCCATATCGACGCCAGCCAATGCACCCAGCGTCGGCGTCACATCAATGGTGGACACAGGCGTGTCGATCCGGCCTGCTGGCAAACCGGGCGCCGAGATCATCAACGGCACCCGCGACGAGCCTTCGAAGAAGGTCATCTTGAACCACAGACCGCGCTCGCCCAGCATATCGCCGTGGTCCGAGACGAACAGGACGATCGCCTCTTGCCGTGTGGTTTCGAGCACCTCGAGGATTTCGCCGATCTTGTCGTCCAGATACGAGATATTGGCGAAATAGGCGCGTCGTGATTTGCGGATATCCTCTTCGGTGATGTTGAAACTGCGCCAATCGTTAGCGTCGAAGATGCGCTTGGAATGCGGGTCCTGATTGTCATAGCCCAAATCCGCCACTTCGGGCAGCAGATGCTCGCAATCCTCGTAGAGATCCCAGTATTTGCGACGCGCCACATAAGGGTCATGTGGATGCGTAAAACTGACCGTTAACGCCCACGGACGGTCATCTTTGCCGCGCGCCAGATCGTATAGCTTGGCTTTGGCGTTATAGGCGACCTCGTCGTCATACTCCATCTGGTTCGAGATTTCGGCCACACCAGCGCCCGTCACCGAGCCCATGTTGTGGTACCACCAGTCGATCCGCTCGCCCGGTTTGCGGTAATCCGGCGTCCAGCCAAAATCAGCCGGGTAGATATCGGTGGTCAAACGATCCTCGAACCCGTGCAACTGGTCGGGACCCACAAAGTGCATCTTGCCCGAAAGGCAGGTGTAATACCCGGCCCGGCGCAGGTGGTGGGCATAGGTCGGGATGTCGCTGCGAAACTCGGCCGCGTTGTCATAAACCCCGGTGCGTGACGGCAACTGACCGGACATAAAACTGGCCCGACCCGGCGCACAAAGCGGCGAGGCCGTATAGGCATTGGCAAACCGCGTCGACCGCGCGGCCAATTTTTTGAGATTGGGCGCGTGCAACCAATCTGCCGGACCATCGGGAAAGAGGGTACCGTTCAGCTGATCCACCATCAGGATCAGAATATTAGGTTTGGTCATTATTCACCTGTAGAAACGTGGCGAGAACACGCAGCGCATGGTTCTCGGCCAATTTCGGCTCTTGTGGGGCGTTGAGTGCGGCGCGGATATACAGACCGTCGATAAGGGCAACCATGTCTTCGGATGCCTCAACCGGATCGGCAATCATCGGGCGTAGAGCGCTGATAAGATTTGACCGGATTCGCGCCTGATAGATCCGCCACAGGCGCAGGGCGTCGTCGTTTGTCTGGGCCAGCACATAAAATGTCATCCAGGCGGCAATCACATCCGGTGTAAAGCACGAAGGCGCGAAACAGGCCCGGATGATCGCGCGCGGCCGCTCGTCTGGCGTGGCGTCCTTAAGCTGCTGCCGGGCCTCGGCACCAAAATCACTGAGAATCTGGCGCATGGCTGCCAGAAATATCTGATCTTTGCCGCCGAAATAATGATGTGCCAGCGCGCTGGACATACCTGCACGCTTGGCGATCTGACTGACCGTCACGTCCAGGGATTTTTTCACGCCAAGTTCGGCAATCGTCGCTTTGACGATTGCTTCTCGCCGGATCGGTTCCATTCCCAGCTTTGGCATTTCGGCCTCTCTGCCACACCCAACAGAGTGAAAAGCTACGAGGTTTTTATTGACTCGTCAATCAATAACCTTCTGCGGTCGATCACCGGGCGTTTCTGATCCTTGTAGGGGTGTGTTGCCTGCACGTTGCAGCACCGCTTCGCGCCATGTGATAAAGCTGAGCGCGACCAGGATCAGCGTACCCCCGGATACGACCCAGATGTCAACCCGCTCGTGAAACAACAGCGCGCCCAGCAATGTGGCCCAGATCAGCTGCAAGAACGTCACCGGCTGGGTGACAGCGACCGGCGCGGCCTGCAGGGCCAGTGTCATGAAATAATGCCCGGCCGTTGCAAAGCTGGCGATCAGGAACAGGATCCCGATATCTTCGAGCTTGGGCGGTTCCCATACGGCGATTGCGAAGGGAATCAAGGCGATCGTGACCCAGATCGAAAGATGCGCAACGACCACCGAAGGCGGTATGTCGCGCACCAACACCTTGGCCAGAAGGTACGAACCACCCAGCGTCAGCGAGGTTCCCAGCATCGCGATATGCCCGGGCGATATCTCGCGGAAACCCGGGCGCAGGATGATCAGGACACCCACCAGTGCCACGCCGATGGCAGCAATCCGACGAAAGGCCAGTTTTTCGCCCAGAAACAGGGCCGCGCCCAAGGTGACATAGACGGGCGTCATGTAGTTCATCGCCGTAACCTCGGCCAAGGGAATGCGGGTCATCGCAAAAAACCACAGCATCACTGCGGCGGCGTGAACCACACCGCGAACCCCGAACAGGGTCACATTTCGGCGTGTCATGCGGGTGTTCAGAATTGCCCGGAGCGCCGGTAGCAAAAATACCAGTCCCAGCGCATAGCGCAGGAACGCCGCCTGAATCGGGTTCATCGTGGTGCCCAGAGATTTCACCAGCGCGGTCATCCCGACAAAGGACAGACCAGCGGCGAACATCCAGAACATCCCCACAAGCGGGCGCGATTGATCTTCGGGTGAACTCATGTGTGTGTTGAACACCTATTCCCGCAGATCGACAACCCTTCACATGGTAACAAGTTTCACCGCGATCCCCAGCATCACCACCCCGATTACGATGTCGAGTATTTGCCAGGCCCGGGCGCGGGCAAAGATCGGCGACAGAACCCCTGCTCCGTAGCCCAAAGAAAAGAAGAACACGAAACTGGATACCATGGCACCGATCGCAAATCCCAAGCGGCTGTCATACTGCGCCGAGATCGACCCGATCAGCACCACCGTATCCAGATAGACATGCGGATTGAGCCAGGTGAAGGCCAGCACCGTCAGCAAAGCCGCGCGCAGGCTGGTGCGCTGCCCTTCACCGACCTGCATCACCGCTCCGCCCTGCCAGGCCGACCAAAAGCTGCGCAGTGCGTACCAGGTTAGAAACACGGCGCCGCCATAGCGCATCACAGTTTCGAACCACGGCGCGGCCTGCGCCAGCGTCCCGAAACCGGCGACCCCTGCGGCGATCAGGATTGCATCCGACACGGCGCAGGTCAGGCACAGTACAAAGACATGCTCGCGCCGCAGCCCCTGCCGCAGCACAAAGGCATTTTGCGCACCGATGGCCAGGATCAGGCTGAAACCCAAGGCAAAGCCAGCGATCAGGGATGTGGTCATGAAACCTCCTGTGATTGGGCGTTGACTATCCGAGCTGCGCGACCCTATCAAATTAAAGAAAGTAAGCTTGGATTAGTTCTGCTAATGAGGTTCGACCCGCACCACCTGTCCGCCTTATCCGCCATTCTGCGCCATGGCAGCTTCGAGGTTGCCGCAGCAGAATTGGCGGTGACACCCTCGGCCATCTCGCAGCGGATCAAGGCGCTCGAGGATCGGGTGGGGGCAACTTTGATCCATCGCGGAACACCCTGCACAGGCACTCGGGCCGGGCTGAGGATTGCGCGACATGCCGAGGATATCGGCGTGCTTGAGGCGCAATTGGGCCGCGATCTGGCGCTTCGCAACGCCTCTGCCCCGGCCCGGGTCAGGATTGCGGTCCCCGCAGACAGTCTGGCGACCTGGTTCATAGACGCCATGGCCCAAACGGACGGGCTGATGTTTGACCTTGTGATTGATGATCAGGACCATTCCGCAGATTGGTTGCGGCGCGGCGCGGTCAGCGCCGCTGTGACTGTGGGTGGTCAGTCGGTGACGGGCTGCGATTCCCTCGCGCTGGGGTCCTTGCGCTATCTGGCAACGGCCAGCCCGGCCTTTATCCAAACCTGGTTCGCACAAGGCGTCACTGACAAATCTCTGTCCCGCGCGCCATGCCTGACCTTCAATCAGAAAGACACGTTGCAAACGGCATGGATGCGCGCGCAATTGGGCACTCGCTTGTCACCGCCGACACATTTCCTGCCCTCAGCACATGGGTTCATCGAAGCGGCCGCTGCGGGGCTTGGTTGGGGCATGAACCCGGAACCGCTGGCCCGGTCCTGGATCACGGATGGTCGGTTACAGGAACTGATACCGGATGCGCCGCTGGACATTCCGTTGACCTGGCAGGTCGGGCGCATCCTCGCCCCGTCTCTGGCCCCACTAACCCGTGCAGCGCGGCGCGCTGCGGCTCAGGTCATGGTGCCGTCCAACTGACGTCGGTTCAAGCGGCCTCGGCCCGATCCCGGTTCGGAACAACCACGCGATAGCACAGAATGGCAGCAATAATGCTGACCGCCGAGATAAACAATACCGCCAGAGAGACTTCGTTCATATGCGCGACCGCAGCCAGAACGGATGAAAGGATCACTGCCGTGATCCGGCACAGGCTTTTGACCGCTGCGGCGCCCTGCACGCGCTGATCCTTGGGGGCCACGTCCAGAAAATACAGCTTGCGGGCGCTGCTGACGCCGGTCACAGCCACGGTGACCACGAACAATGCAACGGCGTGCAGGTGAACGTCGTGATCCGCGTCAAGATAGTGCACCGCCACCAGCGCCAACCCGGTGGCTGCCACCAGCAACGTGCCGGTCACCATAACCGCCCGATGCGACTTCATGTTGACCGCCTGCCACAGAGGCGCAGACACCAGATAGCCCGAGGCCGATGAAATGATCATCGCTGTCAGCCCCCTGGCCGAGGTGTGATGCGCCTCAGCTGCGATCAGCGCGAAGAATGGCACCGACAGGGACACGACTACCAGCGGCATACGCATGACCATGTATCGCCGGAACCAAGGTTGATCGAACATGCGGACGATATTGGTGAAGTTCTGGGAAAACTTACGCTTTTTTGCTGGTTTTTCGGATTCCGGTGTCTTTTTGGCCGCCTCGGACATTGCAAGAATCGACAGACCCGACAACACAAAAAACGCGAACGAAACCGCGATGACAGCGGAATGCCTTGAAAACGGCGGGTTGTCCTTCATGACCTGATGGATCAGCAAAGCCAGACCTATGGCCCCCAATCCGCCCGCGCCAAGCTGTAAATAGTGCAATACCATCCGATGCTTGGATTTTACGTGATCCCCAAGCAGGTCGGTAAACATCAGCGACTGTATCTCTTCGATAAGGCCAATCAGAAGAAAGGCCGAGACAAATGCGACCGCGATCACCGGAACCACGCCGGTGGCAGCAATGGCGAGCGCCATGACAAGGCAGGCACCGATGGCAAATTCGGTCATGGCAATGGCGCGTTTCTTCCGCTCGCGCGTTGCGATTGTCTGCGCAAGGAACACATCGGCGATCATACTGCCGGTCATACGAACCGAAACCAGCGCCCCGGCCAGAAACATCGGCATTTCCAGCGAAATCGCCAGAAAGGGCAGAACGACCGAGGGGCTTCCCAACGTCCAGGCAATCTGGGACAGGATGCTCTGCCCGGCCAGAACCGGAACATTCCGCTTAGCCGGATCAGTGGGTTTGTCCGTCATCTACCTGCCTGTGTCATGACCATGCCGGTCGCCGCATCTGGTTGCGCGACCGCAACCCGGGAAATGTACCCACTTTCACCGCAACGGCCAAGAACCCTTTGATCCAACAAAAAACCCCGGTGAAGCACCGGGGCTTTTGACAATTCGAACAAGCGCCGCTTAAAGCTGGGCCATAACCTCGTCGGTCGCCTCGAAATTGGTGGTGACGCGCTGGACGTCGTCGTCATCTTCAAGAGCGTCCACCAGCTTCATCAGCTTCTGCATGTCCTCAAGACCCAATTCGGTGGTGGTTGTGGGCTTCCAGATCAGCTTGGTCGATTCAGACTCGCCCAACGCACCTTCCAGAGCGTTCGAAACGTCGTTCAGATCGGTATCGGCGCACCAGATGATGTGGCCGTCTTCCGAGCTTTCGACGTCTTCCGCGCCAGCCTCGATGGCAGCTTCGAAAATCGTATCCGCGTCTCCGGCGTCAGAGGGGTAAACGACCTCGCCCTTGCGGTCGAACATAAACCCGACCGAGCCGGTTTCGCCCAGGTTGCCGCCATTCTTGGAAAAGGTTGAACGCACGGTCGAAGCGGTGCGGTTGCGATTGTCGGTCATCGTTTCGACGATCACGGCGACACCGCTCGGGCCATAACCCTCATACCGGATTTCTTCGTATTCATCGCCTTCACCCGCTACGGATTTCTTGATCGCGCGATCAATCACGTCCTTGGGGACCGAATTCGACTTTGCCTCTTTCACCGCCAGACGCAGGCGCGGGTTCTTGTCGGGATCGGGGTCACCCATCTTGGCGGCAACGGTGATCTCTTTGGAAAGTTTGGAAAACAGCTTGGACCGCGCGGCGTCCTGACGCCCCTTGCGGTGCTGGATGTTGGCCCATTTGGAATGGCCTGCCATAGTGCGTCCTCGTCATCGTGATTGCGTATTTGGCGCTCATATAGACGTTTGCGAGGGGCAGGATCAAGAGACCGGCTTGCCCGGGCGGTATCCGCAGCTATGGTGACCGTATGACGACAGATCAAATTATTCTTTTTGCCCTTTTCATCAGCGTATTCGGAATGCTGCTTTGGGGACGGTTCCGGTACGATCTGGTTGCCTTCGCGGCGCTGATGATCGGTGTCGTGTTGGGTGTGGTTCCGGTCGACAATGCGTTTTCGGGGTTCGGCCATCCGGCGACAATCATCGTGGCGCTGGTGCTGGTTGTCTCAGCCGGGCTGGTCCGATCGGGCGCGGTGTTCCTGATCACTCGCACTCTGGTTGACGCGTCGCGCGGACTGGGCGCGCATATCGCGTTGATGGGCGGTATCGGCGCGGTTCTGTCGGCCTTCATGAACAACGTCGCTGCGTTGGCCTTGCTAATGCCAGTTGACATTCAGACCGCGCGCAAGGCCGGGCGGTCTGTGGGCCTCAGCCTGATGCCGTTGAGTTTTGCCACCATTCTGGGTGGTATGGCGACGCTGATCGGCACGCCTCCGAATATCATCATCGCCTCGATCCGGGCTGAAACCATGGGCGAGCCGTTCCGCATGTTCGACTTCGCCCCGGTCGGCGGGATTGCCGCGATTGCGGGCCTTGCATTCGTCGCGTTGGTTGGATGGCGGCTGCTGCCGGACCGAGGGGTAGAGAAAGAAACATCGGAAGTTCTGGCAGATTACATCGCCGAACTGACGGTCCCGGCCGAGTCACCGCATATCGGCAAACGCGTGGCCGAACTTTATGACACAGCAGAAAAGTCAGATGTCGCGATCATCGGCCTGATCCGGGACGGCAAGCGCCGCTATGGGCGCGCGGCAAATGCCACGCTGTACGAAGGCGACGCGTTGGTTCTGGAAGCAAAGCCCGAAGCGCTGGACGAGTTCCGCGCAGCACTCAACCTGGATTTCTCGGATTCGCGTCGGCAAGAAGTGCTGACGGCCGAAGGCGAAGGGCTTGAGGTCATCGAGGTTGTCGCCACTGAAAGCGCGCGTATCACCGGTCGAACGGCACAGGCGTTGGGTCTGGCCTGGCGGCAAAGCACAGTTTTGATGGGAATTTCCCGACAGGGTCGCCGCATCACAAGCCAGGTCCGCAAGACCGAGGTGCAGCCGGGCGATATCCTTCTGCTGCTTTGCCCGCGCGATCGGGGAGCAGACGTCACGGAATGGCTGGGCTGCCTTCCACTTGCGGAACGCGGGCTGAGTGTGACTGCAAACGAAAAGGCCTGGCTGGCGATCGGGCTGTTCGCCGCCGCCGTTCTGGCCGCAAGCG
Source organism: Ruegeria sp. CH11 (assembly GCF_056537105.1). Lineage (NCBI taxonomy): Bacteria > Pseudomonadati > Pseudomonadota > Alphaproteobacteria > Rhodobacterales > Roseobacteraceae > Ruegeria > Ruegeria sp. CH11. The sequence continues at coordinate 55,429 of NZ_JBQFQX010000006.1, forward strand.
TCGGGCTGATCTACTTGCCGGTGGCGCTGGGGCTTGTGGTTATCGCCTATGTTCTGACCAAGATCATGCCCATTGCCGATATCTACAACCACATCGAATGGCCGGTCGTGGTGTTGCTGGGCTCTATGATCCCTCTGGGCAGCGCACTGGAATCGTCAGGCGGAACCGAGTTGATCGCAAATGCGCTTATCCAGTTGACGAATGGGCTGCCAGCCTGGGCGATCCTGACGGTTCTGATGGTGGTGACGATGACGCTGTCGGATGTGTTGAACAACACAGCAACCGCGATTGTCGCGGCTCCGGTCGGTATTCAGATGGCGCGCACGCTCGAGGTTTCGCCCGACCCGTTCCTGATGACTGTGGCGGTTGCAGCGTCGGCCGCGTTCCTGACCCCGATCGGGCACAAGAACAACACGCTGGTTCTGGGGCCCGGCGGGTATCGGTTCGGTGACTATTGGCGCATGGGTCTGCCGCTTGAAATTCTGATCATCGCGGTTTCCATACCGGCAATTCTTGTCTTCTGGCCGCTTTGACAGGTAAGAGCCGCCCATGAAACGTTTTTTGATCCTGCAACTGCGCCCTGAAACCGATGCCTCCGACGCTGAATTCGCCTCGATCCTGAATCGCAGCGGTTTGTCGCCCGATCAGACCCACCGCATACGTCTGGATTGCGAGGATTTGCCCGCAGACCTGGATGTGTCTGACTATGCGGGGGTCATCGTTGGTGGTGGTCCGGGATGCGTCAGCGACGATCCGGAATCCAAATCGCCGCTGGATGCGCGGATTGAACGCGCGATCATGGGCTTGATGCCACAGATCACAGCGCTGGATCACCCGTTTATGGGCTGTTGCTACGGCCTCGGCATACTGGCCGCGCATTTGGGCGGCGAGGTCAGCAAAGCGCAATATGGTGAACCGGTCGGTCCCTCGGCCTGCCACTTGACCGAAGACGGGCTGCGGGACCCGTTAACAGCCGAGCTGACCCCACAATTCGACGCCTTTGTCGGCCATAAAGAGGCCGTTCAGTCCCTGCCCCCAGGCTGTGTGCATCTGGTCGCATCCGACCCCTGCCCCTTTCAGATGATCCGATGGGGACAGAACGTTTATGCCACACAGTTCCACCCCGAGGCTGATGCAAAAGACTTTGAACAGCGCATCAACATCTACAAAGACCACGGCTATTTCCCGCCCCAAGATGCGCAATCTCTGATCGATATCTGCCATTCCGCCGATGTCACACAACCCGGCGAAATCCTACGCCGATTTGTCGAACGGTACGACTGACCTAACGGCGCGGTTGCCTGACCCTTGACCACTCGCATAGGCTGACAGGAACGACTGGGGAGGAGTTGTTCTTGGATCTGCTTATCAATGTCGGCCTGCCGCTATCGCTGGCCATTATCATGTTGTCTTTGGGTATCGGGCTTGAGGTCGCGGATTTTCGACGCGTCCTGGGGCGTAAGTACCCGTTCGCAATAGGTGCGCTGAGCCAGGTGGTGATTTTGCCCCTCGCCGCCTTTGTCACAGTCAAACTGTTCGGCCTGCCGCCCGAAATTGCGGTCGGCTTCATGCTTCTTAGCTTTTGCCCCGGCGGTGTCACCAGCAACATCCTGTCGAAACTGGCCAAGGGTGATGTCGCCCTGTCCGTCAGCCTGACAGCGGTCATCAGCTTGCTGTCGATCATAACGGTCCCTGTCCTTGCGGCGTGGTCCGTCGTCCACTTTATGGGGGACGCGGCACCCGAGGTTTCGATTAGCAGTCTTGCGGTGGCAATGTTCCTGATCACCACCCTGCCGGTGACCATCGGGGTGGCAATTCGCGGCTTTGCAACCGGGTTTGCAAACCGGATTGAAGGGCCCTTGTCCAAGCTTGCCACCGTTCTTTTTGTTCTGATCGTCATCGCCGCACTGGCCGGAAACTGGCAGATTTTCGTCGAGAACCTAGGCATCATGGGCGCGGGCCTGATCACGCTGAACATCGGTCTGCTGCTCATTGGTCTGGGGCTGGCGCGCGCCGCGAAGCTTTCTTGGACCGAAAGCAAGACGATCTCGATCGAAACCGGCATTCAGAACGCAACGATGGGTATTACGCTGGCTGCGTTGATTACCGGAACGGAAAGCGGATTCAGCCCGCTTGCCCTGCCCTCGGCCGTTTACGGGATCATGATGTATGTTGTCGCGGTTCCGTTCCTCATCTGGTTCCGCAGCCGCTGAAAGGACAGCCCATGACCAACAACACGGCGGACGCGATTGTTGTGGGTGGCGGCCTTGCCGGGCTGGCGGCAGCGGCAGAGCTGGGAGATCGCGGCAAGAAGGTGATCCTTCTGGATCAAGAGCCCGGGCATTTTCTGGGTGGTCAGGCGTTCTGGAGCCTGGGCGGGTTGTTCATGATCGACACGCCGGAACAACGTCGGATGGGCATTCGCGACAGCCGCGAGCTGGCCCTGCGTGACTGGATGGGCAGCGCGCAATTCGACCGGGACGATGACCTCTGGCCGCGCAAATGGGCCGAGGCGTATGTCGAGTTTGCAGCCGGTGAGATGCGGCCTTGGCTGCATCAGATGGGCCTGCGCTGGTTCCCTGTGGTCGGATGGGCGGAACGTGGGGGATCTTATGCGGATGGTCACGGAAATTCGGTTCCACGCTTTCACATTACATGGGGCACCGGACCGGGTGTACTGGAACATTTCATTCGCCGCGTGAAAGAACATGAAGAGGCCGGGCTGATCCAGCTGAAGTTCCGCCATCAAGTCAGCCACATCATCATGCAAAACGGCAGCGCCAAGGGCGTGTCCGGCGAAGTACTGGCAGAGGATGACGGCCAGCGAGGCGGCAAAACCAACCGCGATGAGGTGGGCGAGTTTGAGGTCTACGCGCCCTCAATCATCGTCACATCGGGTGGAATTGGCGGAAATTTCGAGATGGTGCGCAAGAGCTGGCCACGCGATCGCCTGGGTGAGCCGCCGCAAGACATGGTGGCGGGTGTTCCGTTCCACGTCGATGGGCGGATGATTCCGATCAGCGAAAAGGCCGGGGGTCATGTCATCAACGGCGACCGTATGTGGCATTACACCGAAGGCGTGCGCAACTGGGATCCGATCTGGCCCGCGCATGGTATCCGCATCCTTCCCGGTCCAAGTTCGATGTGGTTTGACGCCCGTGGCAATCGCTTGCAACCGCCGTGCCTGCCGGGGTTCGACACGCTGGGCACGCTGCGGGCGATCCTGAAAACCGGCTATGAATACAGTTGGTTTGTCCTGACGCAGAAGGTGATCAAAAAGGAATTCGCCCTGTCCGGGTCGGAACAAAACCCGGATTTCACCTCGGGCAGCTGGAAGGAAGTGATCCGCCAGCGGATACTCTCGGGCGCGAAAGCCACCGCCCCGGTCGAGGCATTCAAGGAGAAGGGCGAGGATTTCATCGTCGCCAATACTCTGACCGAGTTGGTGAACGGCATGAACCATCTGGGTGGCGGTCTGATCGACGAAGCGCATCTGCGCGCGCAGATCGAGGCGCGGGATTCTCAGGTCGACAATCCGTTTTCAAAGGACGCGCAGATGATGGCGATCCTTGCCGCGCGCAACTATCGCGGTGACAAGCTGATCCGGACGGCCAAACCACACCGATTCCTTGATCCGGCAAACGGACCGCTGATCGCGGTCAAGCTACATGTTCTGACCCGCAAAACTCTGGGCGGATTGCAGACAAATCTGGACAGCCAGATGATTGGGGAGGACGGTCAAGTGGTCCCCGGCCTGTTTGCAGCCGGGGAAGTCGCAGGCTTTGGCGGTGGTGGCTACCACGGATACAACGCACTTGAGGGTACATTCCTGGGCGGTTGCATCTTCTCGGGCCGAAACGCAGGCAGGTCGCGGGCTGTCGCGTGATGGCCAGTGCTTATGGGGTACGGATGAACTTGAGAACGGGTTCGCCTGCCCCGTCCAGAAACACCAGACTGTCGCCTGCAACTGCGTAGGTTGTCACTTGCTGCAAGGCGTCAAAAAACTGCCGTTCAACCTCTTCCTGAGCCGGTGGGCAGGCCATCAGAGTCGCCGCCATGTTGTCAGGAAAATCAATCGCGTTGCCGGAAATCTCGGCCTGCCCTGTAAAGCGGTTGCAGCCACCAGTGCCACCAAACGCCCCGCCCTCGGTAAATTCGATCTGCGGCTGCCGCTCGGCATTCAGGACCTCGCCGTTGATGCCAACGGCTGTCCACTTGCTGTTTTCAAGCATGACTGACCCCTGATCACTGGCCCCGCCGGCTTGCACCAGCACAAGATCGGCCGCGGTTCCGGCCCCGTTTGTCAGAACCGGATAGGTCTGATCCGTGGTCATCAACATCTTGTCGCCATGCGCAATCGTCGCCCGGACACTGTATCGCGCGCCCTCTTGTATCAACGCGTCATCATAGGTCAGCGAGAACGGGGCTGGCACACCCGTCAGAGCATAGCGTTGCGACGCCAGCGTGATCGCGGGGGCGTCTGCACGGGATACATCCTGAAGCTCGACATACAAGGTTGTCTCGGGCAGCACCGCGATGCGTTCGCGATACGTGGCCGTGCCTTCGATCGTTCCGGCGGCGACCGTGGTGCCAATCACCGTTGCAATAACGGCTGCATACATCACAGTCTGTTTTGTCTTGGCCATGGGTTAATCCCCTTTTGCAAATTCATGAATCAAAGATTGTGAGTTACTATGAGTTTACAAGAATGACGCTGCGAAACCAGCGGTTCTGCGCCGATTTCAGAGCGGCCAGATCAGCGGAATAAGCAACGACGCCAGCAGACCAACGGTCAGGTTCAGTGGTACGCCGACTTTCAGGAAATCGGTGAAACGATACCCGCCGGGGCCATAGACCATCATGTTCGTCTGGTACCCGATGGGTGTGGCGAAGGACGCCGACGCGGCCACCATCACCGCCACGACCAGCGGTCGCGGGTCGATCCCGACCGCCCCGGCGAGCCCGATCGCGATGGGCGTTACGACAACGGCCACGGCGTTGTTTGACACCAGCTCGGTCAGGACCGAGGTTAGCAGGTAGACAGCCCAGATGATCAGGAAGGGCGGCAGAGCGCTCAGGCCCGGGGCAACGGCCTCGACGATCAGAGAAACCGCGCCGGATTCGCCCAGCGCCGCGCCGATGGCCAGCATCGCGAATATCAGCGCCAGCAGGCGGCCTTCGACAAAGGAAAACGCCTCGTCCGCATCAATGCACCGGGACATCAGTACAACCGCAACAGCCATCACGGACAAAAGCAGGATCGGCGCGATACCCAGCGCCGCCAGGGCCACGATCCCAACCAATGCGCCGATTGCGATCGGGGCATGGCTGCGCCGAAACGCCCGGGCCGAGGGTTGAGAGACATCGACCATATCCATATCGGCGGCAAGCCTTTGAATGTCTCCCGGCGCGCCCTCCAGCAATAACGTATCGCCCACGCGAACCACCAGATCGTCCAGTTGCCGTCCGATATTCTGGTTCCGACGATGCACCGCCAACACGTAGACACCATAACGCCGACGCAGGCGCATCGCGCCCAGCGTGCGACCAACCATGCGGCACCCCGGCGTGATCAGAACCTCAACCGTCTTGGTCTCGACCGCCGAGACCTGATCGACCCGTTTCAGTTCCTTGTTGGTTTGCAGGCTCAGCAACTCGGTCATTTCGGTTCGCAGAACGACGCGGTCCCCTACGTTTAGCGTCACGCCCTTGAGGTTGCGGCGCAGCGATTCATCGCCGCGAACGACGTCGATCAAGCGAACCCCTTGGCGTTTGAACAACTGCACGCCCGTCACCTCACGCCCGATCAGGTTGCTGTCGGGGGGAATGACGGCCTCGGTGAAAAACTTCATCTTTGACCGGTCGCTGAGCATGGTTGCCATGCTGTCCCGCTCCGGCAACAGATGCGGGGCAATGAAACGCAGGTAGACCATGCCGTAGATCACCAAAGCGATACCCAGGGGCGTAACCTCGAAAATCGTGAATGCGGCCATGCCTTCGGCACGGGCCACACCATCGACCAGCAGGTTCGTCGAAGTGCCGATCAGCGTCAGGGTTCCGCCCAATATCGCCGCATAGCTCAGCGGGATCAGCAGCTTCGATGCCGGTACGTTCAATGTACGCGCGATCTGAACAAAAACGGGGATCATGACGACGACGACGGGCGTGTTCGACACCACCGCCGATGCCACGATAACGAATCCCATCAACAGACCAATGGCGATACGCGGGTTCACCTGCGCCTGTTTCTGCGCGACTGAGGTAAAGGCGTCCAACGCCCCTGTCCGGACCAGAGCCCCCATGATGATGAACATGGCCGCGATGGTCCAGGGCGCCGGGTTCGACAGCACCGCCAGCGCACTTTGATAAGGCAAAATACCCGTCATCAGCATCAGTGCGACGCCACCGATGGCGACCACCTCGGTCGGGTAGACCTCGCGCAGGAACATCACGAACATGCCCGCAACGATCACCAGCGCCAGTATCGCGCTGCCCGTTTCTGTCAGGTGAAGGAATTGCATTCTTGGTATTCTGTCCGAACCCTGGCCTGGCACATATGCCCTGTTCCCAGTGTCCCCCATTGCGAGCAACAGGGCAAGCCCGACATGGGCGTCAGGGTTCGGCTTGCTGCAAACGGCCGCCCACACGCACCATTTTTACGCTTTTGGCATGACCGTCGCGGTCATCGGTTTCAACAAATACGCCGCTCAGCGTCGCTTCGCCAGTGGCCGGCGTGAACCGCGCCTTGGGCATGCCTGTTATGAAACGGCGCATGGGTTCCTGCTTGTCCATTCCAATGACCGAGTCGTAGTCTCCGCACATTCCCGCATCAGTCAGATAGGCCGTGCCACCGGGTAAAATCTGGGCATCCGCGGTTGGCACATGAGTATGGGTCCCCACCACCAGACTGGCGCGCTTGTCGCAATAGTGCCCCATCGCCATCTTCTCGGAGGTCGCCTCGCAATGCATGTCGACGATGATCGCCTGCGCCTGGCCCCCGCGCGGGTGCGATTTCAGGATCGGTTCGATGGCCGAGAACGGGTCGTCAAACGGGCGTTTCATGAACACCTGCCCGAGCACCTGAACCACCAGCACCTTGCGACCGCCCGGCGCGGTGAACAGGCGATGCCCCCGGCCTGGGGCACCTTTGGCAAAGTTGACAGGCCGCACGATACGCGGCTCGGATTCGATGAATTGCAGCATGTCCTTCTGATCAAAGGCATGATCACCCAGCGTCAGACAATCGGCCCCTGCATCCAGCAGCAGCTTTGCATGATCCCCTGACAGCCCCATTCCGTTCGAGGCGTTTTCGCCGTTGATCACGACGAAATCCAGCCGCCACTCATCGCGCAGGCGCGGCAGATGCTGCTGCACGGCGGCGCGACCGGCGCGCCCCATGACGTCTCCTAGAAACAATATCCTCATCCGACCCGTCCTAAGTGTGGTATCCCACAAGCACAAGTGCTTTAACCGTGGCCATAAACGACCAAATTCTTTCGATCGGAGGGCTTACATGCACCGTTTTCTTTTTCCTGTTGCCATTCTTGCACCGCTTGCCGCTTGCGACCCGGTGCCCGAGCAATCGACCGAGTTGGCAAACCCTGCCGCTACCTTTTGCATCGAAAGCGGCGCAAAGTATGAAATTCGCGATGGCGAGAACGGTCAGACCGGTGTTTGCATTCTGCCCGACGGTCGCGAAGTGGATGCCTGGGAGTATTTCCGAGAAAAGAACCCGGCCTGACCAAGTTCAGAACGTCAGCACCCGGCTTTCGGTAACCACCATATTCAGCGGCTGGTCGGTCGGCTCCAGCGGCAGGTCGCTGGCTTCCTGTGCGTCAAAGGCAAAGCCGATGGCCAAGGTTGGGCGTTTGGCGCGCAGCCCCTCCAGCGTCCGGTCATAAAACCCGCCGCCATAGCCCAGCCGCCCGCCCTGCGTGTCAAATGCGACCAGAGGCACAATCAGAATCTCTGGGTCGAAATAGTCGTCGACTTCGGGCACCATTGCGCCGAAAGGGCCATCCTTCAATGCACCCTCGGGCGTCCAGAGGGAAAACTTCAGCGCCTGCCCAGCAGCCTGAATGACGGGTACGCCAACCGGACCATAGGCCGTTGCTTCGGCCATGGCGGCCAGCGGGTCAATCTCGGTTCGGATCGGCATGTAACCGGACAGAGGGACGCCGCGGTGCCCCGCCAGAACTTCGGACAAGCGACCTGCCGCGCCGGGCAAGCGGGCGTCAAACGCCGCTTTGCGACGGGCAAAGGCCGCCTTGCGCGCGGCAGCTTTGATTTCAGTCAGATCGGTCACAACAGCACCACGCTTGCAAGGCCAAGGAATATGAAGAACCCCATGACATCCGTGGTTGTCGTTACGAAGGTTCCGGACGCCAGCGCCGGATCCGCACCCAGACGGTCCAGCACCACCGGTACTACCGTACCCACGAACCCGGCGATGATCATGTTCACGACCAAAGCGGTCCCGATCACGACACCCAGCATCGGAGAGTCGAACCACAACATTCCGACAGTTCCCAGAACAATCGCAAAACACAGACCGTTGAGCAGCCCAACCAGCAACTCGCGTCGGATCACGCGCGCGACGTTTGCTGCGGTCAGGTCGCGGGTCGCCAGTGCGCGCACGGCAACCGTCAGCGATTGGGTTCCGGCATTGCCGCCCATCGACGCGACAATGGGCATCAGAATTGCCAGCGCAACCAGTTGATCGATCGCTGCCTCGAACTGTGAAATCACCAGCGAGGCGCAGATGGCTGTACAAAGATTGACCGCAAGCCATGGCAGTCGTCGCTTGCTGGTCGCGGAAACACTGTCCGAGATCGAGCTTTCTTCGCCTACACCGGCAAGGCGCAAGATGTCTTCTTCGTGTTCCTCGTCCAGAACGACCATGGCGTCATCAATGGTGATTACACCCACCAGACGCCCATCCTCGTCCACCACGGGCGCAGAAATCAGGTGGTATTGGTTGAACGCATAGGCCACGTCCTCTTCATCCTGATCGACCGGGATGGTGTGGAACTCTTCGTCGGCAATGTCCGTCAGTTGCCGCTCGCGCCGCGTGGCCATCAGCTTGCCCAACGCGACTTGCGCCATGGGCTTAAGCCGGGGGTCGACCAGCACCACGTGATAGAACTGTTCCGGCAGATCATCGTTGGCGCGCATGAAGTCGATCGCCTGCCCCACCGTCCAATGCTCGGGCGCCATGACAACCTCGCGCTGCATGAGGCGACCGGCCGAGTTCTCGGGATAGGACAGCGCCTGCTCGGCTGCATGACGCTCGGAATCCTCCAGCGCGTCCAGAATTGTTTCCTGCTGTGGCTCTTCCAGATCCTCGAGCAGATCGACAACATCGTCGCTTTCCATCTCGCGGACGGCTTCGGCCAGAACGTCGGGGCGCAGGACGTTGATGACCTCTTCGCGGACAGCTTCATCCAGCTCCGACAGAATATCCCCGTCGAATTCCTTGTCGAACAGCCGGATCAGTCGCGTCCGGTCATAAGGGTTGATCTGCTCCAGAAGGTCAGCAATATCCGCCGGGTGCAGCGGATCCATCAACTCGATCAGCTTGTCGCGATCTTCTACGTCAACCGCATACAGGATCGCCGCGACGGTTCGGCGGTCCAGCGCATAGGCGTCTTCATCGCCGTGCTGCTCCGGCTTGGCCTCGTCAATGCCTGTGGTCATGCGCTGCCCCCTATCCTGTCGATTGGCGTACAAATAGAAGAAGCAGCTACCGGAAAACAATGACAATGCGCCAATTTACCCGCAAGTTTCGCCTCACTATGCTGTGGCGCGGCAACAATTTGGGTGGAGTAAGCACGACATGGCGCAACAGTCGCTTTTGAAAGGGCGCGTTCTGAGCTTTGAGGGCTCACCCTTCGAAACGGAACCGACCGAGGCTGCAAAAACACACGAAGCGGTGGTGGTTCAGGACGGGCGCGTTGCAGCGCTGGGGTCTGCTGCAGAGTTGTCGCAGACATATCCGGACGCGCTGGTCAAAGATTATGGGCAGCACCTGATCATGGCCGGGTTCGTTGATCCGCATGTGCATTATCCGCAGACCGCGATGATCGCCAGTTGGGGCAAACGCCTGATCGACTGGTTGAACAGTTATACATTCCCCGAAGAGATGAAGTTCAGCGACCCGGCCTATGCTGCCGAAATCGCCAACCGCTATCTTGACCTGACAGCGTCGCATGGCACGACGACAATGTGCAGTTTTTGCACGATCCACCCCGAAAGTGTGGAGGCCTTTTTCTCCGCCGCGCAAGCGCGGGGTCAGCGCGTTGTCGCGGGCAAGACCTGCATGGACCGCAACGCGCCTGACGGCCTGCAAGACACCGCCCAGACAGCCTATGATCAGTCCCAGGCCCTGTTGGAAAAATGGCACGGGATTGACCGGCTGTCCTATGCCATCACGCCCCGGTTTTCACCCACCTCAACCCCCGAACAGCTTGAGGCGATGGGCGCTTTGTGGGCCGAATACCCGCATTGTCTGATGCAGACGCATCTGAGTGAGCAGACCGACGAGATTGAGTGGGTCCGGTCCCTGTTCCCGAATGCGCGCGATTATCTGGACACCTACGAGCAGTTTGGTCTGCTCGGGAAAAACGGGCTTTACGGTCACGCGATCCATCTGGATGCGCGCGAACGCGACAGGCTGCGCGAGGTTGACGCGGCCCTGATCCACTGCCCCACCTCTAATACCTTCATCGGCTCAGGCCTGTTCGATATGGAAGGCCTGATGCGCAGCGGTCACCGGGTCGGGCTGGCCACGGATACAGGCGGCGGGTCCAGTTTCTCGATGCTGCGCACGATGGCAGCGGCCTATGAGATCGGCCAGCTGCGCGGCACGCCGTTGCATCCGGCACAGCTGCTGTGGCTGGGCACGGTTGGATCTGCACGCTCGCTGCAAATGGCGGACAGTATCGGCAACGTCGCGCCAGGGATGGAGGCCGATTTGGTTGTGCTAGATCTGGCCTCGACACCCGATATCGCCCAACGCGAAGCCACGGCCGACGACCTTTGGGAAGCGGTGTTCCCGACCATCATGATGGGCGACGATCGGGCCGTGGCTGATGTCTGGATCGGCGGGAACCGCGTTGACCGCTAGCCCCGCAGGGCCTGAGCCAAACGGTTCTGACGAGAGATCATGTGCGGCAGATCAATCGTCGTGATTTGACCGTCGCGCACGATCTGACGCCCTTCAACAAACAGGTGTTTGACGCGGGTCGGCCCTGCCAACAACAGGGCCGCCGGGTCCCAACTGCCTGCGCTTTCGATCCCTTGCGTATCCCAGATGGCGATATCAGCCCGCTTGCCGGGCATCAGCCGTCCGCAATCGGGTCGGTTCAGGACATCGGCACCGCCACGCGTCGCAATCTCCAACGCCTCGCGCGAGGACATAGCATCAGCGCCGCGCGCGACACGCTGCAGCAGCATTGCTTGCCGCGCCTCATGTATCAGGTTTCCGCTGTCGTTGCTGGCCGAACCGTCGACACCGAGGCCGACATTCACGCCCTGATCGCGCATGTCGCGTACAGGGGCGATACCGGACCCGAGACGACAATTTGAACAGGGGCAATGGGCCACGCCGGTCCCGGTCTTGGCAAACAAGTCGATCTCAACCCCATTCAGTTTCACGCAATGAGCGTGCCAGACGTCCTCTCCGGTCCAGCCCAGATCCTCGGCATATTGGCCGGGGCGGCACCCGAACTGGGCCTGCGAATACGCAATGTCTTCATCATTCTCGGCCAGATGGGTATGCAGCATCACGCCTTTGTCACGCGCCAGAAGGGCGGCATCCCGCATCAGGTCCTGACTGACCGAAAATGGCGAGCACGGCGCAAGCCCGACGCGACACATAGACCCCTCGGACGGATCGTGGAACGCATCGACGACCCGGATCATATCGTCGAGGATCGCGCGTTCGGCCTCGACCAGACTGTCGGGCGGCAGACCGCCTGCGCTTTCGCCTATGCTCATGGCACCGCGCGTCGGATGGAACCGCAGACCAACCTCTGCCGCTGCGGCGATCGTATCGTCCAGCCGCGACCCGTTGGGATAGAGGTAGAGGTGATCGGAACTGAGCGTACAGCCCGACAGGGCCAGTTCGGCCAAACCGATCTGGGCCGAGACAAACATCTCTTCCGGACCGAACCGTGACCAGATCGGATAGAGGGTCTTGAGCCAGCCAAACAGCAAAGCGTCCTGACCGCCGGGCACGGCGCGGGTCAGGGTCTGGTACAGGTGATGGTGGGTGTTCACCAAACCCGGCGTAACGACGCACCCGCTTGCGTCGTGGATTTCACCGGTAGTTTCAAGACCGTGGCCCACCTGCACGATCTGGCCATCCCGGATCAGCAGATCGGCCTGAGCCAACTCCTGCCGGGTATCATCCATAGTCAGAATACTATCGGCGTTTCGGATCAGAATTTCGGGCATTTTTGCACTCCTGCATTCGCCCGTCTCATGCAATGGAAGTGCGCAGCTGGTGGAAAACGGGCTCAAGAACCAGCCAAGTCCATTTTAGCCGGGTATCGGAGTGGCGGCAACAGGGTTCAATAGTGGCGCAAAATCTCAAGCGCTGCGGCGTGCAATTCGGCGTTGGCCGCAGCCAAGGCGCGCCCGCCGCGATGCGCGGGATTGCCCTGCCAGTCGGTCACAATACCACCTGCAGCTTGGATCAAGGCAATGGGGGCCTGAATATCGTAAGATTGCAAACCGGCCTCGATCACCAGATCGACCTGCCCGGCCGCCAAAAGCGCATAGGCATAACAATCCATGCCAAAACGCGTCAGCTTTGCGTTTCGGGAAACGGCTTGGAATGCCTCAGCTTCGGCCTTGGTGCCAACCTCGGGAAAGGTGGTGAAGACAATCGCATCCTCGATTGATTTGGTTTTGCGTGTTGCAAGCTGCGTCGTGCCAGCCGGTCCTTCGGAAACGGCAATACCATCGACCCCGGTAAACCTTTCGCCGATAAATGGCTGATCAATCACACCCAGAAACGGCCCCGCAGCTGTTCCAAGTGCGATCAGAACACCCCAAGTCGGGGTGCCGCTGATAAAGCCACGCGTTCCGTCAATTGGATCCAGAACCCAGGTTCGCCCGCTTGAGCCGGCGCTTTCGCCAAATTCTTCGCCTAGAATCCCGTCGTTGGGCCGATGACGCGCCAAAACGGCGCGCATGGCCTTTTCGCCTTCGCGATCGGCGATGGTCACCGGATCAAACCCGCCCTCAAGCTTGTTGTCGGCTTCCAGATTTGGCTGTCGAAAAAAAGGCAGAATGGCCGCCCGCGCCGCGTCGGCCATTTCTTCGGCAATTTCTAGGTCGCTGGAAGGGGAGTGTTGCATGGCCTACCCGTGCAATCACCGCCCCGCATTGTCAAGCCGGTTCGATTATGCAACTTCGCTTAATACACGGGCCAGTTCGAACAGGCGGCGGCGCTGGTTTTCCGGGATGGCATAGTAAGAGCGGACCAAGTCCAGCGCCTCTTTATCACCCATCAGATCAGCAGGTACCGACGATTTGTCCGCTTCGTCCTTCTGGGCCTCCTCCAGACCCTCGAAGAAAAAGCTGACAGGAACTTCCAAAGCCTCGGCAATGTCCCAAAGGCGCGACGCGCTGATCCGGTTGGCCCCTGTTTCGTATTTCTGGATCTGTTGAAACTTGATGCCAACCTGCTGCGCCAGTTGCTGTTGGGTCATGCCAATCAGCCAGCGGCGATGCCGGACGCGTTTGCCCACATGGACATCGACGTGATGGGTCATTGGTAGTCTCCTCTTTAACTCAAACAACCGTTCAGGAACTCGCTACGAATGCTGCCCCGCCAACGTAGCGGGTCGCTGCTTAAGGACTTCCTAACGCGGAACATGCCCCCCGAACGGCACCTGTGACCAATATTGACGCATTCCTGTATTTTTTCAAGCAGGGTTGAATTCCGGATTACGAATAGTTGTTTACGGTTGTACAAAGCGCGCCTGACACAGGTTTGTTTCTAATTTGGCAACACTTCGGCGCCTGGTCAGTTGGGCGCCAGACCGTGCGTACCTTTCGATTTGACATTCCCGCCCACAGACAGGCCTATGCAGTCACAGAACCGGAGAGCCTACATGCTTGCATACCGCGTAATTTCCAAAGGCAGCGCTGCAGAGCTTTGCAACACAGGGCTTCCCAGGCCAGATTCCGGTCAGATTCGCGTGCAGATCAAAGCCTGCGGCTTGAATTTCGCCGACCTTCTCATGCAGAAGGGAACCTATCAGGACACGCCTGAAGCCCCCTTTACCCTGGGTATGGAGGTCGCAGGCATTGTTGACGAAATCGGAAACAATGTCACAGACCTCAGCCCCGGCGACAGAGTCGCCGTTTATTGCGGCCAAGGTGGTTTGGCCGAATATGGCATCTTTGATGCCGAGCGAGCGATTCCTTTACCCGACACCATGCCCTACGAGGATGCGGCGGCGATTCAGATCGCCTATGGCACCAGCCACATTGCGCTGGCACATCGTGCGCATCTGCAACCCGGTGAGACGCTGTTGGTCACCGGCGCCGCAGGCGGTGTCGGCCTGACGGCCGTCGAGATTGGCAAGCTGATGGGCGCAACCGTTGTCGCGCAGGCGCGCGGGTCAGATAAGTTGGCCGTCGCCCAACAGGCAGGGGCCGATCATCTGATCGATGCCGACGAAGACCTGCGCGAGGAGGTTCTGGCGCTCGGCGGCGCTGATGTGGTCTATGACGCGATTGGCGGCGATGTCTTCAAGGCCGCTTTCCGCGCCACCAATCCCGAAGGTCGTCTGTTACCGATTGGATTCGCTGGGGGAGAGGTCCCCCAGATCCCTGCCAATCATCTACTGGTCAAGAACCTGACCGTGATCGGCGTCTACATCGGCGGCTATCTGCGGTTCCGGCCCGAGGTCGTAAAGGACAGCTTTTCAACCTTGTTTCGCTGGCACGGCGAAGGCCGGATCAAACCGCATATCAGCCACGTCCTGCCTCTGACCGATGTGGCAGAGGGGATGCAATTGCTGAAAGAGCGTAGATCCACCGGAAAGATCGTGATTACGCCGTGACCATCACCCCGCCACAGCCCTGAGCGGTGTGCCTCCCAGCATCAGGAAGTTCTGGCGGACCAGCGCCGCAAGCGCGTCCACAACCGGGTTTCGGCTGCTATCACCGCCGTAAAGGTTGATCCGGTGCGCCGGAAGCTCGGGCAATGCACCGCCCGAGTCGATCTGTTCAAGGTGCGCAGCCTCGGTGCCGTCGAGCATGGCGTGAACCGCCAGATCGGCGCTGACAGTGGCCTCGATCGTGCGGTCGTTTTCGGTTTCGACAGACAATTCCCAGGACACGCCCGCCGTATCCAGCGCGGCTATGACCTGTGGGCGGAACATGCAACGACGTCCAAGCGCCAGAGGGATCGGGCGCTTGCGCCACGCCGATCCACCCGGCGCGCCGATCCACCGCAACGGCAGTTCGGCAATGGTTTCAGACCCGTCGGAAGCTGATGCTTCGGTTGTCAGGATCAGATCGCATTCGCCGCGCTGAAACATCTCTTTCAACTGCACGGTATAGGAAGACACCAACTGCACGCGGACGCGGGGGAAATCCGCGTTGAACCTCTGCAAGACGCGGGGGATCGCCGGATAGACAATATCATGCGGCACGCCCAGCACCACCTCACCCTCGAACGCCTGATCTGTGAGTTTCGAGATCACCTCGTCATTCAAAGCAATCATACGTCGGGCATAGGCCAGCAATTGCTCGCCCGACGCCGTCAGGGCGATGGTCCGTCCGCTGCGATCCAGCAAGTCCAGGTCCAGCAGCTCCTCAAGACGCTTAAGCTGCATCGAGACGGCGGATTGCGTCAGGTGCAGAAACCCTGCCGCGCGGGTGACCCCGCCGTGGTCGGCCACGGCGACAAAGGATCTGAGTGTGGTGATGTCCAAATTTCTCAACTTCACGATTCCTTATGAGTGCCATCAAAAACATTCGTTTTAATAATGTGCCATGCTCCGCCATATAGATCAACAGAATTGATGCAATTCGGAAATGGCATCACCCAAACACGAAAGGACAAACATTATGACCCAAATTGCGCTGTCACAGTCCAAATGCGGTGTTCCTGCCACTCGTCGCCTGAGAATTTGGGACTTTCTGTCTCTGGCGCGGCAACGCCGGACGCTTGCGCGCTTGGATAGCCGGGCCCTCGAAGACATCGGCGTAACCCGCCGCCAGGCAGATTCCGAAGCCGCCCGCCCGTTCTGGGATGCGCCGGATAACTGGTTCAAGGACCTGTATTAATCGTGCATGTTGCGCTGGCAGGCCGCCGGATTGGGCGACCTGCCGATTTTGTTGATGGTTTTGCTGAGTTTTAAGCGTAAAACCCTTGAAACAGAGGGCGTACTCTCCGATATTTGCTTGGAAACCTGCCCGCAGACGCGGGCCGGGAACAGATGAATGAAGGGAGACCCTTTTAATGGCACAATTCGACACGATCCGGACAGCGACCGGTGCGCGCGCTGCCGAGATTGACGCGGGCCTTCGCGCCCATATGAACAAAGTCTACGGCACCATGTCCGTTGGCATGCTGATCACTTTTGCAGCGGCCTGGGCAATTTCGGGCCTGGCAACGACAACCGATCCGTCAGCGGCAGCAGCTCAGCTCAGCGAGGGCAAATATCTGACATCGCTGGGTTACTCGTTGTTCGCGTCGCCTCTGAAATGGGTCATCATGTTTGCCCCTCTGCTGTTTGTCTTTGGCTTCAGCGCCGGGATCAATCGCATGTCGGCAGCGGCCGCACAAACCGTATTCTACGTGTTTGCCGCCGTCATGGGCGTTTCGATCAGCTGGATTTTCCTGGTCTTCACTGGCCAGTCGATCATTCAGGTGTTCCTGATCACTGCGATCGCCTTTGCGGGTCTGTCGCTTTATGGCTACACGACCAAGAAAGACCTGTCCGCAATGGGCACGTTCCTGATCATGGGTGTGATCGGCCTGATTGTCGCCTCGATCGTGAATATCTTCATCGCCTCGTCGGCAATGGCGTTTGCGATCTCGGTTCTGGGCGTACTGATCTTTGCCGGTCTGACAGCCTATGACACGCAAAACATCAAGACCACCTATCTGCAAATGGCCCACTCGGGAGATCAGGAATGGTTGGGCAAGGCCGCGATCATGGGCGCGTTGAACCTGTACCTGGACTTCATCAACATGTTCATGTTCCTGCTGCAACTGTTTGGCAATCGCGAATAAGCGGTCGGAATACTCAAGTTCAAAGGGCGGGCCTTTCGGGTCCGCCCTTTTTCTTTGTCGCACGCCAAACAAAAACCCCCGCCAAATTCGGCGGGGGCTTTGGACTTGAGAGAGAAGTCGATTAGCTGCAGTTCAGCGGAACGGCGAAGCCCGAGCTCTTTTCAGAACTGCCTTTGCGGTAGACCTGACCGGCAGACAGGCATCCGGTGAACCGCTCGGCCTCGGCGCCGAAGACGGATCCGACCGAGTTATCTACTTTGGTGCTGTTGTTGGGGGTCCGTAGAACCCCGAACAATTGCCCATTCACCGACACGGTGCTGAGGAACAGGGTTGTCGCGCTGCCTGACAGCTGCACGGCTGTGGTATCGCTGCGCCCGCCATTGTCGATCGCAACGCCCGCCAGCTTTTCCAACTCGGTTTTGTCAGAAGTCACTTGAACCGTTGGTAACTTGGCAAGCTCGGCCGGGACATTGGTTGCGCTAGGAACAAAAGCCGCCGCGCCTTCCACGTCGGAGATGGTGCGGGGTTCGCCGTCAATTCCGGTAAAGCCGACACCTTCGCGATTGAAAGGGTCGTCACAAGCCGAAAGGGTCAAAACAGCAAGAGCTGGCAAGATGATTTTTTTCATGGCGGTCAACATTTTGGAACGGTTACCTCAAGCGTAGCGGTAGGTAGCGCGAAAATGCAAGCCGCCCCGGATCAGAATACCCGTAGGGCTGATGCGCCACTGCAACGGCCCGATATCGGCACGTTCAGCAACGAAATGGCAGGCACACAAGAAAAAAGGACCCTGCCGGCGGCAGAGTCCTTTTTGCATTCCACGTCAAAAAGGCAGATTACTTGATCTTGCCTTCTTTGTACTCAACATGCTTCCGAGCAACCGGATCGTATTTACGAACGGTCATTTTCTCGGTCATGGTGCGCGCGTTTTTCTTGGTCACGTAGAAGTGGCCCGTGCCCGCGGTCGAGTTCAGACGGATCTTGATTGTCGTCGGCTTCGCCATGGTTATCTCCTGCGTCCGAAAAGGCAGGGGCCTTTCGGTTGAATCCTCTTGAGCGTGCGCTTTTACGCCCTGCACCGCCCATGTCAAGGACATTCGCGCCGGGGCTACGCCGGAAATCAGGCCGACAAGGTCGGTGCGCCCATATAGGTGTGAATCTGATCGCGTTCAGCGTCTGACAAGCCCAGCGCCGTGGCCAATTGGTGCAGATAAGAGGCCTCGCGTTGGTTATCCAGACGAATCGCCGCCAGCGAGGTTGCGTAGATCTGCGTCTTGAGCGGCGCGCCAGAATCGGCAGCCAAACCCATCACGTCGATCGGGGCCTCCAACTGTTCCTGAACAAATGCACGTTCCTCGTCGCTGATGTCGTCCCCAAGCTCTCCGAGGATGGTTTCCTTTTCATGCGCGTCCAACTCGCCATCTGCCTTGGCGGCCTGGATCATGGCGCGCAGCATCAACTTGGCCTGCTCCTCCATCATGGCACCACCCGGAGTTCCCCCAAACACTGTTTCCATCATGTCCACGGTTTGTTGACTGCCGGTTTTTGCAGCGCCCTGCATCGCATTCATCAGACCGCCGAGACCGGCTGCCCCAACCGGGTTTGCCATACCAAGCTTGCCGATCATGTCCTGCAATCCGCCCGCGCCACCGGGCATTCCGAACTGTTCGGCCATTTTGCCCAATTGGTCCATGCCGAACCCGCCCCCTGCGCCCTGCATCATGTCCTGCAAACCGGCCATGCCACCCATCTGCTTGTACTTCTCCAAACCTTTGGCAGCGGCAAATCCGACCGCGACGGATGCAAGTGCTTTCATGAAACTCATGGTGACCCTCCCAATGAACAAATTCTGTATGGTTTCGCAGGATACCATCTGATCGGGGCTGGCGATACAGGTCGCTCGGTTCCGGCAAAATAACGCACCCTAGACGCGCGCGAATTGTGTTCATTTGAACGAATTGTAATTTCGTGATATGTGTGCGCTTTATTCCAAGAAGCCAAATTCAGGCTCGTTCCCCGAGGCATTGATCACAGGCTGTTTCCGCATCGTGCAGCGTTTTTTGTAAAGCGTTTCCGGGGGGGCATCATGACAGAATGGGTTATTCAGGGCGAAGAGCTGGCCAATTGCAACTGCAACTTTGGCTGTCCGTGCCAGTTCAGCGTTCTACCGACACACGGCAATTGCGAGGCCGTAGTCGCATTCGGTATTCAAAGCGGCCACTATGGCGACACCGATCTGGGCGGGTTGCGTGCCGCTGGGGTCTATTACTGGCCCGGACCGATCCATGAGGGCAATGGTCAGATGCAATTGATCATCGACGAGAGCGCCAGCGCCGATCAGCGTGCGGCGCTACAGGCCATCATGACCGGTGAAGACACCGATGAGATGGCGACATTCTGGTACGTCTACAGCGCCATGGCCCCGACCAAACATGAAACTCTGTATGCTCCGATCGAGCTTGATTGGAATCGGGATGAGCGATCAGGATACGCCAAGGCGTCGGGTCTGTTTGATGTCGAAGTCAGCCCGATACCGCATATTGTGTCCGGCGCGCCGCATCGTGCATCGATTCAACTGCCGAACGGATTCGAATACCGCCATGCCGAGGCCGCCTCGGGCACAGGAAAAACCACCGGCGGCGCGATAAGCCTGAACTTTGACGCAACCCATGCGCATATGGCTCATCTGAATATTTCTGGCCACGGTGTCGTGGGCGCCTGATCCGAGGCACATCATGACGTTACACTCCATCCCGCCCCGCGCCGGGCCGGTCGAGCGGTTGTTGCGGCAGGATCGCGCCATCGTCCTTGGCAGCGTGTTTCTGATCATCCTGGCGTCCGCATGGTACACCATTGCCGGGATCGGGATGAACATGAGCGCGGTCGAGATGACCCGCATGGCTGGTCCGATCGGGCAACCCATGCAGATGGTCGGCGCGCCGATATGGGACCTGTCGTACACTGTTCTGATCTTTCTTATGTGGTGGGTGATGATGGTCGCCATGATGACGCCCAGCGCCGCCCCTGCGGTGCTGCTGTACACTGCACTGAAACGCGCAGGCCCCGAGAAGGATCGCGCCGCCCGGTTCAGCCTGTATTTTTTGGTCGGTTATCTGGTCGCCTGGGCCGTGTTCAGCCTTGTCGCCACCGTGGCGCAATGGGGGTTTGAGCGGATTGGCCTGTCTGACGGTCCGATGATGACGATCGGATCGCGCAGCTTTGCCGGCTGCATTCTACTGGCAGCCGGCGCTTATCAGCTTTCGAGCCTGAAGACAGCCTGTCTGCGGCACTGCCAAAGTCCGGCCCGTTTTCTGACCGCGCATAACCGACCGGGAGGCTACGGTGCGTTCCGCGTCGGCGCTCTGCACGGGGCATATTGCCTGGGTTGCTGCTGGGCCTTGATGGCCCTGCTGTTCGTGGGCGGGATCATGAATCTGTACTGGATCGCCGGGATCGCAGTCTATGTCGCGTTGGAAAAGCTGTTGCCGCGGGCGTGGTGGCTTGCCCCTATCACCGGTCTCGCACTGATCGTCGCGGGAATCTGGCTGATCGCGACCGCTTAGAATCAGTACGCTCGGGCGTACTTGACGGCCAATGGACCGGCCAAATTACGGGTCCTTCAACACGTTGCATTGCAGGAGGTATCAATGCCCATTTTCATTACCTACGCATCCTATTCCGAAGACGGCGTCAAAGGCATGATGAAAAAGCCAAAAGACCGCACCGCACCCGTCAGGGCGCTGTTGAAAAAGGTCGGGGGTAAGCTGCTGGCCTTTTACATGACCACCGGCGAAAACGACGTCGTCGTCATCAGTGAAGTCCCGGATGGAACGGATGCCGTAGCGGTTGGCATGGCGGTTGCAGCCTCAGGCGCGGTGTCGAATATCCACACCGTGCGCGCGTGGAAGGCCAAGGACTTCGCGGCCATCGCCAAGAAGGCCGCAAAATTGACCGGTGCATACACACCACCGGGCAGTTGATCGGCTGATACGCGCGGAGGGCCTGTAAGCCGGATCTTGTTCCGGGGTTACCCCCTTCGATGACCATTCCTCTGGGCCGTGCATTGCTGCGCGGCTCTAGCTGCCAACCCGGTCCCTCTTGGTCAGGACATACCTAGCGGCGGTATCGGCTGACGCCGACCGGCCCGCGCGGGGACCCTATTTGGCATTGCTCCCGGTGGGGCTTGCCGTGCCGCCCCTGTTGCCAGGGGCGCGGTGGGCTCTTACCCCACCGTTTCACCCTTACCTTTGACCGAAGTCGCAGGCGGTCTGATTTCTGTGGCGCTTTCCGTCGGGTTACCCCGCCCGGGCGTTACCCGGCACCGTTGTCTTGTGGAGTCCGGACTTTCCTCTGGCGCCTTGCGACACCAGCGGCCATCCGGCCCTCCGCGCGAAGGCGTGGGTATGCGCTGCGTCAGGTCGCGTCAAGAGTGGAGGCGAAGCAAAGGGGCCAGCCCCTTCTTGGCCTGCGGCCAATTCATCCCCGAGGTATTTTTGAACAGAAGAAGGGCGGATCAGCTAAGTGCTGTGAGGTCGGCAGCTTCCAGTGGGCCTTTGGCCCAGGGGCGATAGCGCAAGCGGGTTGCTGCGAGCAGGGTGGCGTCATCAACAGGTGCGGTGTAGCCACGGGATTGGGCCAGGGCTCGGAATTCTTCGGAGGTTACAGGCGTGCCGCCACGTTTGGCTGCGAGGGCCTGTCGTTCCAGCCTATGCCAGTCAAATCGAGGACCAGGGTCAAATTTGCGCCCCGGAGCCATGTCGGAATGGCCGATAACCCCCTCGGGCGCAATGTTCCAGCGCGCCATGACATCGTTGAGCAGCGTTTCGAGTACCGCCAGTTGGCGCTCAGAAAAGGGATGGATTCCGGCGTTGTCGAGCTCGATCCCGATTGAGCGGGAGTTAATGTCGCTCTGCCCGTGCCACTCCCCTGCCCCGGCATGCCAGGCGCGGTCTTCCTCGCGCACCATCTGCCAAAGCTTACCATCTGCGCCGATCAGGTAATGGGCCGAAACCTCGTGGATAGGATCGCACAAGCGTTCCAAGGCGGCTGTTGCGCTGTCCATCGCAGTGTAGTGCAGGACGATGAGCGAAGGCAGCAGCCCATCCCGGCGTGGTCCGAAATTGGGCGACGGGTGCCAGACCGGTGTCAGAGGCTCAGTTATTGACGGCACTTCGGAACGGGCTCGGATCCCAACCGCAGGCATAACCGTCGCCGTCCGGGTCAAGCCCTTTGCGGTCGCGTTGCGGGCCGCCACTGGACAGGAATTCGATCTGAGCCTGATCGGGCGACGGGAACTGAGCGCAGTTGCGTTCTGCTTTGGCTTCGAGGTTGAATCCCGCGCGGCTATAGACCGGCGTGCCAACCGGGTTCGAGGTGCTCAGCGCATATTGCACGATATTTGGCTGACCATCCGAGCCGCGCTCCGGCACCGCAGTGGGGGCGACGACCTCATAGGTCTGGCGGTTCTGTTCGATGCGCGCCGCGTCGGATTCGATGCTGCGCCGGTTAGAGACGGCGGCAAAATCCTGTTCATCCGAGATGCCGGTATTGTTGGCCGCTGGTGCGGCGCTGACAGGTGCGGCCTGACCCGAAGTGCTGGCCAGGGCGGCGGCGGTCTGGTTGGCGATGTCGGCAGCGCTGTCGCCCGTCGCACCCTGCGCGGACAACGGCTGCTGCGACACATCCTCGGGGGGCAGCAACGGATTTCCGCCGTACCCCTGCCCGGCAAGCTGTGCCTCGCGCTGCGCCTGGTATTCTGGCGTGTTGAAACCAGTGCCCTGCACCGGCGCCACCGTTTCGCAGGCGGCGAGCAGGCCAAGGGCGGGGATCAGAAGCATCTTGCGCATGGGCCGCTCCGTCGTCTTGCGTTGCCTAATCGCCCGCAGGCTTACCACCATTTTCCGGGCTTTTCCACAAACCCGGCGGCGTTTTCCAGCGCATAGGCGGTGTTGAGCAGATCGCCTTCGTCCCAGGGACGCCCGATCAGCTGCAGACCCAGCGGCAGCCCTTGTTTATCGAGGCCCGCAGGCACCGAAATACCCGGCAGGCCCGCAAGGTTCACGGTGACGGTGAAAACATCGTTCAAGTACATTTGAACCGGATCAGCCTCGGTCATCTCACCCAGACCAAACGAGGCGGACGGGGTCGCCGGGGTCAGGATCGCGTCGATACCGGCGGCGAACACGTCTTCGAAGTCTTTCTTGATCAACGTCCGGACGCGGCGCGCGCGGTTGTAATAGGCGTCGTAGAAACCTGCCGACAGCACATAGGTGCCGATCATCACGCGGCGCTGTACCTCGTGGCCAAAGCCTTCGGCGCGGGTTTTTTCGTACATCTCGGTGATGCCGTCGCCCTGCGCCAGCTGCGCGCGGCGGCCGTAGCGCACGCCGTCATAGCGGGCGAGGTTCGAGGACGCCTCGGCCGGCGCGATCACGTAGTACGCGGGCAGCGCGTATTTGGTGTGGGGCAGCGAGATATCGACAATCTCGGCACCTGCTGCTTTCAGCATCTCGGCCCCTTCAGACCAGAGCTTTTCGATCTCGGCGGGCATGCCGTCCATCCGGTATTCTTTGGGGATACCGATCTTCTTGCCCTTGATATCGCCGGTCAGCATCGCCTCGAAATTCGGGACGGCGAGTTCGGCGCTGGTGGAATCCTTGGGATCGTGACCGCACATGGTTTCCAACATGATCGCCGCGTCGCGCACGTTCTTGGTCATCGGACCGGCCTGATCCAGCGAGGAGGCAAAGGCCACAATGCCCCAGCGAGAGCACCGCCCATAGGTCGGTTTGATGCCCGTGATCCCGACAAACGCAGCGGGCTGGCGGATCGAGCCGCCGGTGTCGGTACCGGTGGCCGCCAGACACAGATCAGCCGCCACAGCCGATGCTGATCCACCCGAAGACCCACCCGGCGTCAGTTGCGTGTCGTCATTGCCGCGCCGCCAAGGGCTGACTGCGTTGCCGTAGACCGAAGTTTCGTTGGACGACCCCATGGCGAATTCGTCCATGTTCAGCTTGCCCAGCATAACCGCTCCGGCATCGGCCAGTTGCTGCGACACGGTGGATTCGTATTCCGGTTTGAATCCTTCGAGGATTTTCGAGGCCGCCTGCGACGGTACGCCCTTGGTGCAGAACAGGTCCTTGATGCCGATCGGCAAGCCGCACATTGACGGAGCATCGCCCGCCTTGATCCGCGCGTCCGCAGCCTGGGCGCGGTCCAGAGCGATCTCTGGCGTCTTGTGGACAAAGGCGTTCAACGCATCGGCTTCGTCGATGGCCTTGAGGCAGGATTCGGTCAGCTCGACCGATGTCACGTCACCGGCGCGCAGCGCGTCGCGAGCTTCTGCCAGGCCCAGTTTGTTCAGATCGCTCATGTCTTACTCCACCACTTTGGGAACTGCGAAGAACCCTTCGCGGGCGTCAGGGGCGTTGGCCAGAACCTTGTCTTGCTGGTTGCCGTCGGTGACCTCATCCTGACGACGTTTCAGGCGCATCGGCTCGACCGAGACCATAGGCTCAACGCCTTCAACGTCCACTTCGTTCAGTTGCTCGATGAACCCCAGAATGGTGTTGAACTCGGATGCCAGCGCCGGCAGCGCGTCATCCTCGACCTTGATCCGGGCCAGTTTGGCCACCTTGGCGGCGGTGCTTTGGTCAATCGACATCGGATTTCCTCATATGCGTTAGAGGGCGTTTACCCGTCTGCTGCACGGGTCGCAAGACCGCTGGGCAACAGTCTTGCCGGGTCCATTTCCGAACCAGCCTCAAAAAAATAAACTGATCGGTTCACTTTGCCTCTTGAAATCTGAACTAAACAGTTCATTTCATATTTACGACATACGTCAATTCGGAGAAAGACAATGAAATCCCTGACAACCGCAGTTGTATTGTCCCTTGCAGTTTTGGCAGCACCGGTACAGGCCGGATCATTTGGTCCGACAATGGACACTCTGACC
This sequence comes from Ruegeria sp. CH11, assembly GCF_056537105.1. Classification (NCBI taxonomy): domain Bacteria; kingdom Pseudomonadati; phylum Pseudomonadota; class Alphaproteobacteria; order Rhodobacterales; family Roseobacteraceae; genus Ruegeria; species Ruegeria sp. CH11. The sequence continues at coordinate 80,649 of NZ_JBQFQX010000006.1, forward strand.
CGCGATCTGAATTTCCCCACTCCGGTTGCGCAGCCGGTCACCAAAGACAGAACCCCCTCGGGCAATTGATTTGCCCACAGCACCCCGGACAGGGCGCACCGCGCCTTGCCCGGGGATTGCGCAATTGGATGATGCGCTGCCTGCCCCGGACCGCTAGACTGAGGTCGTCTGTCAGATGCGACAGACCCTTGGAACAGGCATGCCAGCGGAGCAGTAGATGAGCGCACAAAAACAAACCGTTCTGGACGCGATCGATGCGGCCAACTCGCAAGATCCCAATCTTGAAGACGGCACGCCCGAGGCGCTTTTGTACGGCCAACGGATGAGCGAAGAGTTGAGCCGTTTGTTTCCGGACGCATCCGAAGAACTGCAGATCGCAGCGCGCGGACAGCATGTGGAACGCTGGAAACTGAAGCGGACCGAATATCCCGAAGGTCGCGCCGGGTATCTGGCCTGGCGCAAGGCACAAGGCGTCTTTCACGCAGACGTTGTCATGGGCCTGATGAACGAGGCGGGGTATGACGCCGAAAGGATCGAAACCGCTGGTCGCATGCTGCGCAAGCAGGGTATCAAACGCGATGCCGACGTTCAGGCGCTTGAGGACGTGATCTGTTTCGTCTTTCTGAAATGGTACTTCCAGCCCTTCGCCGCCAAGCATTCGGCCGAGAAAATCCAGCGGATCGTCGAAAAGACCGCCCGGAAAATGTCGGATGAGGCCCGCGCGCGAGTTTTGTCGGAATTCGATCTGCCTGACACGCTGGCTGCCGCCTTTCGGACGTGAACAACGCTGATCCAAGCGCAGGAAAAGGCGCATCCGGATCGGCCCAGTCAAGCCGTTTCTCGGTTGGTGACATTTGTGACGCCCAAATGCAGAGGTCAGTTACAGCCTTCTAGTCGCGGGAACGCGCAACAGTGCCCGGCGATAAACTTCGATCATCCAGCCCAGCATAGTGGCATTTAGAATGTGCCACATGAAATGCGTGCCATGTGGAAACTGCTGACAGAGCGGCTGATCGATGGCGCGGAACGTGATTGAGGCTATCAGGATCATAGCCCCGATTGCCAAACCGCGCGCAATTTCGGGCGTGCGACGGCGCAACAGCATGGCGTAGATCAGAATCAGCAGCGGAATCGGCGCGTAAACCGCCGAACCGCCCAACCCGGGTACTTGCTGGAATACAGGGACTGTTGCGGCGGCATAGGGAAAGAATAGCACTGTCACTCCCAAAGCGGGCCAGAGCCGCATCCCCCAGACATCGCGGTTGATGGCAAAGATATAGACCAGCACGAACAGCAGAATAGGTGTGACATCCGCAATCGCGGCCCAGACTTGGGCGTGGGTGTGAAACAAATAGCTGCCGACGCCGATGATCGCCAGCAAGGAGATCAAAACCTGCGCCAGCGGGGCCTGATGCCCGCGCATCCGCCGCCACATGACAAAAGCCGCCAACAGAAAGGCAGCATTTGTCACCGCGTTTATCGGTTCGGCCCAATAGGCGGGCGACAACCGCTCACAATAGCCGTCAATCTGCTGCATCCAGTTCATGGATTTTTACATAGCCGATGCTAGGGTGGTGCCAAACCAATATCGGGAGGATTGTTGATGAATATCATTTGGCTGGGTCATGGAAGCTTTCGTATCGAAACCGAAGGTCAGGTTCTGTTGATCGACCCATGGCTCACCGGGAACCCTTCCTTGTCCGAGGACCAGCATGACGAAGCGGTTAATGGTGCAACGCATATCCTTCTGACACATACGCATTTTGATCATGTGGTCGACGTGCTGCCACTGGCCAAGCATCTGGGCGTTCCTGTGGTCGGCCAATATGACCTGATGGGTTATTGGGCCGAGGCCGAAAGCATCGAGACCGTCGGTTTCAACAAGGGCGGCACGGTCGATTTGAATGGCGTCAAGGTCACGATGGTTCCGGCCTCTCACAGCTCGACTTTCTCGACGCCTGACGGGCTGCGGACCGGTGGCACCGAGGTTGGGTTCATGATCGCAGCCGAAGGTCGGATGCTGTACTTCTCTGGCGACACGGACATCATGGCGGATATGGAGTGGATGGGGGATTACTACAAACCCGATATCGGCATTCTGTCAGCCGGTGGGCATTTCACAATGGACATGAAAGGCACCGCCTACGCGGCCAAGCGGTATTTCAACTTCAAAACCGTCATTCCCTGCCACTACAAGACATTTCCGATTCTGGAACAATCGGCCCAAGCGCTCACCGACGGCCTACCTGGTGTCGACGTGATCGAGCCCGAGGTGATGCAGCCGATTACGCTGTGACCTCACCGCCGCGTCGCAAAGAACGCCTTTAGCAGATCCGCAGCCTCCTGCGCTGCGATGCCGTCATAAACCTCCGGGACATGGTGCGCCTGCTGGTGAGAAAACACCCGCGCGCCATGCGCCACGCCGCCGGATTTGGGATCGGACGCGCCGTAATAGATGCGCCGAATTCGCGCTGCCGCCAATGCGGCTGCGCACATCGCGCAAGGCTCTAGCGTGACATAGAGATCGTGGTCCGGCAGCCGTTCCGATCCGGCCGCGGCGCAGGCCGCGCGCAGCGCCAATATCTCGGCATGAGCGGTGGGGTCGTTCAATTCGCGTGTGCGATTGCCTGCGGTCGCCACAACACGACCGTCGGGCGCAACGATGACGGCCCCGACCGGAACCTCACCGCGTTCTGCCGCCGCCCGCGCCTCGGCCAACGCCTTGTCCATATGTGATCTGAACGTCATGCCCCTGACTGCATCAGAAACCTGACTTTCGCAAGCGGACGGGATGCGCTATGGCCTGCGGATGAGCAAAACCCCTCCTCCCGGCGACCGGATCGCCAAAGTACTGGCCCGCGCGGGCATTGCCTCGCGCCGCGAGGCCGAGCGCATGATCGAGGCCGGACGTGTGGCCGTGAATGGCACCGCGATCGACAGCCCTGCGCTGAACGTCACAGCCAAGGACAAGATCACCGTCGACGGCAAGCCTGTGTCCGAACCCGAACCGTCGCGCCTTTGGTTGTATCACAAGCCCTCTGGCTTGGTGACAACGACCCGCGACGAAAAGGGCCGTGCCACGATCTTCGACAATCTGCCCGAGGACATGCCGCGTGTCATGAGCGTCGGGCGACTAGACCTGAACTCGGAAGGGCTGTTGTTGCTGACCAATGATGGCGGCATCAAGCGCAAGCTGGAACTTCCCGCGACAGGGTGGCTGCGCAAATACCGTGTACGCGTGAACGGGCGACCAAAGGACGAAGATTTCGCGCCGCTGCGTCAGGGGCTGGTGATTGAGGGTGAACGGTTTCAGCCCATGACGGTTTCCATTGACCGCCAGCAAGGCGCAAATGCCTGGCTGACCATCGGGCTGCGCGAAGGCAAAAACCGCGAAATCCGCCGGGCGATGGAAGATATCGGGTTCAGCGTGAACCGCCTTCTACGCGTCTCGTACGGCCCGTTCCAGCTTGGCAAGCTGAAACCCGGAGAGGTCGAGGAAATCCGCCGCCGTGTGCTGCGCGACCAGTTGGGGCTTGATGGAGATGCCAAACCGCAAGCCGCCGCAAAGCGGCCATCGCGGCCGCAAAGAAAACGCTCCATCGCCAACAAGAAACATCGAAACTGATGCATGTTTCGCGACCTTCCCCCTAGCGCCAAGCCTGCGCATCCACTACCTTTTCTTTGAAAGTTTCAGTGGGGGACCTGATGTCCGGGACCGGAATGCAAAAACTGGCCTATGCGGCGCTGCTTGTGCTGCTATTCGGCGTCTGTACCGGCGTGCTGGGGGGCTTGTAGGTCATGGCCAAGCGGTTTGGCGGCAAATACAGCCCACAAGACGGTGACGATTCGAACCAGCCTCTGCCACGCGGCCAGTTCGACGGCGCGCGCGTTGAACCGGCAGGCGCGCGGGCAAACCTCCTGTTCCTTCCGGCAATTCCGCTGATCTTTTTCTCGATCAATGATGGCGCGATTGGCATGACCATCGGTTTTATTGCCGCCGGGATTCTGATCGCCGCCGCCTTTCTTCTGCGCGAGGGGTTGCGCGCCGAAGCGGCCTATCACGCACGACGGACCGCCCGTCGCCCTGCCTTTCCGCGCAAGATCTTTGCCAGCGTGCTGACAGGCCTGGGCACGGCTCTGGCCGCCTACCGGACCGAGTTTCTGGATGCGGAAACGGCAGCGCAGGCAGGTGTTATCGCGCCGATCCTGTTCGGCGTCGTGGCAACCACCTTGCACGCGCTGGCTTTCGGCATCGACCCGATGAAAGACAAAGGGATGGAAGGGATCGACACCTTCCAGCAGGACCGCGTTGCCCGTGTGGTCGAAGACGCCGAGGCGCATCTGTCCGAAATGACCGACGCCATCAAACGCGCCGGCGACCGCAGGGTCGAGGCACGCGTCGAACGGTTTCAGGACACCGCCCGCGATCTGTTTCGCACGGTTGAGGAAGATCCGCGTGATCTGGCGGGTGCACGGAAATACCTGACGGTTTACCTGCAAGGGGCACGGGATGCGTCGATAAAATTCGCCGATGTCTACGCCCGCACTCGTGATGCTCAGGCGCTGGCGGATTACACTGCGCTGCTCGACGATCTCGAACAGAATTTTGCAGCCCGCACCCGAAAAATGCTGTTGGATGACCGCAGCGATCTGACGGTCGAAATCGATGTGTTGCGCGAACGGTTGCAGCGCGAAGGAGTGCGGCCGGACTGACCGGCCATTATTTGAGCGAGGATTACCCCATGTCCGAAGATATCAAGAACAAGGCGGTTCAGGCCGAGTCTCTGGTGCAGGAAGTAACCGCTGTTGCGCTGCCCGAGCCAAAGGCCGAGATCGTGCCGCTTGAAGAGGCCGACGAGCCCGTCAGCGCCGAGATCCGCAAGCGCATGAATGAGATCGACATGGACAACACCAACTCGATCGTCGCGTTCGGTTCATCAGCGCAGGCCGAGCTGCAGGAAATCAGTCAGGCCATGCTGGCGGATGTGCGCAACAAGGATGTGGGCCCGGCTGGTGACAGCCTGCGCAATATCGTGACAACCATTCGCGGCTTTTCGGTCAGCGAACTGGATGTCCGCCGCGAGCGCAGTTGGTGGGAGAAACTGCTCGGCAAAGCCGCGCCTTTTGCCAAGTTCACCGCACAATACGAAGAGGTTCAGGGGCAGATTGATCGGATCACCGACGATCTTCTGGGGCATGAGCACACGTTGCTGAAGGACATCAAGTCGTTGGATCTGCTCTATGAAAAGACCCTGGATTTCTACGATGAATTGGCTCTGTATATCGCAGCGGGTGAGGAAAAACTGACTGAACTGGATAGCCAGGACATTCCGGAAAAAGAGGCCGAAGTTCAGGCGGCGCCCGAGGATCAACAGGTGATGAAAGCGCAGGAGTTGCGCGACATGCGCGCCGCGCGCGACGATCTCGAGCGGCGGGTCCACGACCTGAAACTGACGCGGCAGGTGACGATGCAATCGTTGCCCTCGATCCGATTGGTGCAGGAGAACGACAAGTCTCTAGTCACCAAGATCAACTCGACTTTGGTGAACACCGTACCGCTGTGGGAAACGCAGCTGGCGCAGGCGGTCACCATCCAGCGCAGCGCCGAAGCCGCCGCTGCCGTTCGCGATGCCAATGATCTGACCAACGAATTGCTGACCTCGAACGCGGCCAATCTGCGCGAATCCAACAAGATGATCCGCGAGGAAATGGAGCGCGGCGTCTTTGACATCGAAGCTGTTAAACAGGCAAACGAGGACCTGATCGGCACCATTAACGAAAGCCTGGCGATCGCGGACGAAGGCAAAGCCAAACGCGCCGCTGCCGAAGCCGAATTGCAGAAAATGGAAGTCGAACTGCGCAACACGCTGGCCTCGGCCAAGGCACGCAAGGACGGGCTGGGCGACACGGCCAGCACCTCGGTTCCCGGCTGAGGTCGGCATGGTCCCCGCTGGGCATCTCAGAACGGCCTTCGGGGTCCTGTTGCTGTTCGCTCTGGCGGGGTGTGAGACCGCGTTGCCGACCTCGATCGTGCCTCCGCCCAGACCGGCGCAACCGCTGGAGGCATCAAACGCCTATGTGCCGCCATCAGAGGCCAGCCAGGAATTGGCGCGCTATTACAGCAGGGTCGAAAACGATCTGCTGACGCGCGGCCTGTTGCGGACCGACGGAGGCGGGCCGGATACGCCTTATGACGCCGACGATCTGGCGCGCAACTTTGAAGCCATCGCCTTTGTGAACGAACATTCGGGCCGGACCGGTCTTTATGCCGGAGGTCAATCCGAGGTAAAGCTTACACGCTGGGAGAAGCCGGTCCGTATAATGACGGATTTCGGCCCGACGGTACCCCCGGACACACGTTCAGCAGATCGCGCCGAAATTGATCGTTTCGCCGAACGGCTGGCGCGCGTAACTGGGCACAATATTCGCGGTGTCCAGCGCGACGGGAACTTTATTGTGGTTGTCGCAGGAAAGGACGATACCACCTATGTTCAGCAAAGGCTGAAAACGCTGGTTCCGAACATTCCACCCGACAGGCTTGCGTTGCTGCGAAATCTTCAGCGCCCGTACTTTTGCTTTGTCTTTACTTTCGCCAGCCCGAATGCGGCGGATACGATCACCCGAGCCGTGGCCTTTATCCGGGCGGAAAATTCGGACCTGCTGAGGCTCAGCTGTATCCACGAAGAAATCGCGCAAGGATTGGGCCTGTCCAATGACAGCCCGTCAGCGCGGCCGTCGATCTTCAACGACGATGACGAGTTTGCATTGCTGACCAGCCATGACGAAAAACTGCTGTCGATGTTGTATGATCCCCGCCTGAAACCCGGCATGTCCGGGGAAGAGGCCCGCCCGGTGGCTCGTATCATTGCACGCGAATTGATGGGGCAGTCGCTCTGACCCCGGAAACAGGAGAACCTTATGGGAATTTTTGATTTTCTGACCGGAGAATTCATCGACGTCATCCACTGGGTCGACGACACCCGCGACACGATGGTCTGGCGGTTCGAGCGCGAGGGTCACGAGATAAAATACGGTGCCAAACTGACCGTTCGCGAAGGTCAGGCCGCCGTGTTTGTACATGAGGGCCAATTGGCGGACGTGTTCACGCCCGGTCTCTATATGCTTGAAACCAACAACATGCCGATCCTGACGACATTGCAGCATTGGGATCACGGATTTCAGTCGCCGTTCAAATCCGAGATCTATTTCGTCAACACCACCCGCTTCAACGACCTGAAATGGGGTACGAAGAACCCGATCATGCTGCGCGATCCCGAATTCGGACCAACGCGGATTCGGGCCTTTGGAACCTATACGGTGCGGGTGAAGGACGCGGCGAAGTTTCTGGTCGAGATCGTGGGTACCGATGGTGAGTTCACCATGGACGAGATCAGCTTTCAGGTCCGCAACATCATCGTGCAGGAGTTTTCCCGCGTAATCGCCGGATCGGGCATCCCGGTGCTCGACATGGCCGCCAATACTGCTGATCTGGGCAAACTGATCGCCGCTGAGGTGTCGCCTGTTCTGGAAGGCTATGGGCTGGAGATGCCGGAATTTTACATCGAAAACATCTCATTGCCGCCTGCGGTCGAGGCGGCGCTGGACAAGCGAACTTCGATGGGTCTGGCCGGTGATCTGGGCAAGTTCACCCAGTACTCGGCGGCCGAGGCGATGACGGCGGCGGCCAACAACCCGGGTCAGGGCGGCGGCATGGGCGCAGGTCTTGGCATGGGTATGGGCATGGCGATGGCGCAGCAGATGTCGAACATGGCAGCGGGTCAACCGAGCGGTCCGTGGGGCACCCCAGCGCCCGCTGCCCCGCAACCGGCGGCACATGCGGCACCGCCGCCTCCGCCACCCGTTGAACATGTTTGGCATGTCGCGGTGGATGGCCAGACCAGCGGGCCGTTCTCGAAGGCCAAGATGGGGCGCATGGCAACCGACGAGGAAATTACCCGGGACACTTTTGTTTGGACTGCCGGTCAGGATGGCTGGAAGAAGGCGGGCGATGTGCAGGAACTGGCGCAATTGTTCACTATTCTGCCGCCTCCGCCGCCGGGGTCGTAGGCCCCAAATGCCAGCGAACTCGACACGCGGAACCGCAACATGAGCATCGACGAACACCGTTTCCCCTGCGAGCAATGCGGTGCGGATTACCGGTTTGATCCGTCCAACGGAACGCTTACCTGCGACCATTGCGGGCATTCCGAGTCTATCGGAGCCGGACCTTGGGGCGGTGCCAGCTTGAAAGAGCTGGATTTCGACGCGGCGGTCGCGGATCGCCTGCCAGACAGCGAGATCGAGGAAACGCGCGTTCTGACCTGTCCCAATTGTGCGGCTCAGGTCGAGTTCGACCCGAACACACATGCGGCTGAATGCCCGTTTTGCGCAACGCCGGTTGTCACGGATACCGGGGTCAGCCGACATATCAAGCCGCGCGGGGTGTTGCCTTTCGCGCTGGACGAACGCGCCGCCCACAAGGCGATGGGAGACTGGCTGGGTCGGCTGTGGTTCGCCCCAAACGGATTGAAGGATTACGCCCGGAAAGGGCGCAAGATGCAGGGTATCTATGTGCCTTACTGGACCTTCGACGCAGACACCAAGTCGAGCTATCGGGGCGAGCGCGGAACGGTCTACTATGAAACGCGCTCTGTCATGCGGGATGGCAAGCGTGTTCAGCAGCAGGTGCCAAAGGTACGTTGGACGCGGAAATCAGGGCGCGTGGCGCGTTTCTTCGACGATGTGCTTGTACTTGCCTCGCGGTCGCTGCCCAAAAGGTATACCGACGCGCTGGAGCCTTGGGATCTGCCCGCGCTCGAGCCTTATCAGCCAGAATATCTGGCCGGTTTCCGGGCCGAAGCCTATACCGTCGATCTAGATGACGGCTACACCGAGGCGCGCGCGCATATGGCGCGGGTGATCGAACGGGATGTCCGGTTCGACATCGGTGGGGATCGTCAACGCATTCACGCGGTCGATACCGACATACGCGATGTCACGTTCAAGCATATCCTGCTGCCGGTCTGGATGGCGGCCTACAAGTACCGCGGACAGACCTATCGCTTTGTCGTTAACGGCAGGACCGGCCGCGTGCAGGGAGAGCGACCCTGGTCCGCCATCAAGATCACAATTGCTGTTGTTCTGGGGCTTCTGGTTGCGGCGGGCGTTGGCTATCTGGTCGCGACGGGGCAGCAGTGATCCGCCACATGTCGCCCGATTTGAACCTGAGTTTTTGCAAACATTGACCCTGGTAAAGCTCGGCCACCGAGGCGGTCACCTCTGACCGCCCCAAAAGAAAGGAAACCCCAGTCATGCGCGCCCTGTTGCAGAGAGTTTCAAGCGCCTCAGTTTCGGTCGAGGGCCAGGTGATCGGAAAATCGGGTCCAGGGCTTTTGATCCTGGTTTGCGCCATGCAGGGCGATGACGTGGCACAAGCCGAAGAGATGGCAAGAAAGATTGCCAAGCTGCGGATCTTCAAGGATGACGCTGGCAAGATGAACCGGTCTGTTCTGGATATCGGCGGCTCGGCCTTGGTGGTCAGCCAATTCGCATTGGCAGCTGATACGTCGCGCGGGAACCGGCCCGGCTTTTCCCAGGCCGCGCCAGCCGTCGAAGGTGAACGATTGTATCAAGCGTTTGCCCAACAATTGGCCGGGCATGGGATAGCGGTCGAAACAGGGGCATTCGGGGCCGATATGTCGGTCGAATTGGTGAATGATGGGCCAGTTACGATCTGGATGGAAACCTGAGCCCAATAAGTGCTGCGCATAAGACAAAACTGGCGTGTCTCGGCGCGATTTCATTTAGGCTGGTTCTGTACGCGAGCGGCGGTCTTCCGCAGTGAAAACGGCAAATCCAGTCACGGTGTTCTAAGCGATACAGCTTAAGAATGCTGTATTAGACAAGCGATTCATCGAGCACCAAAACCGTGCAACCGGTTAGCACACGCGGCGGAGTGTACTGAACACCTCGCGCAGAGGTGTATCACCAATGCCCATTCCACCCAGATTTCACCTTGCCCGCGAAACAAAATTGCGCCAACGTTGACTCGGACGTCAATAAAAAGCCCGCAAGGGGCATGATCCAACCAATTGGGAGAATTTGGATGAACGAACAACTCACTCACATGACCAAAGAGGTGACAGCCGGCAAGCTGACTCGTCGCGAGTTCATGGGAAAGGCAGCCGCACTGGGTGTATCCGCAGCGATGGCAAGCACCCTGTTCGCGGATGCGGCCCGCGCGGCCGACCCCGTCAAGGGCGGCACCTTCAAAATGGGCGTTCAGGGCGGCGAAAGCACAAATACACAAGACCCGGCGCTGTGGTCATCGGATGTACCGATTGCCGGTGGGCAGCAATGGGGCGAGACGCTTGTTGAGGTGAACGGCAAGGGCGAACTGGAAGGTCTGGTCGCCGAAAGCTGGGAAGGTTCGTCTGACGCCAAGACATGGCGCTTCAAGGTGCGCAACGGAATCGAGTTTTCCAACGGCAAGACCGTGACGCCAGAAGACATCATGCGTACAATGGAACGTCATACGAACGAAGATTCGCAATCCGGTGCGCTGGGTATCGTGCAGGGCATCGAGTCGATGCGGGTCGATGGCGATACGTTTGAAGTTACAATGGAAATCGGCAACGCCGACTTGCCTTACCTGCTTGCGGACTATCACCTGAAAATTCAGCCGGATGGAGGCTTCGACGATCCGAACTCGGCCGTGGGCACAGGACCTTATGTGCTCGAAAGCGACGAGCCGGGCGTCCGTATGGAGTTTGTCCGCAACCCCAACTATTGGGGCGGCGACGCGGTTGCTCACTATGATGGTGTCGAGGTCATCACTCTGAACGACGCAACCGCCCGTACCGCGGCGCTACAGTCGGGTCAGGTGGACATCATCAACCGGGTCGAGCCCAAGATTGCACAACTTCTGGACCGGGCGCCGAACCTGTCGGTACAGAACGTCTCGGGTCGTGGACATTACGTGTTCATCATGCATGTGGACACTGCGCCGTTTGATTCAAACGAACTGCGGCTGGCGCTGAAATATGCAATCAACCGCGAGGAAATGGTCGACAAGATCCTGCGTGGCTATGGCGGTATCGGAAACGACATGCCGATCAACGCCGCGTATCCGCTGTTTGACGATACAATCCCGCAGCGAGAGTTCGATACGGCCAAAGCTGCTGAGCACTACAAAAAATCCGGCCACGACGGTTCGCCAATCATTTTGCGTGTCGCAGATGGCGCTTTCCCGGGTGCGGTGGACGCAGCAGCGCTGTTCCAGCAATCGGCACAGGCCGCTGGCATTCCGCTCGAAGTCAAGCGCGAACCCAATGATGGCTACTGGTCGGAAGTCTGGAACGTACAGCCGTTCTGCGCATCGTACTGGAGCGGTCGCCCGGTTCAGGACCAGATGTATGCTACGGCCTATCTGTCGACTGCGGACTGGAACGACACCCGGTTCAAACACACTGAATTCGATGAGATGCTGCTGGAGGCACGCAGCGAGCTGGACAATGCCAAGCGCAAGGAAATCTACTCGAAAATGGGTCAGATGGTGCGTGATGAAGGCGGCCTGATCCTGCCGATGTTCAACGACTTCATCGACGCGGTCAGCAATGAAGTTCAAGGGTATGTGCCTGATCCAAACGGCGCAATGATGTACTGGTATGCTCCGAAATACACCTGGAAAGCCTAAGGTACCAGGTCGATGCATCCCATTATAAAACTGGTGGCTCAGCGCTTTGCGCTGAGTGCCCTTTTGCTTATCGCGGCCTCCGCCCTGATCTTTGCGGGAACGATGATCCTGCCGGGCGATGTGGCTCAATCCATTCTCGGACAATCCGCCACCCCCGAATCGCTTGCCAACCTGCGGGAAGAGCTTGGGCTGAACAAACCTGCACTGACCCGCTATTTCGATTGGCTGTTCGGTGCGATGCAAGGCGACCTTGGCACCGCGCTGACCAATGGCCGCGACATCGCCGAAAGCCTTGGCGAACGTCTGAACAACACTCTGTTCCTCGCATTCTGGGCTGCACTCATCTCGGTGCCGCTTGCTATTCTGCTGGGCCTGCTTGCTGTTCGCTATCGCGACCGCTGGCCTGACAAGTTGATTTCGGCGGTCACGCTGACATCGATCTCGATCCCGGAATTCCTGATCGGCTATCTGCTGATGTATTTTCTGGCCGTGCGGCTGGGCTGGTTCCCATCCGTGGCCATGCTCGACGATGACATGGGCGTGTTAGAACGGCTTCGGTCAATCGCCCTGCCTGTCATCGTTCTGACGCTGGTTGTTCTGGCGCATATGATGCGCATGACGCGCGCAGCGATCCTGAACGTGATGCAATCCGCCTATGTCGAGACAGCTGAATTGAAGGGCCTGAGCACCTTCATGGTCATCTACCGGCACGCTTTCCCGAACGCCATCGCGCCGATCGTCAACGTCGTGATGTTGAACCTGGCTTATCTGGTCGTGGGCGTCGTGGTTGTCGAAGTGGTCTTTGTATATCCCGGAATGGGCCAATACCTGGTTGACCATGTGTCCAAACGTGACGTTCCGGTTGTTCAGGCCTGCGGTCTGATCTTCGCGGCCGTCTATATCGGCCTCAACATGATCGCCGACATCGTTGCGATCCTGGCGAACCCGAGACTGAGGCACCCGAAATGAAGAACATCCCAATTTCCGCAATGATCGGGCTGTTCCTCATGGCCCTGTACTTTCTGATGGCCCTATTCGCGCCGATCCTTGCACCCTATGGCATGGCCGAAGTTGTCGGCGATGTGTGGGAGCCTTCGTCATCCGAATTTCTGCTGGGGACCGACAATATCGGTCGCGATCTGCTCAGCCGGATGATCTATGGTGGTCGGACAACGATCTTCATCGCCACGGCTGCAACGCTCATCAGCTTCATAACCGGCTCGGTTCTGGGCTTCTTCGCCGCCGTGATCGGTGGTTGGGTCGATCAGGTTCTGTCGCGCTTTGTCGATCTGATCATGTCGATACCGACGCTGATCTTCGCATTGGTGGTTCTGTCGGTCATGCCGGTGACGGTCCCGATCCTGATCATCGTCATGGGCCTGTTGGATTCCACCCGGGTCTATCGCCTGGCCCGCGCGGTCGCAGTGGACATCAATGTCATGGACTATGTCGAGGCGGCCAAACTGCGCGGTGAAGGCCGCAGCTGGATCGTGTTCCGCGAGATTTTGCCCAACGCATTGTCGCCGCTGGTCGCCGAAATGGGCCTGCGGTTCATCTTTGCGGTTCTGTTCGTATCGACGCTGTCGTTCCTGGGTCTTGGCGTACAACCGCCCGAGGCTGATTGGGGTGGTATCGTGAAAGAGAACAAGGAAGGCATCGTTTACGGCATTCCAGCGGCTCTGTTGCCGGCTGTGGCCATTGCGACGCTGGCGATCTCGGTCAACCTTGTGGCTGACTGGGTCCTGAACCGTACCACATCGCTGAAAGGAGGCCGGGGATGAGCGATCCACTACTCAAGGTCCGCGACCTCAAGATCGGCGCGACCGTCTATCCGCCAGGCGAAAAGCCCCATGACATCGAGATCGTGCACGGGGTCAGCTTTGACCTCGCGCCCGGCAAGGTGCTGGGGCTGATCGGTGAATCCGGTGCCGGTAAATCAACCATCGGTCTGGCCTCGATGGCCTATGGCCGGGGTGGTGTGAAGATCACCGGCGGCGAGGTCTGGGTAAATGGCCGTGATATTCTGAAGTCAGGCCTGGGGGATATCCGCAACCTGCGCGGGGGCGAAGTCACTTACGTCTCGCAATCCGCCGCTGCGTCCTTCAACCCGGCCAAGAAGATCATGGATCAGGTGATCGAGGCTGCGGTCGAACACAAGAAGTTCTCGCGCAAGGAGGCCGAGGCCCGCGCGCGCGAGTTGTTCGCCAAGCTTGGCCTGCCCGACCCGGACAATATCGGTGAGCGGTATCCGCACCAGGTTTCGGGCGGTCAGTTGCAGCGTTGCATGACCGCGCTGGCGCTGTGTCCCGAGCCCGATCTGGTCGTGTTCGACGAACCGACAACTGCGCTGGACGTGACCACCCAAATCGACGTTCTGATGGCGATCAAGGAAGCCATCGCGGATACCGGTGTTGCCGCGCTATATATCACCCACGACCTGGCGGTTGTGGCGCAGGTGAGCGACGACATCATGGTGCTGCGCATGGGGAACACGGTCGAATACGGAACCACCGATCAGATCATCAACAACCCGCAGGAAGACTATACCAAGGCTCTGGTTTCGGTACGGTCGATCGAGCACGAAGAAAAGAAACCCACGCCGGAACCGGTGCTGAGCGTCGACGGTATCACCGCGCGCTACAAGGGGCTGAATTTCGATGTGCTGCACAACGTCAATGTCGAGCTTCATCCGGGTCAAACCCTGGCGATTGTCGGAGAATCCGGTTCGGGCAAGTCGACACTGGCGCGAGTGATCACCGGGCTGCTGCCACCGCGCGAAGGTGAGATAACATTTGCCGGGCGCAAGCTGTCTTCTGACCTCGCGGGCCGCTCTCGCGAGGATCTGCGCGAGTTGCAGATGATCTATCAGATGGCCGATGTGGCGATGAACCCGCGTCAGACAGTTGGCACGATCATTGGCCGTCCGTTGGAGTTCTACTTCAACATGCGGGGCGCTGAAAAACGCAAGCGGATCATCGAATTGCTGGATGAGATCGAGTTGGGCGAGAAGTTCATCGACCGCTATCCGGCGGAACTGTCCGGTGGTCAGAAACAGCGTGTCTGTATTGCGCGCTCGCTTGCGGCCAAGCCCAAGATGATCATCTGTGACGAGGTCACCTCGGCGCTGGATCCGCTGGTGGCGGACGGCATTCTCAAGCTGCTGCTGGAACTGCAGAAGATCGAGGATGTGGCCTATCTGTTCATTACCCACGATCTGGCAACGGTGCGTGCCATCAGCGACAGCATCGCGGTGATGTATCAGGGGCGCGTGGCGCGTTATGGCTCAAAAAGCGAAGTGCTGACGCCGCCATTCGACGACTATACCGACCTTCTGCTCAGCTCGGTGCCCGAGATGCATCTGGGTTGGCTGGAAGAGGTCGTTGCCCACCGCAAGATGGAAAGCGCTGGGAACTGAGCTCGTCCTGCCTGCAAAACTTCAAAATCCCGGCGCTTGTCACAATCAAGTGTCGGGATTTTGCTATCCAGGGCGCGAACAGGCGACCGCACCTGAAGCGTACGCGTAGAGTGCCAAACGAAACTGCATCAAGAAAGACCACGCATGGACCGCAAACTGCTGCTGATCATCCTGGACGGCGTTCCCTACCGCAATTTTCGTCGCCTCTTCGGCAATCTCGAAGGCTGGGTCGACGACGGCACGGCGCGGATTTGGAAACATCGCTCGGTGTTGCCTTCGACCTCGGCCAGTTGCTACGCATCGATCCACACCGGCGTGACCCCGCAAGAGCACGGCTGCACCGGCAACGGAAATGTCTTTCGCCTGAAACACAAGGATATCTTCAGCCAGGTCCGCGAGGCCGGTGGCGTGACCGGCGCAGTCACCCACAGTTTCTGGTCCTCGTTCTTCAATCGCCATCCCTTTGATTATGTCCGCGACGTGGAATATGACGAACCGGACAGCATGACGATCAACCATGGCCGGTTTCACTCGATGACCGGCTACGGCAAGGCGAACCAGATGACGCCATGTGATCTGGACCTGTTTGCAACGCTCACAAATCTGTGCCTGCGGTTCGGGCTGGATTACGGCATCCTGCATACCTGCACGCTGGACAGCATGGGACACCGGTTCTTTCACGACTGTGAAGAGATGGACCATGCCTGCTTCGTCATGGACGAAATGCTGGCCCCGTTCATCCCGCGTTGGCGGCAGATGGGCTACGAGGTCATCGTGACCGCCGATCATGGGCAAGACGAACGTGGCCACCACGGTGGCAGGGACCCGCTGCAACAGGAAACCGCTCTGTACTACTTCGGCGATGCCGAAGGCCCCGAGGCCGATGCGGTGATCGACCAGCTACAGCTTGCGCCTACGATCCTGAACCGTTTGGGCGCTCCTCTGGCGGAGACGATGAAAGCGGCACCGTTTTTGAGGTAATCGATCAGTCGTAGGCCCAAAGCCCCTGCCCCAGCGCCTCAATCGCGACCGAGATGCGTTCAAAACTATCCGCCGCACGTTTGACCGAGTGGCGCGCGCGCAGATAGCCGTGGACCAGACCGGGTTCGTTGATCCAACACGCCTGCCCGCCAGCGGCGGTGATCTTGTCGCAATAGACGGGGCCATCGTCCCGCAAGGGGTCGCAATCCGCAGTCACCACCACAGTTGGTGGCAGGCCTGAGAAATCCGAGTCGTGCAAAGGCGCAAATGTCGGATCGCCTTGGGGGGCTGTGCCGTTGCATCGCACTTTGTCGTAAAATGCGATCTCGTCGCGCGTCAGAAGTGGCGCTTGGGCGTGTTCGACATACGAGCCCTTGTCGCTGTCTCCGCCCAAGCCGGGATAAATCAGAACCTGCCCCAACACATTCGGCAACCGACCGCGCGCATGATGCGCAACTGCCGCAGCAAGATTGCCACCCGCGCTATCGCCCGCCAGTACCAGAGGATCGCCAAATTCCCGAGCGGCCCAGTTGGTTGCCGTCCAGCTGTCTTGAAACTGCGCAGGATGCGCATGTTCGGGGCAAAGACGATAATCGACGGCAACAATCCGGTACCCGGTCTGGGCACATATCTCGGCGCAGATATCGTCATGGCTGTCCAATCCCCCAACGACAAAACCGCCGCCATGAAAATAGACGACGGTTCGGGTGGGGTCTCCGGCCGTATAGACACGAACCGGCACGCCGTCGGCCATCTGGTCTTTGGTGCTAACACCCTTCGGCCTTGGCTGTTGGAAATCGGCGCACATCGCGTCGTAGACGCGGCGCTGATCCTCGATCGACAAATCAACCGCGTTGTCTGGATAGCTTTCGTTGGAACGGCGTATGAACGCCCAGGTCTCTTCGTCGATCAGGCGTTCATAGTCCATTGTTCCTCCGGCTCTTTAGTCAGACCATTCCCACGGCCGGGTGAATGAGCCCAGCACTTTCGAAACATCGTCCTCGGAGGAGCCGTTCGCGTCAAGCTGCGCGACAAGCCCGCGTTTCTTGTCGTCAACGACCGAAACGACCCGGGCAGCGACGCCGGCGGTTTCCAACGCGCCGTTGTAAACGCGGGTGATCGCCTGTTTCCGCAAATCGGGCTTGAAAACTTTGCCAACGGCTGTTTTGGGCAACTCGCCCAGGATGGTCATGTGCTTTGGCTGCGCCGCGCGTTCATGCACGTGCACCTTGCAGAATTCCATCAATTCTTCTTCGGTTGCGGTCGCCCCTTCGACAAGCTCCACAAAGGCGCAAGGAACTTCACCCGAATGCGCGTCCGGCTGGCCGATTGCCCCTGCAAAAGCGACGGCGTCATGGCCCAGCAAAGCCTCTTCAATTTCAGCCGGGTCGATATTGTGGCCGCCGCGGATGATCAGGTCCTTGGCGCGGCCTGTGATCCACAGATAGCCATCTTCATCAAACCGTCCCAGATCTCCGGTCCGCAGGTATTTGTCGAAATGGTAGAGATTCGCGTTCTTGTCGACCTCGGTATAGGTGTTGCCCGCGTAAACGCCGGGGTTCGAGATGCAGATTTCACCGATCTGATCCGCGCCGCACTCGGCTGGCCCATTCGGTCCGTCCTTCAGGATTTTGACATCCGTGTACGGGAACGGAATGCCGATTGAGCCGATCTTTTTCTCACCGTCCACCGGATTGCACGACACCAGACAGGTCGCCTCGGTCAGGCCGTAGCCTTCGACGATGGTGACACCAGTCGCTTCTTCAAAGCGGCGGAACAGTTCGACCGGCAAAGGTGCCGAGCCTGAGAACGCAGTTTTCACGCTTGAGATATCAGCATCGACGGGCCGCTGCATCTTGGCCGAGATTGCGGTCGGGACGGTGATGATGAATGTCACCTTCCAACGTTCGATCAGCTTCCAGAAGTTGTCAAACACGCCGTCGCCGCGATACCCGGCGGGTGTCGGGAATATGACATGAGCGCCCGACGACACAGCGGCCATGACAATCACATGTACCGCAAAGACGTGGAACATCGGCAGCGGGCACATGATGACGTCATTTTCGTCAAAGAGCAGCGTGTTGCCCAGCCAGCCGTTGTAAATCAGGCCCGAATACTTGTGCTGCGCCACTTTCGGCATGCCCGTCGTGCCGCCGGTGTGGAAATAGCAGGCGACCCGATCTTCCTTGCTGTCTTCAAAACCCAAGGTCGTCGGCTGCTTGGCCAGTTCGTTGTTGAAGTTCAGATAGTTTGCGTGTGCCAGCTTTTCCTTGTCGCCCATTTTGGGGCGCAGAAACGGGACCAGCCACGATTTTGGCGGCGTCAGATATCGGTTCAGGTCAATTTCCAGAATGGTCTTGACCCCGGGCGCGTGACGCACGGCCTCTTCAACCTTCTGGGCCACATCCGTTTTGGGGAAGGATTTCAGCGTGACAACAACTTTGGCACCGGTTTCGCGCAGAATGGCCGCGATCTGTTCGGGTTCCAGCAGCGGGTTGATTGGGTTCACGATCCCGGCGACAGCACCGCCCATCATGGTGACCAGCGTCTCGTTGCAATTGGGCAGCACATAGGCAACCACGTCTTTTTCCCCGATACCCAACGAGCGGAACAGGTTAGCCGCCTGATTGACCTTGCCCAGTAGTTCGGACCATGTCAGCGTCTCGGCCTTGTCCGTCGGACCGGACAACAGTTGAAAACTGATCGCCTTGTGGTTCGGGAACTTTCCCGCGGTACGCGACAACAACTGATGGAATGTGACCGGCACATCCCGATCCTCCCATGGCATTTCCTGTTCGATGCGCGCTTTGTCTTCCAATCCCACAAAGGCCATGTGGCTCCTCCCCATTTTTCTCCCGTGTCGTGCACGGGCTTCTGTTCGCTCCAAGATGGAAGCAAATGAGGGCCCGCGCAAGCAAGGGCTTAGCTATGGAAAGCAACAAAATGTAGAATGACGCTACGGCGAGTCCCGGAATGCCGGTACGTCACTTCATTCGGCGGCCACACCATCGGTGAACTGAAGCCGCGCAAGGCGGGCATAAAGCCCGTCCTGAGCCACCAGATCGTCATGCGCGCCCTGCGCCACGATTTGGCCTGCCTCAAGCACCACGATCCGATCCGCTTTTTTTACGGTCGCGAGCCGATGTGCCACGATCAACGTTGTCCGACCAGCCCGCATCTGGTCGACCGCGCCCTGCACCGCACGTTCGCTTTCGGCATCAAGGGCCGAGGTCGCCTCGTCCAGCAGAAGGACCGGCGCATCCCTGAGAATGGCCCGTGCGATGGCGATACGCTGCTTTTGACCACCAGACAGCATGACGCCGCGCTCGCCGACGAAACTGTCATAGCCTTGCGGCAAGGCGGCAATGAAGTCATGTGCTGCGGCGGCACGGGCGGCGGCTTCAACCTCGGCATCGGTGGCGTCCAGACGCCCGAACCGGATATTTTCACGGGCCGAGGCGGCAAAGATCACCGGGTCTTGCGGCACCAGCGCCATGTGTTTGCGAAATTCCGCACGGTCGAGATCGCGCAGGTTCACACCGTCCAGACAGACCTGCCCCGCCTCGGGATCGTAGAACCGCTGAATGAGTTGGATGACAGTTGTCTTGCCCGCACCGGACGGGCCGACAAATGCCACGGTTTCCCCCGGTTTAATCGACAGGTTGAGTTGCTCCAGCGCCGCATGTTCGGGCCGCGACGGATAGCGGAAGGTGACGTCGTCGAACAAAATCTCGCCACGTACCGGCTGCGGCAGAGCCACGGTCCGCGACGGATCGGTCACGGTGTCTTGCGCATTCAGCAACTCGGCCAGGCGTTCGGTCGCCCCGGCGGCGCGTTGCAATTCGCTCCAGATTTCCGACAGCGCCGCAACCGAGCCCGCCATGATGACCGAATAGATCACGAACTGGATCAGAACGCCCTCGGTCATGATGCCGTTTCGCACGTCGTTGGCACCCATCCACAGCACGCCGACAATGCCCGAAAACACCAGAAAGATGACGATGACCGTCAGAATCGCGCGCGTCCAGATGCGTTTCAAAGACACCAGATAGGACGTCTCGGTCATGTCACCGAATTGTTTGCGGCTGGCCTGTTCGTGTGTAAAGGCCTGCACGGTCTGCACCGCACCCAACGCCTCGCCTGCATTGCCCGAAGATGCTGCGATCCAATCCTGATTTTCGCGGCTGATGACGCGCAGGCGGCGCCCAAGAACCAAAATCGGGACGATGACGATCGGGATCAGCAACAACACCAGACCGGTCAGCTTGGCGGAAGTCAGCAACATCAGGACTAGCCCGCCGATGAACATCAGCAAATTGCGCAATGCAATCGACACCGACGAGCCGATGACCGATTGAATCAGGGTCGTGTCGGTGGTGATGCGGCTCAGGACCTCTCCGGTCATGATGCGTTCGTAGAACTCGGGGCTCATCCCGATGACCCGGTCGAACACCGCCTTGCGGATATCGGCCACGACCCGTTCGCCTAGCCGCGTGACCAGCGCGTAGCGCACACCCGTTCCCACCGCCAGAATGGCCGCAATGCCCAGCGCCGCCAGAAAATACCAATCCAGCAGCTCTCCGTCCTCGATGCGGAAATTGTCGACGACCCGCCGCACCGCCAGTGGCAGCGTCAAGGTCATCCCGGCTGTCAACACCAGCGCAAGCGTGGCACCGATCATCAGCCCACGATAGGCTTTCATGAAGGGCCACAAAGACGCAAGAACACCCAGCTTTTTCGAGCTCGCCCGCTCTTCCTGGGCACCGGGGGCCTGGGTCTGAACCTGGGTATCGGTACGTGATCTTGCCATTTTTGGCCCTTGCCTTCAGATTTCGGGACCGGGGTGTCCCCGGTGTCAAAACTTCTTGGCGATACGGGCACCCGGGGTCAAGCGGTCAACCCGATTGCCACGTCCATTGGGGGCCATTTGACGCAAGCAAAATCCTGTACAAAGCTGTCTGGCTGAGCTGGAGCGGGTAGACGGAATCGAACCGACATAGCCTGCTTGGAAGGCAGGGGCTTTACCATTAAGCTATACCCGCTCAGCGTCTTGGCTGATTATTTTATGTGCCAACTGTCGTCAAGCAGGAAGTTGGAATTCTTTCCGCTCAGCCATGCTGCATCATCAGCGATACCGATTGAATAGTCTTGTTCCAAGACACAGACGCGCGCGGACAAATGCTGCACCTTGCCTTAAGACATGTTTAACTTTCCTGTCACAATCCACAGCTACATCCGGCTCATTCTACCGACTCAGACAGCCAGGAGCTATCCATGACCGACATCAACCCCACCACATTGTCTGCCGACGACTGGGACGAGTTGCATTTCCCACGCCCTGCGGAAAACGACTTTGACCGGGTTGTGGAAGCCGCCGTTTCCCGGCGTGGATTTTTGGCCGGAGTCGTGGCCTTTGGGTCCGGCGCTGCCGCGATGGGCACAGGTCTGTTAAGCTCGACCGCCGCGCAGGCTGTCGAAGCGTCGCGCTTTGCCTTTACCCCGATTGCTGCGCAAACCGACGGTAATGTCCACGTACCGGAGGGGTACGAGTGGAAAATGCTGATGCGTTGGGGCGATCCGCTGTTTTCGGATGCGCAGGGCTATGATCTGACCGACGGCGGTGCGGTCGAAAACTCCGACCGAATCTTTGGCGAGAACACCGATGGAATGGAGACCTTCTCGTTCCGGGGTCATGAATTGATCGCGATCAATCACGAATACCCGAACCGCAAGATCAACCTGCCCGCCGCGCAAGATGGTGTACCGGCCAGCGCCGACGATGTCCTGAAACTTCAGAACATTCAGGGCGTGACGGTGATGGAGATCAAAGAAGGCCCCGACGGCTGGTCGGTTGTCAAGGACAGCCCCTTCAACCGTCGTATCCACCACAACAGCCCGATGAAAATTGTCGGCCCCGCCGCCGGTCATGACCTGTTGAAGACCGAAGCCGACCCGACCGGTACCGCATCGCTGGGAACGATGAACAACTGCGGTTCAGGCAAAACACCCTGGGGCACGTATTTGACCTGCGAAGAGAACTTCAACGGCTACTTTGGCTCGTCCGACGAAAATGCCAACTACGACCAAAAAGTTGCCGACGGCTTCAAGCGCTATGGCGTGAAAGCCGAAAGCTGGAACGGCTATGAGCTGTTCGACCCGCGCTTTGACACGTCGAAAAACCCAAACGAGCCGCACCGCGCGGGCTGGATTGTTGAAATCGACCCGACCAAGCCCGAAAGCACCCCGGTCAAGCACACTGGCCTGGGCCGTTTCAAGCATGAGAATGCTGAAGTAGCCTTGTCAGCGGACGGTCGTGTCGTGGTCTATATGGGCGATGATGAGCGGGGTGAGTATCTGTACAAGTTCGTCTCGAACGCCGCCTACGCGCCCGGTGTCGATACCCAGTACCTGCTGAACGACGGCACGCTCTATGTTGCAAAGTTCAATGATGACATGTCCGGCGAATGGCTGCCGCTGACGCCGGAAACCACTGGCATGGACGCGGCCGAAATCCTGATTTTCACCCGCATGGCCGCATCCGCTGCGGGCGGCACAACCATGGACCGCCCCGAATGGGTGGCCTCCAGCCCTGTCACGGTCGAGGCCTATTGCTGCCTGACCAACAACAAGAACCGAGGCGTGAAACCAAATGCCGGAGGGGATGACACCGCTGCCAACGGCCCCAACCCGCGGGACGCCAACAAGTACGGTCAGATTGTTCGCTGGCGCCCGGCAGACGAGGATCACGCGGCCACCGGCTTTGACTGGGATCTCTACGTCATGGCGGGCAATCCCACGGTACATTCGGATGACCGCGCTGGTTCGCCCAACGTGAACGAAGGCAACCTGTTCAATTCGCCCGATGGTATGGCCATCGATTCAACCGGTCTGGTCTGGATTCAGACCGACGGCAATGACGACAACGAAGACGATTTCGCGGGCAACGGCAACAACCAGATGCTGGTTGGCGACCCCGTCACCGGCGAGATTGCTCGTTTCATGACCGGCCCGAATGGCTGTGAAGTCACCGGGCTGGCGTGGTCGAACGATCGGCGCACCATGTTTGTCGGCATCCAACACCCGGGCAGCAATTGGCCCGACGGCGGCACCCCCCGTTCGTCGGTGATCGCGATTAAGCGGGCCGACAACGGTTTGGTCGGCTGACCTTGTCCATAAGAATACAGCGCCCCCAAGAATTGGGGGCGTTTTCAATTTGGCTCAACCCTCTGAACCCGGTGGGTCCATCAAACCCGTCTCCTTAACCGCCTCCATCGCAACGAAGGTCGACGTGTTGGCCACATGCGGCAGCGATGAGATCTTTTCGGCCAACACAGCGCGGTATTGCGACATCGAACCGGTACGTACCTTGAGCAGGTAGTCGAAATTTGAAGCGATCATGTGGGCCTGTTCGATCTCGGCAATCCGCTGAACCGCCGCGTTGAATTCAGCCAGCGCCCGTTCGCGTGTGTCTGTCAGGCGAACTTCGACAAAGGCCACGTGATCCAGCCCCAACCGGATCGGGTCCAGCATGGCGCGATATCCGGTAATGATCCGGTCTGCCTCAAGCCGCTTGAGCCGCGCCTGCGTTGGCGATTTGGAAAGCCCGATCCGACGCGCCAGATCCGCCACCGAAATCCGTCCGTCTTCGGCCAATGCGGTCAGGATCGCCTGATCAAAGCGGTCAAGACCGGACAAGTCTTTTTGCATCGCAAATCCCCTTAATTTCGATCCAATCGACCTCTAAATGTCAATTTTCGGTCCATCGTCCCGGTCATTCACAGCTATACTGGACAAAAGCACCGGAGTACACATGTCACACAGCCTGCGCACAAAGATCGACTCTCTGACCTATGCCGATCAATCCGACATTCTTGATGCGCTGATTGCGCAGGCCGATCTGGCACCAGCCGACCGTAGCGCCATTTGCGAGTCAGCGGCACAGTTGGTGCGCGACATCCGCTCAAGCACCGCGCCGGGTCTGATGGAGGTCTTTCTGGCCGAATATGGTCTGTCCACCGACGAGGGCGTGGCGCTGATGTGTCTGGCCGAAGCACTGCTGCGTGTCCCTGATGCCGACACGATCGACGCTTTGATCGAAGACAAGATTGCACCATCGAATTGGGGCAAGCACCTGGGTCAGTCGTCGTCGCCACTGGTCAATGCATCGACCTGGGCGTTGATGCTGACCGGGCGCGTTCTGGACGATGGCGAAACCTCGCCCGTCAGCGCCATACGGGGTGCGATCAAACGGCTCGGCGAACCGGTAATCCGCACCGCCGTCGGTCGCGCAATGAAAGAAATGGGGCGCCAGTTCGTTCTGGGTGAGACCATCAAGTCCGCCATGTCCCGCGCCAGCGGGATGGAGGGCAAAGGCTATACCTATTCCTACGACATGCTGGGTGAGGCCGCCCGGACCGAAGCCGACGCCGCGCGTTATCATCTGTCCTATTCGCGTGCCATTGCAGCGATCGCCGAGGCCTGCACCCACGACGATATCCGCGCCAATCCGGGCATCTCGGTGAAACTGTCCGCTTTGCACCCGCGCTACGAATTGGCGCAGGAACAGCAGGTGATGGAGGAATTGGTACCGCGCCTGCGGGCGCTGGCCTTGCTGGCCAAAGCCGCAGGTATGGGCCTGAATGTGGATGCCGAGGAAGCCGACCGTCTGTCCCTGTCGCTTCAGGTCATCGAAGAAGTGATGGCCGAGCCCGCACTGGCCGGATGGGACGGATTTGGCGTGGTCGTTCAGGCCTATGGCCCGCGTGCGGCTTTGGTTCTGGATACGCTATACGACATGGCGGAACGGTATGACCGCAAGCTGATGGTACGGCTGGTCAAAGGTGCTTATTGGGATACTGAGATCAAGCGCGCGCAGGTCGAAGGGGTCGATGGGTTTCCGGTCTTCACGCAAAAGGCCGCGACGGACGTGTCCTACATCGCCAATGCCCGCAAACTGCTGGGCATGACCGACCGGATCTATCCGCAATTCGCGACGCATAATGCCCATACTGTCAGCGCCATCCTGCATATGGCAGATGTTCAGCCGTTCGAGTTTCAGCGCCTGCACGGCATGGGTGAAACGTTGCATCAAATCGTCAAGGATCAGCAAAACACACGTTGCCGCATATACGCCCCGGTTGGTGCGCACCGTGATCTTCTGGCTTACCTGGTCCGGCGCCTGTTGGAAAACGGCGCGAACTCGTCCTTCGTGAACCAGATCGTTGATGAAGATGTTGCACCCGAAGAAGTGGCCGCCGATCCGTTCCTGACCGTAGGGGGGCCATCTGCATCGTTGCCGACCGGGCCGCAACTGTTTGAACCCGAACGCCCGAACGCCCGAGGGTTCGATCTGCAGCACACACCTACGCTGGACCGGATCGATGCTGCCCGCGACGCGTTCCGCGCGCATCACTGGTACGCCTGCCCGCTGTTGTCCGGTGATGCCAAGCCGCTGGATGAGCACCCGGTCATCAACCCGGCGCAGCCTCAGGATCGTGTCGGCTCGGTTGCTGCAGCCAGCGATTCTGATGTGGAACTTGCATTGGCGTCCGCGCGACCGTGGAATGCGACGCCCCAGGATCGTAGCCGCGTGCTGAACGCCGCCGCCGACCTCTACGAAGCGCACTATGGCGAGCTTTTTGCCTTACTGGCGCGTGAGGCTGGAAAATCCGTGCCGGACGCGGTCGCGGAACTGCGCGAGGCGGTGGATTTCCTGCGTTACTACGCCGCTAGAATCCCGCAGGCAGACCCTGCTGGCATTTTCACCTGCATCAGCCCGTGGAACTTTCCTCTGGCGATTTTCAGCGGTCAGATTGCCGCCGCTTTGGCCACTGGCAATGCAGTGCTTGCAAAGCCCGCGCCGCAGACGCCTCTGATTGCACATCGCGCTGTCCAGTTGATGCACGAGGCAGGGGTGCCGCGCGACGCGCTGCAATTGCTGCCCGGCGGTCTGTCGGTCGGTGCAGCGCTGACGTCGGATCCGCGCGTGTCTGGCGTGGCCTTTACCGGGTCGACGGCAACGGCTCAGAAAATCCGATCTGCAATGGCGGACAATCTGCGCCCCGGGACGCCGTTGATCGCCGAAACCGGCGGTCTGAATGCCATGATCGTCGACAGTACCGCCCTGCCCGAACAAGCGGTACAATCGATCATCGAAAGCGCGTTTCAGTCGGCGGGACAACGCTGTTCAGCATTGCGCTGCCTGTACGTGCAGGAAGACATCGCCGACGACCTGCTGACCATGCTGCAAGGCGCAATGGATGCTTTGCAGGTTGGCGAGCCCTGGAAGATTTCTACCGATTGCGGTCCGGTCATTGATGCGCAGGCCCTGCAAACGATCACCGATCACATCGCTACGGCGCGCCTAGAGGGCCGGGTTCTGAAAGAATTGCCGACCCCGCCGATTGGTACATTCGTCGCGCCAACCCTGATCGAGGTATCGGGCATCGCGGCGCTGGAGCGCGAGATATTTGGCCCCGTCCTGCACGTCGCCCGGTTCAAAGCGCAGGAGATCGACGCAGTCATCTCTGATATCAACGCAACTGGGTATGGTCTGACCTTTGGTCTGCACACCCGGATCGACGACCGCGTACAGCATGTGACCGACGCCATCCACGCGGGCAATATCTATGTCAACCGCAACCAGAT
Organism: Ruegeria sp. CH11; assembly: GCF_056537105.1. Taxonomy (NCBI): domain Bacteria; kingdom Pseudomonadati; phylum Pseudomonadota; class Alphaproteobacteria; order Rhodobacterales; family Roseobacteraceae; genus Ruegeria; species Ruegeria sp. CH11. The sequence continues at coordinate 107,387 of NZ_JBQFQX010000006.1, forward strand.
CGGCGCCATTGTCGGCTCGCAACCGTTCGGAGGTGAAGGCTTGTCCGGCACCGGTCCCAAAGCGGGCGGGCCGAACTATCTGGCTCGATTCTGTGCTCCGGATCGGCAAGCGACGTCTGAGACGTGGGACACGACAATGGCCGACTTACCCACCGCCGCAGGTAGCCCAGCTCAGGAAGAGACCCGATCTTTGCCCGGACCAACCGGTGAGTCCAACCGGTTGAGTGAATTCCCTCGCCCCCCGCTTTTGTGCCTTGGGCCGGGAAACGAAGCAACGCAGGCTCAGGTTAAGGCGGTGCAGGCCCTAGGTGGTAGGGCGATCTGCGCGACCGGCGCATTGGATCTGCACCGGCTTGAGAAACTGACCGGATTTGCCGGCGTCCTTTGGTGGGGGGATGACAGCACCGCGCGCGAGATCGAGCAACATCTGGCGCGCCGCCCCGGACCGATCCTGCCGCTGATCCCCGGTCTTCCGGACAGGACGCGGGTTCTGGCCGAACGCCATGTCTGCGTCGATACCACAGCAGCAGGTGGCAATGCCGCCCTGTTGGGAGGTGCGGCGTAAGCGGCCCTTGACGCTGGGCCGCGAAAAGCCCAGCGTCGCGCCATGTTTCCGATCCGCGATCATAATCCCTCGGGCCGCACGCCCTATGTCGTCTATGCGTTGATGGCATTGAATATCCTGATCTTCCTCAGCTATGTCGGGATCATGGACGAGGTTCGGCTGATCAACCGGCTGTATTTCGATTATGCCATCATCCCGGCCCGGATTGCGGATGGTTTCGCGCTGGAAACACTGGTGACGTCGATGTTCCTGCACGGCGGCTGGATGCATCTTGCGGGAAACATGCTGTTTCTTTGGATTTTCGGCGACAATCTGGAGGACGAAATGGGTCACCTGCCGTTTCTTCTGTTCTATCTTGTCGCCGGTATCGGGGCCGGGCTTGTCCATGTTGTGACCGCACCGGGGTCGGTTGTGCCGACCATCGGCGCGTCCGGTGCGATCGCTGCGGTGATGGGGGGCTATCTGCTGCTGTTCCCCAAAGCCCGCGTTGATATCCTTTTGATATTGATCGTTTATTTTCGCATCTTCACGATCCCTGCTTACATAATGCTGGGCGTATGGCTTGGGATGCAATTCGTCGGTAGCTTTGCCAGCGACCCGGATCAGGGCGGAGTTGCCTATTGGGCTCATACCGGCGGCTTCGCCGTGGGCCTTGTTTTGTGCATTCCGCTTTGGCTGAAACGCGGCGGCACCGAGTATTGGACGCGCACACACGGGCACCCGCCTCACCCGGAACACAAATACAAGCTGTCGCAATCGCGCATACCGCGCGTGCCCCGTAGGTAAAGACGGGGATCAGTCCGATGGACGGTGGCCACCGCTGAGGTCGGTGATCTCGGATGCAGCCTCAACCACCAGCGCGGCCAGATCCGCCGCACGATCTTGCCCGAACCGCACCGTCGGCCCCGAAACCGAAACACCGGCACAGGGTTCAGCCTTGTTGTCGAAAATGGCCGCACCAATACAGGACATGCCATAATATCGTTCTTCCCGGTCATGCGACCAGCCCCGGGCACGGGTTTCCGCCAGATCCCGCATCAAGTCATCGCCCGGCAACCGCGTATGTTCAGTAAAAGCCTCAGCGTCCAACCGTTGCATCAGTTTGGTCACAGCGCCTTCGCCAAGCTCTGACAAGATCGCCTTACCGGTGCCCGAGGCATACATGGGCGTCCGCGCACCCGGCGGGAAAAAGGCACGGATCGGGTTCTGCGTTTCGACCTGCCCCACAAACACAACCTCGGCCCCATCTGGTACCGCAAGATTGGCCGTTTCACCGCTTTGCTGCATAAGGCGACGCAGGATCGGGCGTCCAACCTCAAGCACGCTGTTGCGGCGCAGGAAAGACGCTCCGGTCCGATATGCCTCGATCCCGATCATCCATTCCTGCCGTTCGTCGTCGAAGGTGACGAAACCATGGTTTTGCAGCGTGGTCAGAATCCGATGCGTGGTGGCCGTGGGCACGCCGGTTTCGCGCGCCAGATCGCTTAACGCTGCGCGCTCGACGCGGGCGACCGCAGTCAGAACACCCAAGGCCCGGTCCAGCGACTGCATCGTCCCCGCCGAGCTTTCCTTGAACTGTGATTTGGGCCTGCCCCGTGGTCTTTTCTGAGTCTCCATTTTGGTCCCATCCTTGACGTCAAATCGCCCTTCGGCGCTGAAGTTTATTTTCAGCCCCAATCTCCACCCGCAGGAATGGAAAACAGGAACGCGTTTCTTAACAGCATATTAGCGGGTAAATTCGAAAAATGAAAATATTTTTCAAGAAAATTGCGAAATCCACCATTTCCGGCGACACTTATCCTCAAAGCGGAGGACACAGCGATGTCAAATCAGAACCCGGTCTTTATTCCCGGCCCAACGAACATCCCTGATCGGCTACGCCTTGCCATGCAGGTGCAGACTCAGGATCACCGCGCGCCGGATTTCGTCGAAACCTTTGCGCCCGTTCTTGAAGATACCAAAAAGGTGTTTGGCACCCAGAGCGGTCAGATTGTCACCTTCCCGTCCAGCGGGACCGGAGGGTGGGAGGCTGCCGTTACAAACACGCTCAGCCCCGGCGACAAGGTCTTGGTTGCGCGTTATGGGGTTTTCAGCCACCGCTGGATTGACCTGTGTGAACGGCATGGGCTGGACGTTCAGGTCGTTGAATGCACCTGGGGCGATGGCGCACCCGCCAATACGTTCCAGAACATCCTGTCGGACGACGCAGCCCATGACATCCGTGCGGTTCTGGTCACGCATAATGAAACAGCGACCGGAGTGCGCTCTGACATCGGTGCGGTTCGGCAGGCCATCGATGCGGCAGGCCATCCGGCGATGCTGTTTGTCGATTGCGTCAGTTCGCTGGCCTCAATGCCCTTCGAGTTCGACAAATGGGGTGTCGATATTGCAGTTTCTGGATCGCAAAAGGGGTTCATGCTTGCGACGGGTATGGCAATCCTTTGCGTCAGCCCAAAGGCTTTGGCTGCGATGGACACCGCCACTCTGCCGCGTACGTTTTTTGATTTCAGCGACATGATTGCGGCGAATGCGTCAGGCGGGTTTCCCTACACCCCGCCGCTGCAACTGATCTACGGCATGCGAGAAAGCCTGAAGATGCTGTTCGAAGAGGGTCTGGACAATGTATATGCCCGCCACTTCCGACTGGCCGAAGGTGTCCGCCGCGCCGTTGATGCCTGGGGGCTGGAACTGGTTGCCAACTCGCCCGAGCTGTATTCGGACACTGTCAGCGCGATCTACGTTCCCGAAGGGTTCGACAGCAATGCCCTAACGGATCATGCATTCAACGCCTATGGCGTCTCATTTGGCATCGGTCTGGGGCAGTTGAACAGCAAGGCCTTTCGTATCGGGCACCTCGGCAGTCTGACGGATGTTATGGTTCTGTCCGGGCTGGCCACAATCGAGATGGCGATGGCCGATCTGAACTACCCGATTCAGTTGGGTAGCGGCGTGGCTGCGGCACAGGAATACTACCGCTCTGGCCCGCATGGCCGGGCGCAAGCCGCGGCATAAGGAGCTTCTGATGTTGGACCATATTCCCGCTGCCGACCTGACGGTCGACGATATGCGCGCTGCACAGGATCGGATCAGGCCGTATATCCGGCAAACTCCGGTTCTGCACTCGGACTATCTGAACGATCTGGCCGGAGCCCAGTTGTTTTTCAAATGCGAGAACTTTCAGGAGGCCGGCGCCTTCAAAGTGCGCGGCGCATGCAATGCGGTGTTCGGCCTTGACGATGACAAGGCCCTAAAGGGCGTCTGTACGCATTCGAGTGGCAATCACGCATTGTCTCTTTCCTATGCTGCCGGTCGCCGGGGCATACCGTGCAACGTCGTTATGCCGCGCACTGCGCCACAGGCCAAGAAGGATGCGGTTCGCCGGTATGGGGGCACGATCACCGAATGCGAGCCGTCGACCTCATCGCGCGAGGCCACTTTTGCCGAAGTTCAGGCAAAGACCGGCGGCGAATTCGTACACCCCTACAACGATCCCAGAGTGATCGCGGGTCAGGCAACCTGCTCGGCCGAATTGCTGGAACAGACAGGCGGCGTTGACGCGGTTATTGCGCCGATTGGTGGCGGTGGGATGGTCTCGGGCACCTGTCTGACGGTTTCTAACCTGGCCCCTGAAACCGCGATCTATGCGGCAGAGCCCGAGCAGGCGGATGATGCATATCGGTCGTTCAAGGCGGGCCACATCATCGCTGATGACGCGCCGAAAACCATAGCCGACGGGTTGCTTGTGCCGCTCAAGGAAAACACCTGGCATTTTGTGTCCAAGAACGTGACGGACATTTTCACTGCATCGGATGCCGAAATCGTCGATGCGATGAAGCTGACCTGGAAATATCTACGCGTGGTGATGGAGCCATCTTCGGCAGTGCCCCTCGCGACCATTCTTAAGAACCCGGACATATTCCGCGGCAAACGCGTTGGCGTGATTGTCACCGGCGGCAACGTGGATCTGGACAAACTGCCCTGGCTGAAAGGGTAAGGAGGAACGAGATGAACAAACCCGTAAACATCAATGAACTGGACGTCGGTTTCGATATCCCTGCCGCGATCGGCATGGACGAGAGCGAGATCCAAACCCCATGCCTGATCCTTGATCTGGACGCGCTCGAGCGGAACATCAAGAAGATGGGCGACTATGCAAAGGCGCACGGGATGCGTCACCGCGTGCACGGCAAGATGCACAAATCGGTTGATGTCGCAAAGCTGCAGGAAAAGCTGGGTGGCGCGGTTGGCGTGTGTTGCCAGAAAGTATCCGAGGCCGAGGTTTTTGCGCGCGGCGGCATCAAGGACATTCTGGTATCCAATCAGGTGCGTGATCCAGCCAAGATCAACCGGCTGGCGCAGCTGCCAAAGCTTGGTGCCCGCACGATTGTCTGTGTCGATGACGTTGACAACGTCGCCGATCTGTCGGCAGCCGCGGTCAACCACGGAACAGAGCTTGAGGTCTTTGTCGAGATCGACTGCGGCGCTGGCCGCTGTGGCGTGACCACCACCCCAGCGGTCATTGAGATCGCCAAGGCTGTCGAAGAAGCACCCAACCTGAAATTCACCGGCATTCAAGCCTATCAGGGCGCGATGCAGCACCTCGACACCTATGAGGCCCGCAAGGAAAAGCTGGACACTGCCATCGCTATGGTCAAGGACGCGGTTGATGGGCTCAAGGCCGAAGGGATCGACTGCGAACTGGTCTCGGGCGGCGGTACCGGGTCGTATTATTTCGAAAGCAATTCGGGCGTTTATAACGAGCTTCAGTGCGGCTCCTACGCGTTCATGGATGCGGACTATGGTCGAATTCTGGACGAGAACGGCAAGCGGATCGATCAGGGCGAATGGGAGAACGCGCTGTTCATTCTGACCAGCGTTATGAGCCACGCCAAAGCGGATAAAGCCATCTGCGACGCAGGCCTCAAGGCGCAGTCGGTCGATAGTGGGTTGCCTTTCATCTATGGTCGCGACGATGTCGAATACCTCAAATGCTCGGACGAGCACGGCGTGATCGGCGATCCTGACGCTGTTCTGAAGGTCAACGACAAGCTGCGTCTCGTGCCCGGCCATTGCGACCCGACCTGCAATGTCCACGATTGGTATGTCGGTGTTCGAAACGGCAAGGTCGAAGCCCTTTGGCCGGTTTCGGCACGCGGCAAAGCGTACTGAACACGGTTTTTGTTGATCAACGGGGCGGCGTTTCCACCCGCCCCGTTTGCATTGCGGCCATCACGGCACGAGAAAGGCACAAACGATGATCATCGTACCTGAAAAGGAAATCAGCGCCCTGTTGGGGCGGACGGAAAGTTACGAGGCGGTCGAGCAGGTTTTTGCCGCGATGGCCTCGGGCGATGCGTATAACTTTCCGGTGGTGCGCGAGGCCATTGGTCACGCCGATGCGCTTTATGGATTCAAAGGTGGGTTTGACCGGGCGGGCATGACGCTGGGCCTAAAGGCCGGTGGGTATTGGCCCAACAATCTTGAAACACATGGGCTGATCAATCACCAGTCGACCGTATTTCTGTTTGACCCGGACACAGGACGGGTCAAGGCGGTGGTCGGTGGCAACCTTCTGACTGCGCTCAGAACCGCTGCGGCCTCTTCGGTTTCGATCAATCATCTGGCGCGTAAGGACGCCAAGGTCATCGGGATGGTTGGAGCGGGGCATCAGGCCAAATTCCAGCTACGGGCCGCGCTGGAACAGCGCGCGTTTGAAAAGGTCATCGGTTGGAACCTGCATCCCGAGATGCTGCCAAACATTGCCGAAGTCGCAGACGAAGCGGGATTGCCATTTGAGGCCGTGGACCTGTCGGGACTGACAGAGGCGGATGTCATAATCACCATCACCTCTTCCTTTGCCCCGTCCCTGATGTCAGAGCATGTCTCGGACGGCACGCACATCGCCTGCATGGGAACTGACACCATTGGCAAACAAGAGATCGCCACCGATCTGGTCGCCCGTGCGCGCGTCTTTACCGACGAAGTTGCGCAATCGATAACGCTAGGCGAATGTCAGCACGCGGTCGCCGCAGGCTCGAAGACCGAAGCCGATATTCGGCAAATTGGCGAGGTGATCAACGGCACGCATCCCGGGCGACAGTCGGACGACGAAGTGACTCTGTTCGATGGTACAGGCGTCGGCTTACAGGATCTGGCCGTCGCAAGCGCGGTTGTTGATCTGGCCGTGAAGCAAGGCATCGCGATTGAAGTTGACTTCTGAACAACAAAGCGCGCCTCAAACGGGGCGCGCCTTTCGCTTTCAGGTAAGCGGAGTGCTTAGCCGCGGATAACCTTGGCGAACGTGTCAAAGATCGGCTCATTGGCGCAGATCACTTCGCCATCGTCCAACACGCTGCCCTCGGGGTTCAGCGGCTGAACAAAGCCTCCGGCTTCCTTGACGATGATAATACCGGCGGCCAGATCCCAGGCATTCAGGCGGCGTTCCCAGAACCCTTCGTAACGACCGGCGGCCACATAGGCCATGTCCAGCGCCGCGGCGCCCCAGCGGCGCACGCCGGCGCAGGCGGGCATCAGGCGGGCCAAGTCCTGCAATGTCGCCGGCAGGTCCGAGCGACCTCCGAACGTCAGACCGGTCGAAAAGATCGATTCGATCATGCGATGGCGGCCCGAGACACGAATTCGAGTGTCATTCATCCACGCGCCTTCGCCCTTTTCGGCAAAGAACATCTCATCCTTGGCAGCATCATAGATCACACCGGCTACGATCTTGCCTTTGTGTTCCAGCGCAATCGAAACGGCCCAGTGCGGCAGACCGTGCAGAAAGTTGGTGGTGCCGTCCAACGGGTCGACGATCCAGCGGCGGGTCGGGTCTTCGCCATCGATGGATCCGCCCTCTTCGGCCAGCCAGCCATAGGTGGGACGCGCGCCCAGCAGTTCCTCTTTCAGGATCGCCTCGGCGGCGATGTCGGCCTTGGAAACAAAGTCCCCCGCGCCTTTCATCGACACTTGCAGGTTCTCGACTTCACGAAAATCCTTGACCAGAGACCGCCCCGCCTTGCGCGCGGCTTTGATCATGATGTTGAGATTTGCACTGCCAACCATTGTCCAAAGGCTCCTGTCCGGTCAAACCGCGCGTATACTGGGGCAATGCGTCCTTGCCAAGAGGAATGATGCGCATAGCAGACCCGCAATTTACGCCTATTCCGACTGCAACTTGCGCGCCTCGGTCCGGGCCAGTTTCACCAACTCCTGAACAAAGGGTTTTTCCAGATCCTCGGACCGCACAGCGGCGTAGAGCCTGCGCGTGATCCCGTCTTTGGTCAGGGGCCGTGTGACGTAGTCCGAGTTGTACTTGACCTCGCGCACCACCCAGTCGGGCAGGACCGATATGCCCCGGTTCGAGGCGACGAGCAACAGGATTACTGCGGTCAGTTCAACCTGTCGGATCGTCGCCGGTTCCACCCGCGCGGGGATCAATAACTGGCTGAACACGTCCAGACGCGTGCGTTCGACGGGATAGGTGATCAGGGTCTGCCCGCGAAAATCCTCGGCCTCGATATAGGTCTTCCTGGCCAGCGGGTGCGCCGAAGCCGCGACAAAAACCGCGTTATAGTCAAATAGCTCCACGAATTCGACGCCCGGCAAATTCTCGGGGTCGGATGAAACGACCAGGTCCACCTCTTCTTTTTGCAGGGCCGGTAAGGCGTCGAAGGCCAGTCCGGGGCGGATGTCGACATCCACGTCAGGCCAGGATTTTCGAAAGTTTTCCAGCACGGGAAACAGCCATTCGAAACAAGCGTGGCATTCGATCGCGATATGCATGCGCCCGGTCTTGCCGTCGCGCAGCGACGAAAACTCATCCTGCATCGCCTCGACCTGCGGTAATATCTGTTCGGCCAAACGCAACAGACGCAACCCCGCAGCCGACAGTTTCATCGGTTTGGACCGACGCAGGAACAGTTCGACCCCGGCCTGATCCTCCAACCCCTTGATCTGATGGCTCAGCGCCGATTGCGTGATGTTGAGCTGATCCGCAGCCCGGGCCAGACCGCCGCATTCATGGATCGCCTTGATGGTGCGCAGGTGCCGGAATTCGATATGCATCTTTCACATGACTCATGTTGTTCTTGAGCAATATGAATTTGTCTCACATTGCCAGACATGGCACAAGGGCACAAACGACAACCCGAGAGGCCATGATGACCCAGCCCGAGATATCCTTTGAGTTCTTTCCGCCCCAGACGCTTGAGGCATCCTTCCGGCTTTGGGATACGGTTCAGACACTCGCGCCGCTGGAACCCCGGTTTGTGTCGGTGACTTACGGCGCGGGTGGAACAACGCGTGAATTGACGCGCGATGCGGTTGCGACTTTGCACAAATCATCTGGTCTCAAGGTGGCCGCGCATCTGACATGCGTGGATGCGTCGCGTCAGGAAACCCTGGATATCGCCGATAGTTTTGCGCGCGCCGGGGTCGAGAACATTGTTGCCTTGCGGGGCGATCCCCCGAAAGGAACCGACCGCTTTGAGCCGCACCCGGACGGTTTCGCCAATTCTGTCGAGCTGATTTCGGCGCTGGCCGAAACCGAGATGTTCAATATCCGCGTTGGCGCATACCCTGACATCCACCCCGAAGCTCAAAACGCGCGCACGGATATCGATTGGCTCAAGGCCAAATTGGACGCCGGTGCGGACGAGGCGCTGACGCAGTTCTTTTTCGAGGCCGAGACTTTCTTCCGCTTTCGCGACGCCTGCGCCAAAGCCGGGATCGACAAGCCGATCGTCCCGGGCATATTGCCCATCGAAAATTGGAAAGGTGCGCGGAACTTTGCACGGCGCTGCGGGACGCGCATACCGGACTGGGTCGAGCAAGCGTTTGAGAAGGCACTGCGCGACGACCGCGAAGAGCTGTTGGCAACAGCGCTCTGCACCGAGTTGTGTTCCGACCTGATCGACGGTGGTGTGGACAAGCTGCACTTTTATACGCTCAACCGCCCGGAACTGACCCGTGACGTTTGCTTTGCGTTGGGGATCACGCCGCGCACCGCCTTGCAGAACGTTGCCTGACGCCTTGGGATTCGACTTTCGCAACAATCCGGGTTTGGCGTAGCGACTGTGCGCCAAACCACTGCCAATACACGGGAAAATTTGACAAAAATGTGACCGATGGCAAACTGGCCTTGGTTAAGTTTTGAAGAGTTTTCCGAGTTATGGAACCAGTAAACAAAGTGAATGCACGGGCCGAGGCCCTGCAAGCCCTCGGGCTATCCCAAGGCGCAACAGCCAGAGACATTCGCAATGCCTGGCGCGACATCGCCTTTCATGCACATCCCGACCACACCGGCGGGGATTATTCCGATTTCTCGAAGGCCAAGACCGCGTATGATTTTCTGCGCAAAGAGGGTCTGACAACGACAGGCCCAGACGGTCCGGCCACACCGAAGCGTCCGACACTGAAAAAGCGATTGATCGATCTGGCCGCGTCAGAAATCGAAATTTGCCGCGGCATGCTGCGCCCGGATCAGGCGCTGTGCCACATGCGGGGCAATCAGGACGAAGCTCCGGGTGCCGTCGACTCAGAAATTGCGGATCACGTGCCGGACGCCATCGGATGTTTCGGGCGAGAATTGACGTATTTTGTCACAACGCCGGTCTGCGAGGGTTCGAACCGCGTGGCTTTGCCCACGTCGGTCCTGGCCAGTGGTCGAAAGTCCGACCCCGAAATCCTGTCGTTCCAGTCCAAGAACGCAGGTCCGGGCGAAGTCATCGTCCCCGACACCATCCGCGAGCGGAAATTCCCCGGGGCCAAGAGTGTCAAAATCCGGTTCGAAGCGGATCAGAGCATGCGCGACGCGTTCTGGCTCGCCTCGTAGATACGGCCATATGACAGACAAAAGCCCGGCCGAATTGGGACCGGGCTTTCATACTATCCGTCCTGATTAGTTCGAGATCGGACCTTCCGAGGTAAATTTCGGGATCACGCTGGTCGATGCGGCATCCGATTCAATACCAGGCCAGTTGCCTTCGGCCAGATTGATGTTGCCGGGCACGTCCTCTTCCCAGAATCCAACAACCACATCAGTGATGTTCAGATACAGCTTGTCATCAACAATTCGCCACAGGTTTGGATTGGCCGGAACCTTGCCACCCTTTGAGACGCCATAGGCGCAGTGACCGTCATACTGGGGGGCGTAGAAGGCTGGGTTTTCAAGGAACTTGTCACGGTTTTCTTCACTGGCAAAAGCCCAGGTGGCGCCGTTGTAGTCGGCAGTGATGTCCGCACGACCGCGCACTGGCGCAGGCTGCGACTGGCCAATCGCTGACTGATCCAGACTGCGATACGAGACGACATCGTAGCCCGAGACTGCAAATCCGGTTCCATCGACATATTGGTCCCCAGCGAAAACGGGTGCAGCAAATGCAAGGGCGAATGCGGTGGTCAGCGCAAAGCGTTTCATGTGGTAATCCTTCGTATCCTTACGGTTTCAGGGTGCCCGAACTGCGGGTCTGAACAGACAATAGGTGATTCTGAGGATACGCGAAGTGCACCTCGCGCCCCTGTGACCATCAAACAGCAAACGTGAGGGCGAAAGGGCCGGATTGTTACAAAACCTGTCGATCATCAGGGGTTGGACTTTGCCGATTGCAATATTAGCTGTCAGAACAGCCGCCCGCTGACCGGGCTTTGATAAGGAATGCAGGACATGAGCGATCAATCCACCTACACCCCTCCGAAGGTCTGGACCTGGGACAGCGAAAGCGGTGGGCAGTTTGCCAATATCAACCGGCCAATCGCCGGGGCGACGCATGACAAGGATCTGCCGGTCGGGAAGCACCCGCTTCAGCTTTATTCGCTGGCGACACCCAACGGGGTCAAAGTAACCATCATGCTCGAGGAGTTGCTGGCCTTGGGTCATTCCGAGGCCGAATACAACGCCTGGCTTATCAACATCGGTGAGGGCGATCAATTTGGCTCGGGCTTTGTCGATGCCAACCCGAACTCGAAGATTCCCGCGTTGTGGGACCGGTCAGGCGAAAACCCGGTCCGGGTATTCGAAAGCGCCTCGATCCTGTTTCATTTGGCAGAAAAGTTTGGCGCGCTCCTGCCCGAAGCGGGCCCGGAACGCACCGAAGTGATGAATTGGGTGTTCTGGCAGATGGGCAGCGCGCCCTATCTGGGTGGCGGGTTTGGCCATTTCTACGCCTACGCACCGGAAAAATGGCAATATCCGATTGATCGATTTGCCATGGAAGCCAAACGCCAATTGCACGTCCTGGATCGGGAACTGGAAAACAAGACCTATATCGCAGGTGACGAGTATACGATCGCTGATATCGCCATCTGGCCCTGGTACGGGCAATTGGTTCTGGGCCGTCTTTATGAGGCGGCAGAATTTCTGGACGTCGAATCGTACAAGAACGTTATGCGGTGGGCCAAGACCATCGACGCCCGTCCGACAGTTCAGCGTGGACGCATGGTCAACCGGCCGTTTGGCGAGCTGCACACCCAACTGCATGAACGCCACGATGCCAGTGACTTTGAGACCCGCACCCAGGACAAGCTTGAGCCCGCGGACTAAGCAGCCGGAATTTCTATTTTAGAATTGGGGGCCGCGCGGGATCACTGCCCGGGGCGGCCCTTTCCATCGCTGGTGCATGTGGCTGCGGCAGATCAAACCGCAAACCGACCCGAGCCAGAGCCTGTGCTGCAGGGTCGTCTGCCGCAAAGAACCCCACATCCAGCGCGCCAGCTTCTATCCCAGAGAACGTAAGCGCCTCGGATACGGCGCGGGCCAAAGCCGGTTCTGCGCCCTCGACCGTGGCCACAAACCCCAACAGGTGGCCTTGTCCGCCGGACTTGGATTTGGTTCCCACAAGAAAAGCCGCAGCGGCCAATCCTGCTGCTGTCGCCAATTTGGCGTCCAAAGCCTTCAGCAAGGTTTCCGGCAAACCCGCCGGTGGCAGAAACGCGGCGAACTCTTGCTGCACCTCTTCTGGCCCGTGTTGCAGTGTTTCCGACAGCCAGCCCAACGCCTCGGACGGGATCAGCATCGATGACGGCGCCACTTCAAGGTTCAGGCCCAGCCCGACCGCTTGCCCTGACAACATCGAAGACAACACCCGGCCCGACAAAGCAACGTAGGGTACAGGACGTCCGGCAAATTGTGCCAGACGTTCTTCACGATCAAAGGCCAGAACGAACCGTCCATCCGCCACTTCGAACAATTCTGGCGAGATGTTTTCGTCCCGCGCCTCTTTGGTCAGCATCAAAAACAGCTCGGAATCTGCCAGGCGCTCGAAAAACCGCAACCGCGCCGCGTCGTCTTGCGGCGCAGCTTCCATCGCAGCATGCGCCCTGTCTAATGCGGTTGTGTCAGTCATTCAGCACCTCTTGCACCCGGGCCCGCAGAACCGGCAACAGGTCGGCCTCGAACCAGGGGTTTTTCTTCAGCCAAGCCGTATTGCGCCAGGACGGATGAGGCAAGGCAAAGACCCGCGGCGCATGGTCCCGCCAGTTCCGCACTGTCTCCGTTACCGATGTTTTGGTGCCGAGATGATAGGTATGCGCGTGCCCGCCGACCAGGACGGTCAAGGGCACCTCGCCCAACGTGGCCATCACCTTGTCATGCCAGGTTCGGCGGCAAACCGCAGGCGGCGGTAAGTCGGCCTTTCGGTCGTTGTAGCCGGGAAAGCAAAATGCCATCGGGACGACTGATACAACGGAAAGGTCGTAAAAAGTCTGCTCGGTCAAACCAAGCCAGTCGCGCAGCCGATCCCCGGAGGGATCGGTGAAGGGCCGGCCAGACTCGTGCACGCGCGCCCCGGGTGCCTGCCCGGCAATTAGCAGACGCGCGCCGGGTCGAAACCAGACAACCGGCCGCGGCTGATGCGCTGTTGCGGTCCGGGCGAACCGGTCTTCGCAGATCCGGCAGGATTCAATGTCTTTGTTCAGGTTGGTCATGTCTCGGTCGCGCGTTCCATCGGCTATCGGATGAACATATAACCCCAGACTACTACGTTCAGAACCATCCCGAGATCACACCTGCCTGATGGCTTGCGGATGCGCATTGATCATTTGTTTCATAATTCGACATAATGTAGCCAACATGGATCGGTAGAACCCACGTCTTCAAAGCGGCGCAAAACAAAGAAAAACAGGCCTCGCATGCTGGAATTTGAGAATGTCAGCAAGTCCTTCTGGACCGGAACGCGCCGCAAGGTGATTCTGGACCGGGTCTCGTTTCGCGTTGAACTTGGCACCTCGCTGGGTGTGCTGGCCCCGAACGGTACAGGAAAGACGACGCTGATCAACATGATGGCCGGTCTGGAAAAACCGGATGAAGGCGTGATCCGCCGCGAATGTCGCGTGTCCTTTCCGATGGGCTTTACGGGCGGCGTCGCCAAACGTCTGTCCGCGCTGGAAAACGCGCGCTATATCGCGAATATCTACGGCATGGACCCTGATTACGTCGAAGCGTATTGCAAGTGGCTGTGCAATCTGGGTGAGTATTTCGATCAACCGCTGGGCACATACTCGTCAGGGATGCGAGCCCGGTTCACGTTTGCGCTGATGCTGGCGCTGGATTTCGACATGTACCTGATTGACGAAGGAATGCCGTCGACTACGGATGTCGAATTCAACAAAAAGGCGGGCGACATCCTGCGGGAACGGCTGCGCACGACAACATTGGTACTCGTGTCCCACAACCCCTCGGTTCTGGAAAAATTTGCCCGTCAGGCAGCCGTTTTGCTGGACGGGCAATTGTATATGTTTGACTCCTTGGAAGAGGCGAAGCAGCTTTATGACTACCAAACCCAAGGCTAGAAAATACAACCCCAACCGCTCGCCCAGCGGTGAAGGCACGGCAGAGGCGCGTTCCGACGCAATTGCCCGGATCAGGCGTGCAACACAGGATCACGACCAGCCGCAAGAGGTCAGCCCCGCGACCGATATCGACGCAATCAAACGCGAAGGTCTGACTGGGCGACAATTACGCGTCGCACGGCGGCTAGCGCAAAAGAACGGGTTGCCGGCCACCTCGGACTATGACGCGGTGCGCCTGTTGCGGCAAAAGGGCATTGATCCGTTTCAGCGGGCGAACCTGCTGGATCTGGCAGCCAATGACCAACCAAAATCGGACGCGGCGAAGGTCAAGGTTCAATTGCCGCAGACGATGGGTGATGCGCCCAAAAATCTGCCCGGCCCCGAGCTGAGCCCAAGCCAGCGCCGGGAATTCGAAATCGGCCAGATCCAGAAGGACATCGCCCGGCGGCGCAAGCGCAAACTGTTTGCCATGTTCGCGCGACTGGCGGTGTTTGTTTTTCTGCCCACCATTGTTGTCGGCTATTACTTCTATCGCGTGGCGACCCCGATGTATGCCAGCTCTTCAGCATTTTCAATTCTTCAGGCGGATGGGGCCGCAGGCGCGATTGGCGGGTTTCTATCTGGCACCCAATACGCCACGGCGCAGGACTCAGTTGCCAGTCAGGAGTTTCTGGAGTCCAAGGATGCGCTCCAACGACTGAACAGTGACCTTGGGTTCAAGGACGTGTTCAAACAATCTTGGATCGACCCGATCCAGCGCCTGTCGCCCGACGCGACGCTCGAAGAAGAATACAAGCTTTATAAGAAAGTGGTCACCATCGGATATGACCCTTCGGACGGCATCGTCCGCATGGAGGTGGCGACGCCAGACCCGGACTATTCGGTCGAGGTTTCACAACGCCTGATCCAATACGCAGAAGAAACCATCAACAACCTGTCCGAGCTGAAACGCGAGGATCAGATGCGCGAAGCGCTCAACAGCTTTGAGAATGCGCAGGCCGCGCGCAAACAGGCGCAGGAGGACCTGATCGAGTTGCAACTGCAAGGCGCGGTGCTGGATCCGCAAAGTGTGATTCTCAGCCTGCGGACCCGTATCGACCAGTTCGAGCTTCAGCTTCAGGACAAAGAGCTGCAACTGGCGGCTTTGTTGGACAATCTGCGGCCCAATCAGGCCAAGGTGGATGGTGTTCGCGCCGATATTGAACGCCTCGAGGCGGTTCTAGCAGAATTGAATGCCGAAATGCTGGATGTCTCTGCCGGCGAAAACTCGCTGGCGCGCCTGAACGTCCGGATTCAGATGGCGCAGGCGGACCTTGCTGCGCGGGACATGATGCTGCAATCGGCAATGCAGCAAGTGGAAACCACGCGGACCGAAGCGAACCGCAAGGTGCGCTATCTGACCGTCTCGGTGAACCCCGTTGCCAGTCAGTCGCCCACCTATCCGCGCAAGTTCGAAAATACGATTTTGGCTTTCCTGTTGTTTGCTGGTATCTACCTGATGATCTCGCTTACCGCGTCGGTCCTTCGTGAACAGGTATCCTCGTAAAGACACATGAAACATGTAAAAATCGCCGACATCACCGTCGGCAACGATCTTCCGCTGACCGTCATTGCCGGTCCCTGCCAGCTTGAAACAGCAGATCACGCGCAGATGATCGCGGGCACAATGAAAGAAGCCTGCGAGGCCGTAGGCGCGCAGTATGTTTTCAAGGCTTCATACGACAAAGCCAATCGCACCTCACTTTCCGGCAAGCGCGGCATGGGGATCGATGCGGGCCTCAAGGTTCTCGATGATATCCGCACGGGTATGGGCATCCCGGTCCTGACCGATGTTCATACCGAAGCACAATGTGCCATCGCCGCTGAAGCCGTGGATATCCTGCAAATCCCTGCATTCCTGTGCCGCCAGACAGATATGCTGCTGGCCGCTGGAAGCACCGGTAAAGCGGTGAACGTGAAAAAGGGGCAGTTCCTTTCCCCGTGGGAGATGCCAAACATCGTCACCAAGATCGAAAGCACCGGGAATCAGAACATCCTTCTGACCGAGCGTGGAACCTCGTTCGGCTACAACACGCTGGTGGCGGATATGCGGTCTTTGCCGCAGATGGCCAAGACCGGTTACCCGGTGGTTATGGACGCGACCCATTCGGTGCAACAACCGGGCGGCCAAGGCGGATCGTCGGGCGGGCAGCGCGAATTCGCTCCGGTCATGGCGCGCGCGGCGGTATCGCTGGGCGTCGGGGCCGTATTTATCGAGACGCATCAGGACCCCGACACCGCCCCGTCGGACGGGCCAAATATGATCCCGCTGGACCAAATGGGCCAACTGATTGACACATTGATGCGCTTTGATGCGCTGGCGAAAGCCAATCCTGTTCAGATTTAACGACCGAGAATTGTTATGACCAAACCAGCCCCCGAGGTGACCCCGAACACCTGGAATTTCCTGCGTGACCCCATGATCAAGCCCACCGGCTTTCGTGAATATGATGCCCGATGGAAGTACCCGGATGAGATCAACCTGCCCGGCATGACTGCGCTGGGTCTGGGGCTTGGAACCCAGATGCACAAGCGCGGCATTGCGCCGGTGATCGCGGTTGCAAACGATTATCGTGATTATTCCCTATCCGTTAAGAACGCGCTGATCCTTGGGCTGATGCAAGCGGGCATTCAGGTCAAAGACATTGGTCCCGCGCTCAGCCCGATGGCGTATTTCGCTCAGTTCCATCTGGATGTGCCTGCCGTCGCCATGGTGACCGCCAGCCACAACCCGAACGGTTGGACCGGGGTCAAGATGGGTTTCGAGCGTCCGCTAACCCACGGCCCGGATGAGATGTCCGAGCTGCGCGACATCGTCCTGAACGGCGAAGGCGTCGCACGCGAGGGCGGATCTTATGAATTCGTTGATGGGGTGAAGGACGCCTATATCGACGATCTGGTCGGCGACTTCAAAATGACCCGGCCCCTCAAGGTTGTCTGCGCCACAGGCAACGGCACCGCGTCGGCCTTTGCGCCCGAGATTTTCGAACGTATGGGCGTTGAGGTTGTACCTAGCCACAACCGGCTGGACTATACCTTCCCGCACTACAACCCCAATCCCGAAGCGATGGAGATGCTGCACGACATGGCCGATACGGTCAAATCCAGCGGTGCCGATCTGGCGCTGGGATTTGATGGCGACGGCGATCGTTGCGGCGTTGTCGATGACGAGGGCGAAGAAATCTTTGCCGACAAGGTTGGCGTCATCATGGCCCGAGATCTGTCCAAACTGCATCCAGGCGCAACCTTTGTGGCGGACGTGAAATCCACCGGGCTTTTCGCCAGCGACCCAGAGCTGCAGGCGCAGGGCGTCACGGCGGATTACTGGAAGACCGGTCATAGCCACATGAAGCGACGGGTCAAGGAAATCGGCGCATTGGCGGGCTTTGAAAAGTCCGGTCACTACTTTCTGGCCGAACCCATCGGGCGCGGCTACGACTGCGGAATGCGCGTGGCGGTCGAGATTTGCAAACTGATGGACCGCAACCCGGATCAGAGCATGTCTGATCTGCGCAAAGCCCTGCCGAAAACGTGGTCAACTCCGACCATGTCTCCTTACGCGTCTGACACCGAAAAATACGACATTCTGCAACGGCTGGTCGACAAGCTGGTTGCCAAGGCAGAGGCCGGAGAGAGTTTTGCCGGGCGCACCATCAAAGAGGTCGTGACCGTCAACGGTGCGCGGGTGATCCTGGACAATGGAAGCTGGGGTCTGGTGCGCGCGTCCTCGAACACGCCCAATCTTGTGGTGGTCTGCGAAAGCAGTGAAAGCGAGCAGGAAATGCGCGCGATCTTTGCCGATATCGATGCGGTCATCCGCACCGAACCCGGTGTCGGTGACTACGACCAGACGATCTGAACAGGCCGGGGCGCAACCCACGCGCCCCTTCAGTCGCCGCCAAACAGTTTCAGCAACCCTTTCTTGGCCTCGTCCTCAAGTTTGTTTTTCAGCGCATCCTCGATCTGATCACTGTCAGTGATTGTTGTGTCCAATTCCTTCCCGACCTTTTTCAGAACCTTCTGTTTGGCGTCATCTTCCAGTTCTTTGACCTTACCCTCAGCTGCCGCTTCGATCACTTTGGTCAGGTCTGGCTTGATCGACGGGTCGCTCCACGGTCCCTTGATGCGCACCGGAACCGAGATGCCCTCGCCCGAATTGGCGCGCAATGCGACCGGTGTGAACAGATAGTCGATGTCGCGCTTGCCGATCCCGACCCGGCCTTTGCCGTCGGCCCGGAAATTGTCCAGCTTCATCAGCAGATCATCGTTCTTCAGATCGCCATCTGTCATCGTGAAGCTGGCCGTCAGGCTGTTGAACACGGTAGTGCCGCCCGAACCGCCGCCCCGGCCCATCAGTCGGTCAAGGTTAAACCCCGAGATCACGCCTTTGCCCACCGCAATATCCCCCTTGCCACTAAGGGACCGCATGATCTGATCCTCGGTCTGGCCAACGCCCAGAAACTGCAAAGACCCAGAGGCTTTGCCAGACAGCCGCTTGATGTCTCCCAATGTTTCCAGCGCCTGTTTCAGATCGATGTCTTTGGCCGTCAGATCACCGCCGACCGACAACCCATTGCGGTTGTTCGCCACGACCTGACCGTTCAACTGACCGGAAAACAGCGTCGCGGGATGCATTTTCAGAACCGCGCGCGATCGGTCCAGAGACAGCGTAAGATCACTTTTTCCAAGCGTCATGTCTGGCACTGCGATCGAATCCGCACGTAACCGGATTGACGCATTTGCCAGCGCCAGCGCCGAGGCATCAATAGGGTCTTTCGACCATCCATCCGGAGCGCTGGCACCGGAAGCGCCGCCACCCGAGCCAGTACCAGAGCTTTCGCTATCAGCGACGCGCGACAAATCAAGGTCCCCCGCATCAAGGCGCGCGGTGACCTGCGGCGGATCCGCAATGACAATGTCGGCCTCTCCCGTCAGACGGTTGTGATCCAGTTGCGCTGTCATTTCCCGCAGCGCAATGCGCCCCTCTCGCGTATAGGTCATTTGGCCGTCGACCTTTGCGACCCGGCCCAACCCTTGGGGAACGCTGACGCCACCCTGCCCGAAAGCCGCAAGCATCTTATGCGTGTCTTTGGCGGTAACGGTCATCTTGCCGTCCATTTCGCCAGCAAGATTAACACGGCCCGAAAATTCGACACTTCCACCCGGCGCAAGCAGAGACACCTGCAAAGGCGTCACGACGCCTGATGAGAACGCCGGCAGGTCCGGGATTGTCATATCCACCTGCACCGTGCCTCCGGGAACCGGCATCTGCGCTTGCATCTCCATCGGCGAAGACACGTCGGGCCAGCTGGCGAACAAATCGACCTCGGCAAAATCCATGCTGGTGGCGCCGTTTTCGATGTAGATCAGCCTGGCGTCGGTCAGTTCCAACCGGTCCAGCGTAACCGGCTTGCTTTCAGCTGCAGGTGCAGAGGTTCCGCCCGACGTTGCCACCGTGCCGGACGTCGGATTGCCCAGCACCCAGTTCCCGCGCCCGTCCGACACCTCAAGCCGCAGAACGGGATTGTCGGCGACAACACGCTTGATCCGCATTTCACCGGACAGCAGCGCCGATGCGTCAACGCCGACCGAAAGGCTTTGCGCACTCAGCATCGGTTCCGGCCCGGCCCAGGATGCGTTGCCAAAAGTCACAGGTCCGGTTTCCATTCCCAGTACGGGCCAGATGGAGAGCTTGACTTCACCTGACAGCGTCAGATCGCGTCCGGTCTGCGCCTTGACCTGTTCTGCAAGGATCTTGCCCAGCTTGTCGGCGGGCATCAGCAGCAAGGCACCGATGACCAGTCCAAACACCGCAACAAGAATGAATAGGAGTCGTATCAGCCACTTCATATCCGCCACCTGCCTTTTCGGCTTTTCTGCTCGTGTTCAGGGTCGGCCCAGAGCGCGACATTTGCAAGGGGAAGCTTTCCCCACTATATGCCCGGCCATGAGTACGAACCCGCCGAACCTCCGCCCCGATCTGGCACCAGCCGCCCGGATCACCGATGCGCCGCGCCGCGGCCAGCCCACCCTTGGTATGGTGTCCCTTGGTTGTCCCAAGGCTCTGGTCGACAGCGAGCGTATTTTGACCCGCCTGCGGGCAGAAGGGTACGGCATCTCACCCGACTACGCAGGGGCGGATGCCGTGATCGTGAACACCTGCGGATTTCTCGACAGCGCCAAAGCCGAATCGCTGGACGCGATCGGCGAGGCTTTGGTCGAAAACGGCAAGGTCATCGTGACAGGCTGTCTTGGGGCAGAACCGGATTACATCCGCGAACATCACCCCCGCATTCTGGCCGTTACCGGACCGCATCAGTATGAACAGGTGTTGGACGCGGTTCATACTGCCGTGCCGCCCGATCCCGATCCGTTTGTCGATCTGCTGCCAGCCTCCGGCGTCAAGCTGACACCGCGCCATTACAGCTATCTCAAGATATCCGAGGGCTGTAACCACAAGTGCAAGTTCTGCATCATCCCGGACATGCGCGGTAAACTGGCCAGCCGTCCAGCCCATGCAGTTCTGCGTGAGGCCGAGAAGCTGGTCGAAAACGGCGTGCGCGAGTTGCTGGTGATCTCGCAGGATACTTCGGCCTATGGATTGGATCGCAAGTACGATGTGAACCCGTGGAAAGACCGTAAGGTACGTAGCCACATCACAGATTTGGCGCGCGAGTTGGGCCAGTTCGACGCTTGGGTGCGTCTCCATTACGTCTATCCCTACCCCCATGTGCGCGAGTTGATCCCACTGATGGCGGATGCCGTATGCAACGTTCTGCCCTATCTGGATATCCCGTTCCAGCACGCCCATCCGGATGTCTTGAAACGCATGGCCCGCCCTGCGGCCGCAGCGAAGACGCTGGATGAAATCGCCGCATGGCGCGAGGTGTGCCCGGACATCACCCTGCGCTCGACCTTCATCGTGGGTTACCCCGGCGAGACCGATGCTGAATTTCAAACCCTGTTGGATTGGATGGATGAGGCGCAGTTGGATCGCGTAGGCTGTTTTCAGTACGAAAACGTCGACGGCGCGCGGTCAAACGATCTGCCCGATCACGTCCCGGCCGAAGTCAAACAGGACCGGTGGGAGCGTTTCATGGAAAAGGCGCAGGCCATTTCCGGGGCCAAACTGGCGGCCAAGGTCGGCCAGACCCTGCAGGTCATCGTCGATGAGGTCGATGCTGAGGCCGCAACTTGCCGCACAAAGTCAGATGCGCCCGAAATCGACGGCAACCTGTTTATTGACGAGGGCTTTGAAGGGTTGAACCCCGGAGACATCGTGACGGTCGAGGTTGACGAGGCGGGCGAGTACGACCTTTGGGGCCGCCTGTCCGGCGGCGCATAGCTTCGATCAGATCAGGCTGAGCAACGCCGCGGCCCATGCCACGCCCGCAGCGATGGCGGTCAAAGCAACCGCAGCACTTGCGGCATCTTTGGCTTGCCCCGCCAACGTGTGATGGTCGGTCGAAGTATGGTCAACTGCGCGCTCGATTGCGGTGTTGAACAGTTCAGCCACGAGAACCAGCAGACCCAGAACAAGGATCAACGCCCGAAAACCCCCATCAATGGGCAACCAGATCACCAGCACCGACGAGATCACGTTGGCCCAAACCCAGGTCCGAAACGAATACTCTTCTTGGAACGTCGCTGCCAGTCCCTGCCAGCTCCAGCGGGTGCGGTCACGCAGCCGGACAAAGAAATTGCGCATCTTCCAGCTCCTGTATTGTGCGTGCCTTTGTCTGACGAAGAAAAACCGCCCAGTGGGCGGTTTCTCGTCTGGCGGAGGCAGGCGGCCCGAAATGGGACCGCCTGCGAAACTGTTTATTGAGCAGCCGGGTTACAGACGGTCTGGCCTGCTTCGGTCGTGGCCACATCGTAACCAGCCGGACAGCTTGGCGAGCCGTATTTGTCATACTCAGGTGTGATGTACACCGGGGTCGGCTCTTCCTGCTGCGAGCAAGCGGTCAGTACAAAGGCCGTAGCGCAGATGGCAGCGAATTTGAGTTTCATGTCCGTCAGTCCTCTATTACTTTTCTGATATTGCCCAGTTTTTCGGGGCCGCGATCAGGATAGGCGCAAGTTATCGCTCTGGCAACAGCGTTGATCACAACACCGTGATTTAAGGCGAAACCACGCTGCATCGACGATCCGAAGGGCCAGAAATCTTACGGCAGGCTACCAATTTTTGATCACCGGCTTACACTTTGCCCGTGACATCAGCAAAAGACGGAGTAGCCACATGTCCGAACCCCCGGTAATTGCCCAAAAGACCCCATATCCTGTCGATGTTGTCGAAGGTAAATCCTATTTCTGGTGCGCATGCGGAAAATCCAAGCGACAACCGTTTTGCGATGGGTCACATAAGGATACCGGGTTCGAGCCGGTGAAATACACCGCCGAGGCCAGCAAGAAAGTGTTTTTTTGCGGCTGCAAACACTGCGGCAAACCACCACTTTGCGACGGCACGCATGCCAAGCTTTGATCCAATCAAATCCGGTGGTTGAGTGGTTTTTCGCCGCAAATGAGGCCCACTCTGGAGAATCGGTTTGCGTCAGCCACCGACCCGCGACTGTCTGACCCGGAGGGTCGCAAACATATCCCGGTTCGCGCACTCCATTGGCGTTTGTTTCAAAGTTTCGTTCCGGTCCATCCAGTCCGGGCAATGCCGGGCCCATTCGCATCCCCGGCATGATTGAACCATCTCGGCCCATTCCTGCTGTGTGAGGTGTCCGTCTTGATACGCAGCGACGATATCGCTGCCGGTGGCCTGCCCCATACGCAACACCAGTCGGAGATGGATCATGACACGACCCAGTTGCGGCGTCCGCAGCACTAGGGTTGTAGCCTGTGCAGCAATTCCTGGTTGCGGCAATATTCCGGGGTGCGGCGCGAGGGCTGTGCCTGATCCAGAAGCGTCTCACAGTGCCCCGGATTGGGGCATTTGGTGCATTGCAATACGGCCTCAGAGATCTCGTCGATTTCAATGGCACCGGCGATCGCTGCGTCCTGCAGGTCGACACCAAGTTTCTGGGCCATTCGATCGACAAGACCCGCGTGATGCTTCAGTTGTTTGCGGTCAGGCATGCGCAGTCCTTTCCGTTTTGCCTACAGGGGAAAGGTATCGGGGTTTGGGGATTGCGCCTTTGATTCAGGTCAAGGACCGGAATCGAGGTGATCCAGATACGCCCGCGTCGCGTCCTGAACGCGGCGGAACCGGTCCCCGCCCAGCTTTTTGCCACCATACCAGCGGGTCACCACGATCAGATGATTTGCAAGCTCGGCCCGTTCCATCATTCGCAGAATGACCATTCCTGCCCCTGCCTCTCCGTCATCCGCCTTGAGCGCGCCTGTCGGCAGAACCGCCGCCCAGGTGTTATGCGTAGCCTTGGCATAGGCCTTGTCGGATTTGAGCTCGGCCAGCATCGCATCAACATCAGCGCGGCTGCTGGCGGTCCCGCCAGAGACCGCGTATTTCGACCCTCGATCCGTCAGTATCACCCCAAGGCGCGCCATGTTTGTCATCGCGTCAGCCCCAACTCGGTCGCCGTCTGCAGAACCGCCTGAACCCGCGCAGCATTGGGCGGGTGCGAAGCCAGAAACCGGTCGCCGGGGTCGGGGATACGCTGGAAATATTCGGCCCCGATCAGAGGATTGTAGCCGGCAGAATTGGTGATGATGGTGCCAAGCTGATCGGCCTCCAGCTCGAACGCGCGCGAATAATACTGCGCGCCAACCTCGGCTCCGATTTCCTGGGCGCGCTCGATCTCGGCGGCGTCCTTGCCCTGACTGCGTGCCAGATCCCCAAAAATCCGCGCACTTTCCTTGGCGTTCTCGGCCTGTCGCGCGATGTGGCCCAGAACGTGATGTGCTGCCTCGTGCCCCATGACAAAAGCCATCTCATCGGCGTTTCGGGTAGACAGGATCATTTCCTGAGTGAAGATGATCAGTGGGCGGCCATTTTCATCCAATGTCTGAAAGGCGTTTGCAGGCGCGCGCGGATCCAAGTCCACCAGAACCACGAAATCGCAGTTCACTGCGCGGGTGCGACGCTGGCATTCTGAACGAGACGCAGCGCCAACCGAAGTGCTCACCTGTTTGAAAGCAGGTGCAACAGCACGCAGATCCGGAGACGAAGGGGTCCACTCTTGCACCGGAATGGCTACAACCGACGTTGTGTCACACGCCGCCAGAAACAGGACCAGCATCAGGGCCAGACGGCGCATTCCATTTCCTTTCAGTCAGTCCTGCCAGCAAGCAACCATAACGCGGCCTTCACAGAGGGGCCACCGTCGAATTCGACCGCAACGGGTTGCAATACCGCCCGTCGCCCGGCAGTGTGACCTCATGTTTTCTATTGAGCATGAATTCGACTCGACGGTGATTACGCTGGTGGACGAAGGCCCCAAGCCTTTGCAAGAGGACATCGTTATCAACAGCTTTGCCGAATGCGTTACGCTCGAGCAATTCGATCCGCGCACCGACAAGATCCAAAAGATAACCCTGTCGCCCGAACAGGTCCGTGATCTGGCCGCTGCGCTGGATTTGCCCGAAGGTGTCTATCAAATTCGCGAAACCGACCCTCAGGATTCTTAAGCCTTCGCCATTTGCCTGCCCGCTTGGACTGACCCAGGGGTTGCGATTGAATTTGCGGCGTTATTTCGTTCATTTCGCCCTTGAAACCCGACCCATACGGGCCGAGATAAAGCTCGCCCCATGTAAAGAGAGTTAACATATGTCCCTCAAGAATCCCGCAGCGCTTGAATTTCTGCTGACCCGCCGGTCGCGACCTGCAAAAACGCTGACCGGCCCTGCACCCACGCGGGACGAGCTTATGCCGCTTTTGACCGCTGCGGCACGCAGCCCGGATCATGGCAAGCTTGAGCCTTGGCGCTTTGTCGTCCTTGAAAAAGGTGCCATGTCGCGGTTGGCTGATCTGACCGAAAAGCGCGCGCTCGCTCTGGGCAAGGGCGAAGATGACATCGCCAAGGCCCGCAACCAGTTCGATATGGGTCAGCTGGCGGTCGCGGTGATCGAGGTACAGAAACCCTCGGAAAAGATCCCTGCCATCGAACAGACGTATTCCGCCGGGGCGGTCTGCCTTGCGCTGCTCAATGCGGCGTTGGCCGCGGGCTGGGGCGCCAACTGGCTGACGGGCTGGCAAGCTCATGATCGCGAGTTCTGTGAACAGGCTTTGGGACTGGCCAAAAACGAACGCGTTGCCGGGTTCATCCACATCGCCACGGAACAGACCGCTCCGCCGGAACGCCCGCGCCCTGATATTGCCGCCCTGACGCAATGGGTTTCGGAATGATCATTCTCAATGCGTTCTTTGCCGCGCTCGGTCAGATCGGGGATTCCAAATTCCGTTCCGTCCTTTTGCGCGGTGTTGGATTGACGGTGATATTGCTGATCCTGGCCTGCGCGGGTGCGATCTGGGTGATCAATGGGCTGGCGGGTGGCGAGATTTCCCTGCCCTTCGTCGGAACCGTGCCATGGCTGAACGACGTTCTGAACTATTCCGGCATCCTTTTGGTGCTGATCCTGCCGGTCTTTCTGATGGTGCCCGTTGCCTCGGCGATTACATCGATGTTTCTGGACGAGGTCGCACAGGCGGTCGAGGACAAGCATTATCCTTCCCTGCCCCGGGTTCCCGGCATTCCGATTGCCGACGCCCTGCGCGACGCCCTGGGCTTTCTGGGGGTGCTGATTGTCGCAAACCTGCTGGCGCTGATCCTCTATGCGATCTTTACGCCTCTGGCCCCCTTCATCTTTTGGGCGATGAACGGGTTTCTGTTGGGACGGGAGTATTTTACGCTGGCAGCGATGCGGCGGCTGGGACGGGACGGAGCGCGTAAATTGCGCGCCAAACATGCGACAACGATCTGGGCTGCGGGCACACTGATGGCGATTCCCTTGTCCGTACCGCTGGTGAATCTGGTGATTCCGATCCTTGGGGCAGCCACATTCACCCACATCTATCACCGCCTGTCAGAATCCCGGCGCTGATCCCTATTCGCGCGGCTCCAACTGATTGAGCCAATCAAAATCCCGGACCGTGATCACGCCCGAGATGATGGTCCCGGCGATGATCGCCCATAACACCAAAGAAATTCCGGTCGTGATCCAGAATTTCTTTTTCATGTGGTGTACCTCTGGCGCACCCGCGTGGGTGCCGGGGACGATATCACCCAGATCACCCTGCGTCTTGATCCGCACCGGCAGCACAACCAGCAGGGTCAGAAACCAGATGACGGCGAACAGAACCAGTGCGGCGGTAATGGTCATCGGGGTGCCTCAGACCTGTTCCAACTCGACCAGACAGCCATTGAAGTCCTTGGGGTGCAGGAACAGGACCGGCTTGCCATGAGCGCCGATTTTGGGCTCACCGGTTCCCAGGACGCGGGCGCCGGTCTCCTGCAAGTGGTCGCGGGCGGCGAGGATATCTTCGACCTCATAGCAGACATGGTGAATGCCACCTGCGGGGTTCTTTTCCAGAAAACCATTGATCGGGCTATCGTCGCCCAGCGGGTAGAGCAGTTCGATCTTGGTGTTCGGCAGCTCAATGAACACGACCGTTACGCCGTGGTCGGGCTCGTCCTGCGGTGCGCCGACCTTGGCGCCCAAAGCGTTGCGGTATTGGGCCGAAGCGGCCTCGAGGTCCGGCACGGCAATGGCAACATGGTTCAGGCGTCCGATCATCGGTATTCCTCCGTTCTGCGTTGCAGCGGTTATGGAGGCTGCCTGGTCAAAGGGCAAGTGCGCCAAATTGCCCGTTAACCCTGTGTTAGCCAGGAGTTCCTAGCCTTGGTCATCTGCTGATTAGGAGTTCTGCCATGGACGATTCGGGACCATTCGCCTCTTATCCGATGCCCACAAGGCTGCGGCCGCTGTTGGGTCAAACCATCCTTGTTGTCGAGGATAGCCGCTTTGCCTGCGATGCCATCAGGTTGATGTGCCTGCACAGCGGCGCTCGGATCCGGCGCGCGGATTGCCTGAAATCGGCACGGCGGCATTTACAGATCTATCGCCCCTCGGTGATCATTGTGGATATGGGCCTGCCCGACGGATCGGGGGCCGATCTGATTGCCGAGCTGACAGACGAAATGCCAAGGATCGACGCCATTCTGGGCCTGTCTGGTGATGACGGGGCCGAGGCTGCCGCAATGCAGGCCGGGGCTGACGGGTTTTTGGCCAAGCCGCTGACATCGCTGGCCCATTTTCAAACCGCGATTCTGACGCTGCTGCCCGAAGATCGACGACCCAGCGGCTTGGACGCGGTGCGCGATGACACCGTACATCCGGACCCGATGGCTTATCAGGACGACATGGCCCATATCGCCGATGTGCTGGCGGGACCGGCGGATCAGAATACGTTGGACTACGCGGCCCAATTCCTGCGCGGTGTGGCCCGCGATGCGGACGACAACGTATTGGCCGAAGCGGCGCAGCAATTGGCGATGTCTCGCGCACAGGGCGCTCCGGTAACCGCGCAGGCGGCCCGGTTGGCCGGGCTGGTGCAAAACAGATTGCAGCGGCAGGAGGCGATCTGACGTGGAGATCGCCTATTTCGTGACCGCGTCCCTGCTGAGCATCTGGATGTATCGCCAAACGCGGCGCTCGGCCAAAAGGATCCGAAACAGCCGACGAAACCACACGATATCCTTCGACACCGAATGAACCGCGCCCGCGTACCAGGCGGATGAAATATCGCCCGCGCCAGCGCGGGCGATCCGGCGCCTATTCCTGCGGAATGAGCCGCAGCCCCAGTTCCATCAATTGATCCGAGGTCGGATCGGACGGCGCGTCCATCATCAGATCTTCGGCGCGCTGGTTCATCGGGAACATCATGACCTCGCGAATGTTGGCCTCATCAGCCAGCAGCATCACGATCCGGTCGATCCCCGCAGCACAGCCGCCGTGCGGCGGTGCGCCATAGTGAAACGCGTTGAACAGCGCACCAAAGCGGGACTTCACTTCGTCTTCGCCATAGCCTGCCAGCTCAAAGGCTCTTAGCATGATCTCTGGCTTGTGGTTCCGGATCGCGCCCGAAACCAATTCGTACCCGTTGCACGCCAGATCGTACTGGTATCCGCGCACGTCCAGCGGATCGCCGTTCAGCGCGTCCATACCCCCTTGGGGCATCGAGAACGGGTTGTGCTCAAAATCGATCGCGCCGGTTTCTTCGTCCTGCTCGTAGATCGGGAAGTCGACGATCCAGGCGAACGCGAAGCGATCTTTTTCAGTCAGGTTCAATTCGTCGCCGATCACGTCGCGCGCTTTGCCCGCGACCTTTTCAAAGGCTTTCGGCTTGCCGCCCAGGAAGAACGCCGCGTCACCAACACCCAGCCCCAGTTGCTGACGGATCGCCTCAGTGCGCTCGGGGCCAATGTTCTTAGCCAGCGGGCCGGCGGCCTCCATCCCCTCACCCTGATCGCGCCAGAAGATATAACCCATGCCGGGCAGACCCTCTTTCTGCGCAAAGGCGTTCATACGGTCACAGAACTTACGGCTGCCACCACTCGGCGCTGGTATGGCACGGATTTCGGTGCCCTCTTGCTCCAGCAGCTTCGCGAAAATCGCGAAGCCAGACCCGCGGAAGTGGTCGGAGACCACTTGCATTTTAATAGGGTTGCGCAAGTCAGGCTTATCGGTGCCGTACCAAAGTGCCGAGTCCTTGTAGGAGATTTGCGGCCAGTCCTGATCGACCTTGCGGCCGCCACCGAACTCTTCAAACACACCGGTCAGAACGGGCTGGATCGTGTCGAACACGTCTTGTTGCTCGACAAACGACATCTCGAGGTCGAGTTGATAGAAATCGGTGGGCGAACGGTCCGCGCGCGGGTCTTCGTCGCGGAAGCACGGCGCGATCTGGAAATACTTGTCGAAGCCCGAGACCATGATCAGCTGTTTGAACTGCTGCGGGGCCTGCGGCAGCGCGTAGAACTTGCCGGGATGCAGGCGCGAGGGCACCAGAAAATCGCGCGCGCCTTCCGGCGAGGACGCGGTGATGATCGGCGTCTGATATTCGCGGAAACCCTGATCCCACATCCGGCGGCGCATGGATGCGACAACGTCCGAGCGCAGAGTCATGTTCTGCTGCATCGCCTCGCGGCGCAGGTCGAGGTAGCGGTAACGCAGGCGGGTTTCCTCAGGGTATTCCTGATCACCAAACACCATCAACGGCAGCTCATCTGCGGCACCCAGCACTTCCAGCTCGCGCACGTAGACCTCGATCTCACCGGTTGGCAGTTTCGGGTTCACCAACTCTGGGTCGCGTGCTTTGACGGTGCCATCAATACGGATGCACCATTCGGACCGCACCTTTTCCAACTCGGCAAACGCCGCGCTGTCGCCATCACACAGAACCTGCGTCACACCAAAGTGGTCGCGCAAGTCGATGAACAGCACGCCACCGTGATCTCGGACCCGATGCACCCAACCAGACAGGCGGACGGTTTCACCAACATTGGCGGCAGTCAGAGCGGCGCAGGTGTGGCTGCGATAGGCGTGCATGGATCATATCCCTTCGGGCGCAGAATTCGTCGCGCCGATACACCCCGTCAGGCCCGGAAAGTCAAGGCAGGTCGCACCGTCAAAACGGCCTTTGCACATTGCCCGAGTAGAAATAAACCCCAAGCCCCGCAGCAAAGATGATGTTGCCCGCAATTGCATGCAGCAGAACCGCGTAAAAGAATGACCCGCGCTTGCGGTAGGCCCAGGTGAACAACAGGCCTCCGGCGAAGGTCATGATTGCGACGACCCAGCTCCAATACATCAGGTGGGCCAGTGAAAATAGCCCGGCGTTTAGCAGATACGCAGCGCGCCCTTCAGGCAGGATCGCATGGTAGCGCCGGAAAAAAAGCGACCGGAACAGCAGCTCTTGCGGAAGGGCCGACAGCAAAGGGTAGCCAACAGAGATGAATATCAGCATTTCCGGCCGGTGCAGAAGAAGCGCAAAAGCAGCCCCGGGCCGTGCCCATAAGACCAGGGCCGAACAGAAGGCGGCCATGAACACGGTGAATCCGATCACTTCCAACCAAGACCAGTTTCGCCAGCCAAAGCGAAGCTCGGACCACGAAAACCCAGGCGTGTTCTGCAACAGGAGTATGCCCAGCCCGGTAAAGGCAAAAAGCGATGGGAACATCCAGTTTGGCGGGAACAGAGTCGCGATCAGCACCGGGACCGCCACAAAGAACAGCCCAAACTCGATCCTGAGGCGCGCATTGGTTGCCGGGGCTTCCAGCCATTCGGTGTTCTTGCTCAAGGTGCTACGATCTCCGCCCGGATCAGTCCCCGCAGGGAATTGCCACAGTAGAAAGATCGCGCATTTTGCAGATCGGTCAAGGTCAGAACGGATTCGGTAACCTGCTGATTGTCCAGCAATTCCTCGCGCAGGATGCCGGGGAGGAGGCCGCATCGCAACGAAGGTGTCAGTTGCCCGCCATCCGGCATGGTCAGGAACAGGTTTGTAATCGTGCCTTCGCACAGCTCATCGCGTTCGTTCAGAAACAGCACTTCGTCAACATCCTGCGGCAGATTCGCACGAGCGGAATCATAAACGGCCCTTCGCGTGGTTTTGTGATACAGCCAGATATCCGACGACGACACCCTCTGCGGTGCGATGCCCACGCGCCAGACGTCCGGATTAGGTGCCAAAGTTCCAGTCGTCAGCGCAAGACTGCCCTTTGCATCGAGCGTCAAGCGGCAGCGCAAAGCCTCATCGCCCAAGGCCGCGTTCAACGCCGCCTGCGCGGCACTCCGGTCGAAAGGAATTCCGAGCGTCTTGGCCGTGTGGGCCATGCGGATCAGATGGCGGTCGCAGCGAACAAATCCTTGCTCGGGCCGAAAGGCCAGCGTTTCGATCAGACGGAAATCAGGCTCAGTTGGTGGGCGAAGCGGGCTTTCCATAACGCCTCCTCATATTCCGACGGGGCGGTGCTGTCCCAAACCAGACCGCCGCCGACATTCAGGGTCGCTTTGCCGTTTTCAACCATCAGCGTTCGAATGGCCACGTTGAATTCCGATCGCCCGTCAGGCGCTGCCCAGCCAATGGTGCCGCAGTAAACATCGCGGGGCCAGGGTTCCAGTTCAGACAGTATCTCCATGGCGCGAATCTTCGGCGCCCCGGTGATCGATCCGCAGGGGAACAGGGCCGTCAGGATATCCGACAGGCCGACGCCAAGATGCAGCTGTGCTTGCACCAGCGACACCATCTGGTGAACGGTCGCATAGGTTTCGACCTTGAAAAGCTCGGGCACCTTAACCGATCCGGCCAGCGCAACCCGGCTGATATCGTTGCGCAGCAGGTCAACGATCATCAGGTTTTCGGCGCGGTTCTTTTCATCCGAAGACAAGAACGTTCGGCGGCGTTCGTCTTCGACCGGGTCCTCGCTGCGCGGCTGTGTGCCCTTCATTGGGCGCGTTTCGATCCGGCCTTCGGCGTCGGTGCGGAAAAACAGCTCGGGAGATCGACTGAGCAGATCGGGCAGACCGTCCTGCTCGACCAGCGCTCCGTGACCGACGGGCTGGCCTGCCGCAAGCGCCGCATAAAGGGCTGCACTGTCACCGGTCACCTCAAGGTCGATGGGGAAGGTCAGGTTTGCTTGATAGATGTCACCCGCGCCGATGGCGTCATGCACCACGCGGAATGAGTCGGTGTACCGCGTCTCGTCCCAGCGCGGCTGAAACGCTGTAACTGCGCCAATGTCCTTCGAGAGGCCAACGCGATCCGGTTCGTCATATACGCCGAAACACAACAGAGGCAGGCGTCGATTGCCCGTTAGTCGCTCGACCAAACGCGGCTCAAGCACGTAACCCAGCTCATAGCTGGCGTATCCTGCCAGCCACGCTCCTTCCGCGCGCGCCTGATCAAGCGCCGCCAGAGCCTGGGGCACGTCCTGGGCATCATCCGCGCGGATGATCCGGGATGGACACTCGAACCGGGTTCCGCGCCCGGCTGGTCCTTGATCGAAACGAATACGCAAGTGCATCCTCTTTGGCCGTGCTGCGCGATATAGAGGATACGCCAGCAAGCGAAAGGGGGGAAAGCGGCAATTTCAGCCTTGTTTCCGATACCTCTTGCACCTTTTCGCGCGGTCCCTATAACGCAGGACAATTTGGGCGCTGGGGCGGTGCCCTGACTCGCGGACAATCGAAGGAACAAGGCCATGCCGAGAAGAACCGACATTCAGTCGATCATGATCATCGGGGCGGGCCCCATTGTTATCGGTCAGGCCTGTGAATTCGACTATTCCGGCGCTCAGGCGTGCAAGGCACTGCGAGAAGAAGGCTACCGGGTCATTCTGGTCAATTCGAACCCCGCGACAATCATGACCGACCCCGGTCTGGCAGACGCCACCTATATCGAGCCGATCACGCCCGAGGTTGTCGCCAAGATCATCGAAAAGGAACGCCCCGACGCCCTGCTGCCCACCATGGGCGGACAGACCGGCCTGAACACCTCGCTGGCGCTGGAAGAAATGGGCGTGTTGGAAAAGTTCGGTGTCGAAATGATCGGCGCCAAGCGCGACGCCATCGAAATGGCCGAGGACCGCGCCCTGTTCCGCGAAGCGATGGACCGGCTGGGCATTGAAAACCCCAAGGCCGAGATCGTAACAGCGCCCAAGGATGACTCCGGCAAGAAAGACCTGGATGCTGGTGTCGCGCTGGCGCTGGACACGCTTGAAACCGTGGGCTTGCCCGCGATCATCCGACCAGCCTTTACGTTGGGCGGCACTGGCGGGGGCGTAGCGTATAACCGCGAGGATTATATCCATATTTGCCGCTCGGGCATGGATGCCTCGCCCGTTGGTCAGATCCTGATCGACGAAAGCCTGCTGGGTTGGAAAGAATACGAGATGGAGGTGGTGCGCGACACCGCCGACAACGCCATCATCGTGTGTTCGATCGAGAACGTCGACCCGATGGGCGTTCACACCGGGGACTCGATCACCGTCGCCCCTGCCCTGACGCTCACTGACAAAGAATACCAGATCATGCGCAATCACTCGATTGCCGTGCTGCGCGAGATTGGCGTCGAAACCGGCGGCTCGAACGTGCAATGGGCGATCAACCCTGTTGACGGCCGCATGGTCGTGATCGAGATGAACCCGCGTGTGTCCCGCTCATCTGCGCTGGCGTCGAAGGCGACCGGTTTCCCGATTGCCAAGATCGCGGCAAAGCTGGCCGTGGGCTATACGCTGGACGAATTGGACAACGACATCACCAAGGTCACGCCTGCCTCGTTCGAACCGACCATCGACTATGTTGTCACCAAAATCCCGAAATTCGCATTCGAGAAATTCCCCGGTTCGGAACCCTACCTGACCACCGCAATGAAGTCGGTGGGTGAGGCCATGTCCATCGGCCGTACCATCCACGAATCGATGCAAAAGGCACTGGCATCGATGGAATCGGGTTTGACCGGCTTTGATGAGGTTGAAATCCCCGGCCTGAATGTGGGTGTCTGGGACGAAGCCGACGACAAGGCCGCCATCATCAAGGCGATCAGCCAGCAGACGCCGGACCGACTGCGCACGATTGCTCAGGCGATGCGCCACGGCCTGACCGACGATGAGATTTTCGGCGTCACCAAGTTCGACCCGTGGTTCCTGGCTCGTATCCGTGAGATCATCAATGCTGAACGGCAGGTGCGCAAGGATGGCCTGCCCGTCACCGAAGACGGCATTCGCAAGCTGAAGATGCTGGGCTTCACCGACGCGCGCCTGGGCAACCTGACTGGTCGCGACGAAGACAATGTCCGCCGTGCCCGCCGCAATCTGGGCGTCAACGCGGTCTTCAAACGCATCGACACTTGCGCTGCCGAGTTTGAGGCGCAGACGCCTTATATGTACTCGACCTACGAAGCCCCGATGATGGGCGAAGTCGAATGCGAGGCCCGTCCGAGCGACCGCAAAAAGGTCGTCATCCTCGGCGGTGGCCCCAACCGGATCGGCCAAGGCATCGAGTTCGATTACTGCTGCTGCCACGCCTGCTTTGCGCTGACCGAGGCGGGTTATGAAACCATCATGATCAATTGCAACCCCGAGACCGTGTCGACCGACTATGACACCTCGGACCGGCTGTATTTCGAACCGCTGACCTTTGAACATGTCATGGAAATCCTGACGAAAGAGCAGGAAAATGGCACCCTGCACGGCGTGATCGTTCAGTTCGGCGGCCAGACCCCGCTGAAACTGGCCAACGCGTTAGAGGCTGAGGGCATCCCGATCCTTGGCACCACGCCCGACGCCATCGACCTTGCCGAAGACCGGGAACGCTTCCAGGCGCTGGTCAATGATCTGGGCCTGAAACAGCCCAAGAACGGTATCGCCTCGACCGATGAGCAGGCGCTTGAGATCGCCGACGAGATCGGCTTCCCGCTGGTGATCCGCCCCTCTTACGTTCTGGGTGGTCGCGCGATGGAAATCGTGCGCGATATGGATCAACTGAGACGTTATATCAACGAGGCCGTGGTGGTTTCCGGTGACAGCCCCGTCCTGCTGGACAGCTATCTTGCCGGTGCGGTTGAGCTGGACGTCGACGCGCTGTGCGATGGCACCGACGTGCACGTCGCAGGCATCATGCAGCATATCGAAGAGGCCGGGGTTCACTCCGGCGACTCGGCCTGTTCGCTGCCACCCTATTCGCTGTCGAAAGAGATCATCGAACAGATCAAGGTTCAGGCGTTCAAGCTGGCCAAGGCGCTGAATGTCGTCGGCCTGATGAACGTCCAGTTTGCGATCAAGGATGATGAGATTTACCTGATCGAGGTAAACCCCCGCGCAAGCCGTACTGTGCCCTTTGTCGCCAAGGCCACCGATAGCGCGATTGCGTCCATCGCCGCCCGTGTGATGGCAGGTGAAAAGCTGACGGCCTTCCCGCAGCGCCCGGCCTACAAGACCGTGGATGACACCAAGATCGCCGACCAGATGACACTGGCCGACCCGGACATGCCGTGGTTCTCGGTGAAAGAGGCGGTTCTGCCCTTTGCCCGGTTCCCCGGCGTCGATACCATTCTAGGCCCTGAAATGCGTTCCACCGGCGAGGTCATGGGCTGGGATCGCGACTTCCCGCGCGCCTTCCTCAAGGCGCAGATGGGGGCGGGCATGGTCCTGCCGTCCTCGGGCCGCGCTTTCATCTCGATCAAGGATGCCGACAAGAGTCCAGCGATGCTTGAAGCCGCTCAGGTTCTGTCCGAGCAAGGATTTGCTCTGGTGGCGACCCGCGGCACCCAGACATGGTTGTCGGATCAGGGTGTAGCCTGCGATCTGGTCAACAAAGTGTATGAGGGCCGCCCCGACGTGGTCGACATGCTGAAAGACGGCCAAGTGCAACTGGTGATGAACACCACTGAAGGCGCGCAGGCGGTCGAGGACAGCAAGGCGATCCGCTCGATCGCGCTCTATGACAAGATCCCCTACTTTACCACAGCCGCCGCCAGCCACGCCGCTGCGCTGGCCATCAAGGCGCAGGCCGAAGAAGAGGTCGAGGTGAAATCGCTGCAAGGCTGATTTCAGTCAAAGCTGCTCAATTGCCAATCGACCCCGGTTTTGGCCGGGGTCTTTTTTGTTTGATTTCACCGGTTGTCATCGCAATCTGCGGAAGGCTGAGCACCGGAGAACGCCCATGAACCTGTTCACTACCTACGGAACCAACGACATACAGCGCGCCATTCCATTCTACGACGCGATTTTCGCGGTTCTGGGACAGCAACGCCTTCCGGGGTGGTCCGATACCTGGGCGGGATGGGGCAACGATCCGGAAAAGGGGACAGGATTTTGGATATGCCAACCCTATGACGCGGCACCGGCCTCTGTTGGCAATGGAACAATGATTGCGTTTCCGGTTGAAACGGCGGATCACGTCCGGCGGTTTTACGCGGCTGGCTTGGAAAATGGTGGGACCGACGAAGGCGGCCCCGGCACGCGTGACAGGTACGAACCGGATTTCTATGTCGCGTATCTTCGTGACCCCGACGGCAACAAGATTTCGTGTTTTTGCTATCACTACGATCCGGAGAAAGATAAGGGCGGCTGAAACAGCCGCCCAAAGCAGATCAGGCTGCGGCCAGCCGTCGCCTTTCCTCGCGCGCGAATAGCAGCATGTAGAGGACCGGCGCCGCAACCATCGTCAGAATGGTGGCAAAGGCCAGTCCGCCCATGATCGTGACAGCCATCGAGACAAAGAACGCGTCTGTCAGCAACGGCGCCATGCCCAGGATCGTGGTAATCGCCGCCAGCATTACAGGGCGCAGACGCGAGACCGAGGCTTCGACAATCGCAGGCTGCAACGGTTTGCCCGTCGCCCGCACCAG
Source organism: Ruegeria sp. CH11 (assembly GCF_056537105.1). Lineage (NCBI taxonomy): Bacteria > Pseudomonadati > Pseudomonadota > Alphaproteobacteria > Rhodobacterales > Roseobacteraceae > Ruegeria > Ruegeria sp. CH11. The sequence continues at coordinate 144,091 of NZ_JBQFQX010000006.1, forward strand.
GTCGATCTCCTCGACCAGAACGATGCCGTTCTTGATCAACATGCCCGACAGGCTCAGAAGCCCCAGCAAAGCTGTAAACGTAAAGGGCAGACCGGTTCCCAGCAACCCGATGACGACACCGTTGACCGACATGGGCACCAGCAGCCAGATGATGATCGGCTGGCGCAACGCATTGAACAGCATGACCGAAATCAACACCATGATCAGCAGGCTCAGCGGCAATTGCCGTCCAAGACTTTGCTGCGCGTCCCGCGAGTTTTCATACTCGCCACCCCATTCCATCTTGTAGCCCGGCGGCAGGTCAATTGCCTCGACGGCGGCGCGTACTTCGGAATGGACCTGCACGGCCGTCAGGTCGGATGGGATGTCGGCACCCACAGTGATCGTCAGCACCCGATCGCGGCGATGCACCAGCGTATTGAGTGCCTGATATTCGAACCCGTCCACCATCTGCTCGATCGGCACGAACCTTTCGGACTGATCGGAAAAGACGACCTGATCGACAATCGAATAATCCCCGTCTGCCGGGCGGCGCAGAATGATCGGGATCAGCCGGTCGCGTTCCCGCAGAACACCACCTGTGATACCGTCGGTCGAAAATTGCAGGGTCGCCGCGATGTCCTCGCGCGTGACGCCCGCTGTTTGCGCCCGTTCGGTGGCGTAGATCGGCTGTACGGCCAATTCCTTTTCGCGCCAGTCGTGATGCACATTCAGCGCGTTGGGCGACGCGTTCTTCATCACTTGAATGGCCTGATCCGCAAGCCCCCGCAATACCGCCGGGTCACTGCCGGAAAACCGGGCCTGGATCGGGTCACCGCCGCCCGGTCCGAAAACCAGTCGTTTGGTGCGAAACTCTCCTTCGGGGAAACGGGCAATGCCAAAGGTTTCGAGATCGGCCTGCAAGGCGGGAATATCCTCGAGGCTTTCGGTCCGGATGATCATGTGACCATAGCTTGGATTCGGCTTTTCGGCCGAATAGGTCAGCATGAACCGCGTTGCCCCCTGCCCGACAAACGTGGTGACAGATACGACGTCGTCGCGCGCCTCAAGCCATTCTTCGAAGACGGCCATGTCTTCGGCGGTCCGCGCAATCGGTGTTCCCTGCGGCAGTTTGTAGTGCACAAAGAAAAGCGGCGTGTTCGAGTCCGGGAAGAACTGCTGCTTCATCAGGCCAAAGCCCGCATAGCAAACCACGGTGACACCGATCAGACCGGCCAGAACCAGCCAGCGAAGCCGCAATGCTCCGCGCAGGATCGCACCATAGATACGGAACAGCGGGCCACCATAGGCGTCTGTGTCCTCACCAGTCCCCTGCTTGAAGAAGTAGTGCCCCAGCATTGGCGTCACGGTGATCGCCAGTACCCAGCTGAGCAGCAGCGAGATACCGATCACGGCAAACAGCGAGAACAGAAACTCTCCGGTCGCGTCCGGGCTGAGACCGATACCCGCAAAGGCCATGATGCCGATCACGGTTGCACCCAGCAGCGGGATTTGCGTTTTCCCGGCCACGTCTTCGGCTGCATCGCGCGAGGATTTGCCACGCAGCATGGCGATCTGCATCCCTTCGGCGACAACGATCGCGTTGTCCACCAGCATCCCCATGGCAATGATCAATGCACCCAGCGAGATACGCTCCATCTCGATCGAGAACATCGACATGAACAACAGCGTGCCCACCACGGTTAGCAAAAGGGTGGACCCGACAACAATCGCGGCGCGCCAGCCCATGAAAATGGCCAAGACAATGACCACGATCGTGACCGACATGGCGAGGTTAACAAGAAAGTCGTTCGATGCCTGCTCGACCACCACGTGCTGCTGGTAAACGGGCAGAATCTCGACGCCGTAGGGAATGTCCGCATCCAGTTCGGCAAATTTCTGGTCCGCACGCTTGCCGACTTCGACGATGTTCTCGTCGGAAAGGCCCGCAATCCCAAGCGTGAATGCTTCGACCCCGTTATAGCGGATCATGATCGACGGATCACTTTGCCGCGCCCTGTAGACATTGGACATGTCGAACAGATTGACGACCTGCCCCTGCGAGCCAACGGACAGCCCGGCGATGGCAGACACGCTGTCGGACCCCTCTGCCGTCAGAATCGTCGTTCGGTCATCGGCCGAGCGCAAGGAGCCCGACGAATTGACCGAGTCGGCGTTTGCAATCGCATCGTTGATCGCCTGAAATGGCACATTCTGATTCACCGAGATCGCCAGATCGGGTTCGATGAAAATCGCTTCGTCCGGCAGGCCCTGAACTTCGACATCTGCGACCCCGTCAACCGTCAGAAGTTCGCGGCGCAGAAACGTCGCAAGCTCATGCTTTTCCGCATCCGAATACCCCTCGGCCGTGACCGCGTAGAACAGCCCGAAAACGTCCCCGAAGCCGTCATTGACAAAGGGCTCTCCAACGCCCGACGGCAAGGCCCGCGCGGCGTCGCCGACCTTGGCACGCAACCGGGTCCAGATGTCGGGTAGCTCGGTCCCGTCATAGGTGGATTTGACCTCGACCTCGATGATCGACTGGCCGGGTTGGTTCATCGAGGTAATCTTGTCGACCTCTCCCATCTGCTGGATGGCCGATTCAAGCGGCTCGGAAACTTCCAGCGCCACCTGTTCCGCCGTGGCACCGGGGTATTGCGTGATGATGACCGCGTTCTTGATGGTGAAGGCCGGGTCTTCAAGCCGACCCAGCGACAGAAAGCCCCAGATGCCGCCGAACAGGGCAATCAGGATGATCAGCCACGTATAGAGCGGCCGATCAATCGAGGCGCGTGCGATGTTCATCTGTCCGCCCCTCAGTTGGAAAAGCCGACAAAGCGGCGTACTTTCTGGCCATCGACCAGGGCACCGCCACCAGCGACCACTATCTCATCACCTTCGGATAGCCCTTCAAGGACACGCACATCGCCTGTTTGAGTCGGTTCAATTTTTACCTGAACACGCTGAACGGTACCCTCATCTGCCCCGACCGGAGAATAAACCATAACGCCCAGATCACCCCCGGCATCCGCGACGATCGCGGTGGCCGGCACGATGATGCCCGTACGCCGATCCTGAACCTGAACATTGACGGTGACCGACGAACCGGGAAGAATTTGCAGCCCTTCTGGTGGGGTCAGACCAAACTGGATGCGAAAGGTTTGCCCCACGCTCGACGATTCAGCGTCGAATTCGCGGATTTCCAGCGGAAAAATCTCATCACTGACGGGGAACTTGGCGGTGATCGTGATTTCGTTTTGCTGGCTCGACCGCTGGAACAGAATTTCTGGCACATCCACTTCGATCCGAAGCTCGGACATATCGTGAATGCGCACGATGGGCGTCCCTGCCGAGACGGTCGTAAATGCCTCGACCGCGCGGCTCGAGACCAACGCGTCGAACGGTGCCGTCAGCGTCGCGTGTTCCAACTCGTATTCAGCGTCGCGCAACGAAATGGCCGCCAATTGCGCTGCCGTTTCCGCATCATCCACAGCCACCTGGCTGGCTGCGGTGCCGCGCAGGCGCGACAGGCGCGCGACAGTGCGATCCGCCTGGCCCTTCTGGAGACGCGCGCGATCCAGCTTGAGTTCAAACGGTTCCTGATCCAGATGGGCAATCAATTCGCCCTTTGGGATCACGAAACCTTCGTTGACCGGCATTTCGACGATCTGTCCGGCGACCTGAAAGGCCAGATCGACGGTTTGCCGCGCTGCGACACGTCCAAAAAACTGGCGCGAGAAGCCCGGCGCCGTCTCCTTTACCTGTATCAACTTCACAGGCTTCGGGGTGTCCTGAGCAACGGCAGGCGCTGCAAGAATGGTCAGTGACAGGACCAGAGAGGTCAGGAGTTTCATTTCTTCAATCCCTCGGGAATTCCGGTTTTCAAGATGTTATTGCGGATCTTGCACGCCAGACTGGCAAATTCGGCTGTTTCGGCTTCATTCAGTCCAGAGGCGCGGTGAAACAGCTCTCCGGCTGTTGTCACAAGCATATTGCGCGCGTCTTCGCCTTTTTCGGTCAGCAACAAAAGCCAGGCGCGCCGATCCTCAGGGTCGCGCTGGCGGGACAGGTAGCCAGCTTTTTCCAACGCATCCGCCGTAGCGGTGATCGTGGACGGAACGCTTAACATATCAGTCGCCAGAACACCCATGCGTTTGGGCTGATCTAGTTTTATCAGCATGTGGCATTCCTGATGGCTCAGGTCGGTTTCGATACTGTCAAAGCTTTCTTCCAGCTTCCAGTACAGAGCGTAGACGCCCATCATTGCCTGTATCTCAGGGCTCATGCGGCTAAGGCTGCGGCTGGTATCATCTGACATGTGGGGCTCCGTCGATGTGACCGCCATATACTTCAATTTCTGAACTATTCAAGATGTGAAATGGCGAATCTAACGCACATTCCCTTAGGTCAAGATATCTTGATCAAACCGATCCGTACCTGCATCTTGTTCTAATTCGAAATGTTCAGGACACCCTATGTATACGCCCGCCATCACCGGTACCGGAGTTTTCACGCCCCCAAACGTCATTACCAATGCCGAGCTTGTATTGGCGTTCAATGCCTATGCCGACCGCATGAATGCCGAGAACGCAGAGGCCATCGCCGCGGGTGAAGCCGAGCCTTTGCAACATTCGTCCGAGGAGTTCATCGTCAAGGCATCTGGGATCGAAAACCGCTATGTGATGGACAAGACCGGAGTGCTGAACCCTGAAATCATGCACCCCGCCCTGCGCCAGAGGTCCGATGATGAACCTGGCATCATGACCGAAATGGCCGTGGATGCCTGCACCAAAGCGTTGGATCAGGCCGGTCGAACCGCGGCTGATGTCGATCTGGTGATTTGTGCTGCGTCAAACCATGAACGGGCCTATCCCGCGATCGCCATCGAAATTCAGCAGGCGCTGGGTATCAACGGGTTTGGTTTCGATATGAACGTCGCCTGTTCGTCGGCCACATTTGGCATACAGGCGGCGGCCGATATGGTGCGATCTGGGTCGGTGCGGGCGGCATTGGTCGTCAACCCCGAGATTTGCTCGGGCCATCTGGAATGGCGTGACCGCGATTGCCACTTTATCTTTGGCGACGTCGCAACTGCCACGCTGATTGAACGCATCGAAGACGCCCAAGGCCCGCATTTCGAGGTAATCTCGACCCGCTGTGCCACGCAGTTCTCCAACAATATCCGCAACAATAACGGGTTCTTGCGCCGATCCCGACCCGCTGGCCTGGTCGATCGCCGCGACATGCAGTTCATGCAGAACGGGCGCAAGGTGTTCAAAGAGGTACTGCCCATGGTCAGCCGCCACATCGCGGATCACATGACCGGCGAGAACGTGGCCAGTACCGACCTCAAACGCCTGTGGCTGCATCAGGCCAACAAGACAATGAACGATTTTATCGGCAAAAAAGTTCTGGGGCGCACGCCCGAGGACGGAGAACAACCCAATATTCTTCAGGATTACGCAAACACCTCGTCCGCTGGGTCGATCATTGCGTTTTCACAGTATTCCGACGATTTGCAGCAGGGCGACATCGGCCTTATTTGCTCGTTCGGGGCGGGATATTCGGTTGGCTCTGTGATCGTCAAACGGCACGTTTGACGCCGCGCCAGCCGAATTACGGCCAGAAAGCTACGGCCTAGTTGACGCTTTCTTCCTCGAGATGAAGCTTCATCTCGATCAGCACCTGTTGCAGAAGACTGGTCTCTTTCAGCAGGCGCTTGGCCTCGTTCACTGTAATGATCCCATCCTCGATCGCGGCCTGATATTCGGTCATCAGCATGGCAAACCGCTGGCTCAAGGCGATTACATCCGCATTGACGCCACCGGTGCGCGGGCTGGTCGAGTTGCGGCCATCGTAAGACAGCGTGATGTTCAACAGGTCTGCCAGCGCCGAGGTCACATGCGGATAGGCCGAGACCGACTCGAGGCGTGCAACCGCATCAACCGGCATGAACCGATCCGAATGCTCCGCGTTATCCGAATAGTACCGGCCCAGCGTCGCCTTGGATTTGCCGGTGATTTCGCACGCGGCTTCGATCCCGACATCCTTGACCAGCGCTTCGGTGTGCTTCTTCAGATAGGCCCCGATATCTGCCATTGTTTTACCTTTGTTACCTGCGCTCCTGTCCCAAGCTTGTCCCAGCGGGGGAAAGGGTAGGGAAATTTCCCATATTTGAATCATAATTGAAATGCCATAAATTGACTATCCCTCAGAAATGCAGGGATTTTGTGAGTGAGTGGCGGCCGTTCGTGCCGGTAATGAGTAATTGCAGGGCACTATTTTCGCCCTGCTCTGTTTGGGCCTCATGGTGGCCTGCGGCGCTGCTGTTGCGGTGGCAGGGGTTTCCATCCCCAAGAGTTCACGCTCGGCCTCGGCTATTGTAACGGCGGCGTCGCACCAATCCCGAAACTGTTGGCTTGCCCGGACCGCTTTCGCGTTCTAGACCCGCTTCATGGCTAAGCTCTATTTCAATTATTCGACCATGAACGCGGGCAAATCGACCGTGTTGCTGCAGGCTTCACACAATTATCGCGAACGCGGCATGGACACTTACCTGCTGACGGCAGCGATAGATGGTCGTGCGGGATCAGGCAGGATCGCCTCTCGGATCGGGATCTCGGAACAAGCAGACACGTTCCGAACAAATGACGACGTTTTCGCGATGATCGAGACCCGCCTGAACGCCAGCCCTTTGGCCTGCGTTTTCGTGGATGAGGCGCAGTTTCTGACCGAAGATCAGGTCTGGCAACTGGCCCGTGCGGTCGATGATTTGAACGTCCCCGTTCTGGCCTATGGTCTGCGGGTCGACTTTCAGGGCAAGCTGTTTCCCGGATCAGCGGCCCTGTTGGCGCTGGCCGATGAGATGCGCGAAGTGCGCACCATATGCGAATGCGGACGCAAGGCCACCATGGTGATCCGTCAGGACGAGAATGGCCAGACGATCACCGAAGGCGCACAGGTACAGATCGGCGGCAACGAGACCTACGTTTCGCTCTGCCGCAAACATTGGCGAGATGCCGTGGGCGGTTAGACCGGATTGGGCAACGGGCGACCCGCGACAAAAGCCGCTACGTTATCAAGCGCCAAATGGCCCATTCCGGTGCGGACCTCTTCGGTCGCAGTGCCCAGATGGGGCAGCAACGTGACGTTTTCCATGTCGCGCAGCGCCTGCGGAACGTCCGGTTCGAATTCATAGACATCCAGGCCTGCGCCCGCGATCTGACCTGCACGCAATGCCGCGATCAGGGCAGATTCGTCGACGACCTCACCGCGTGCAATGTTGATCAGAATCGCCGAAGTATTCATCGCCTCGAACACCCGCGCGTCGATCAGATGGCGGGTATCGGCACCACCCGGAACGGCAAGCACAAGGAAATCGACCTGCGCCGCCAACGCCTCAAGATCCGGAACAAATTGCACCGGAAAATCGACGTCCTTGGCCGAGCGCGACTGATAAGCCACCTGCATCCCGAACCCAAAGTGACAGCGCCGGGCAATCGCCTGACCGATGCGGCCCATCCCGACAATGCCAACGCGCTTGCCCGAGACATGGTGCCCAAGCATCTGTGTCGGGTGCCAACCCTGCCAGCTACCTGCGCGGACCAACCGCTCACCCTCGCCCGCGCGCCGGGCTGTGGACAGAAGTAGGGTCATTGCAATGTCGGCAGTGGCATCCGTAACAGCCCCGGGTGTGTTTGTGACCACGACCCCGGCCGCCTGCGCCGCGCTCACATCAATGTGGTTGTAACCAACGCCGAAATTGGCCAGCAACTTGCAGCGCGGGTTGGCAACAGCGGCGAAAACATCGCCCGAGAACAGGTCGCCCAGTGTCGGCACGACCACATCGTAATCTGTCAGCGCCCTCGTCATCTCGGCCTCGCTCAACGGAGCAGTGCTGCTGCGAATGTCGACATCAAATTCGTCCATTGCCCGCGCCTCTACGGCGTCGGTCATGGGGCGCGTGATCCAAAGCTTCATCAGTGCATCCTTCCACCCAACGGCACCTTGCCGTCGGGGCCAATCAGAACAATCTCGCCATTTTCATCCGGCAGGCCCAGCACCAGAACCTCGGACATGAATCTGCCGATCTGGCGGGGCGGAAAATTGACAACGGCCATGACCTGTTTTCCGACCAGCCCTGCCGGGTTGTAATGCGCCGTCACCTGAGCCGAGGTTTTTCGCTCGCCAATCTCGCCGCCAAAGTCGATCCACATCTTGATCGCCGGTTTGCGCGCCTCGGGGTAGGGTTCGGCGCGGGTCACCTCGCCCACGCGGATATCGACCTTAAGAAAGTCGTCAAAGGTTATCTCACTCACGCGACAGCTCCTTGGATCGGTCAGTGGCTGCCTTTACGGCCCGATGCAACAGATCGGGAAATCCCTGCTCTTCGTGCATCAAGACCTCAAGCGCGGCTTGCGTCGTGCCATTGGGCGAGGTCACGTTAATGCGCAACTGGGCCGGGTCCTCCTCGGCAGTCATGGCCAGCGCACCTGCACCAGCCACCGTCGATTTGGCCAGTTTCATTGCCAGATCGTGCGGCAGGCCATGCGCTTCACCCGCTTTTGCTAAAGCTTCGATCAGGTGGAACACATAGGCCGGGCCGGACCCGCTGACGCCTGTAACCGCATCCATCTGCGTCTCGTCTTCCAGCCTGACCGTCTCGCCAATGGCCGACAGCAGGCTTTCGGCCAGCGCGATATCGCTATCAGTAGAATGACTGTTTCCGATGAGGGCGGTGATACCTTGCCGGATCGCTGCTGGCGTGTTTGGCATCGCGCGGACGATCGGCGTGCCCTGCCCCAATACGGCCTCGAACGTCCCGATCGATGTGCCCGCCGCGACCGAGATGAACAGGCTGCGACCACCGCCCAGCGCCTGAATCGCAGGCAGCGCCTCGCCCATCATCTGTGGTTTGACAGCAACCAGAACGACGGCCGGAGAGGCTGGTAGCGTGACATTTACGTTCACGCCTTGCGCTTTCACCCAATCCGATGGGTAGGGATCGATCACCCAAACGCTGGATGCGGGCAGGCCATGATCCAGCCAACCGGCTAGCATCGCAGACCCCATCTTGCCACAGCCCAACAGCACAAGGCCCTGTTCGGCGACGCGTGACATGTCCATCTTTGCCCCTCCCCTGCGATTTGGTTCGGGGCAAAGCTTTACGCGCGGCCGTAAGCCTCTGCAATGGCGACTTGTATCGCGTCTTCGGGATCGCGGTTACCCCAGGTAACCAATTGGATCGCGGGATAGTAACGCTCGGCGCTTAACACCGCAGCGTTGATCATGGTGTCGATCTGCTCTGGGCTTGCCGTCTGGCCACCGGCCAGAACCAGCCCGTAGCGATAGACCATCAGCTTCTGGTTGGCCCAATAGGTGAAGGCCCCGGCCCAGCATTGATCATTCATCCGGTTGAGCAGTTCGTACAACTCGGTCTCACGCTCGGCGGGTGGCTCCATTTCAAAGGAACACACCAGACGCAGTGTTTCGTCGTAGTTGGACCATGCCAAAGTGATCGAATAGGTGCGCCACTGGCCTTCCACAGCCATGGCAATCTGATCATCACCGATCCGGTCAAAGTCCCAGTCGTGGTGTTCTGCAAGATGTTCAACAATGTCGATCGGATGAAGGTCTTCTTCGAGATACTGCTCGGAAAGGGCCATAATGCCACCTCACTAATCTCTAGCATTCCGGGGCTGGCAGCGCCCCAGCGCTAGTTGCCTGCTCTACAAGCCGGGCTTCCCCCTTGGGCCTGTACTAAATATGGTGCGATGTGGCCGGGACTCTGACAACCCCCATTTTTGGGGATAAAGGCAATAAGTTGTGGACAGATGGCAACGGCGATCAAAATATTGGCGGTAAAGCCAGCTTTAGCTTGATTAATTGCTGCAACGCGTCATCATACGCGGCACCGCCCAATCCCGCAGCGGATCACGCGGTGCATCCATCGGCATCTGCTATTCGATTTCTGCGCTGATCCGACGTTAGTCGCCCAGCTTCGCCTCAAGCGCGGCAATACGCGCTTCGAGCGCCGCGTTCTCTTCGCGCGCCTTTTGTGCCATGGCGCGGACAGCATCGAATTCCTCGCGCGTGACAAAGTCGCGATCCGCCAGCCAACGATCCAGCATCGATTTCATCGCTGTCTCGGCCTCTTGACGTGCGCCCTGAGCCACCCCCATCGCGTTGGTCATCAGCTGAGACATATCGTCCAGAATTTTGTTGCGGGTCTGCATGGCGTTACTCCGATTTCGTCGTTGACCTCTATATGGGTAAAGAAAGCGCCGGGCTCAAGGTTGACTTGTGCCATTCTCCCCGGGCAATGAGACGCACATGCAGGCTGTTCTGAACTTCCCCGATTTGTCACCAGACGTTTTCTCGATTCCCGTCTTCGGGTTCGAGCTTGCGCTACGTTGGTACGCGCTGGCCTATATTGCCGGCATTCTGATCGCGTGGCGTATGGCGGTTGCAGCGTTGCGACGCCCGCGCCTCTGGCCAAGTGAAACCGCGCCAATGCAACCTGAACGGCTGGAGGATCTGGTGACCTGGATCATTCTTGGCGTGATCCTTGGCGGGCGGCTGGGCTTTGTGCTGTTTTATCAGCCCGGCTATTACCTTGCTCATCCTCTTGAAATCGTGAAGGTCTGGCAGGGCGGCATGGCGTTTCACGGCGGGTTGCTGGGCGTCATCGTAGCCACTTATCTTTATGCGCGTCGGCACAGTATATCTGTTCTGTCGCTGGGCGATCTGGTCGCGCATACCGTCCCACCCGGTCTGTTTCTGGGTCGGCTGGCGAATTTCACCAATGCCGAGCTTTGGGGTCGGCCCAGTGAATTGCCCTGGGCCGTTATCTTTCCCGGCGCGGCTGCGCAGGATTGTTCCGGTGTGGTCGCAGGCATGTGCGCCCGCCACCCCTCGCAGCTTTACGAGGCCGTGCTGGAAGGGCTGCTGCTAGGCGCTCTGCTTCTCTGGCTGGCCTACCGCCGTGGCGCGTTTCGCAAGCCAGGCCTGATCATGGGCGTATTTCTGGCGGGCTACGGCGCGTCACGGTTCGTTGTCGAATTTGTCCGCCAGCCGGACGCCCAGTTTGTTGCGCCGGGCAATCCACTGGGTCTGGCGTGGCATGTTGGCGGCTATGGGCTGACGATGGGGCAGTTACTGTCGCTGCCGATGATCGCACTTGGCCTGTGGTTCGTGCTGCGCACCCGGCGGGCGACATGACCCTCAAGGACCTGCTGATGGCCCGGATTGCCGAGGCGGGTCCGATGACAGTGGCGGATTACATGACTGAATGCCTGCTCCATCCGGAACTGGGGTATTACTCGACCCGAGATCCGCTGGGTGCGCGCGGGGACTTCGTCACCGCGCCCGAGATAAGCCAGATGTTCGGGGAACTGATCGGACTGAGCGTTGCGCAATGCTGGATGGATCAGGGAAGCCCGGCCTCATTCGTTCTGGCCGAGTTGGGCCCGGGTCGCGGCACCTTGATGGCAGATATCCTGCGCGCCACGCGGCAGGTTAAGGGGTTTCACGCCGCAGCCCAGATCGTGCTGCTAGAGGCGTCCCCGGTCCTGCGCGCAATCCAGGCTGACACGTTGCAGCCCCATGACCCCAATTGGCTTGATACGATCACGGATCTGCCCCAGCTGCCGCTGTTCCTGATCGCGAACGAGTTCTTCGACGCCCTACCCATCCGGCAATTCCTGCGGGACGGCGACGGTTGGTGCGAACGGTTGATCGGTACGCAAGGCGCGCAGCTTCGCTTTGGTCGCGGCCCAGCGATGCCGCAGCCCGCCCTGAAAGACAGGCTCACCGACACGCAAGAGGGCGATCTGGTCGAACTTTGCGCCGCCGCAGTTCCGATTGTGTCCGAAATCGCGGACCGCTTATCCCGACATGGCGGTACGGCGTTGATCATTGATTACGGGGATTGGCGCTCGTTGGGGGATACGCTTCAAGCGCTGCGATCCCACGAACGGACCGATCCGCTGGACGCGCCCGGACAGTCTGATCTGACGGCGCATGTGGATTTCGAACCGCTGTTCAGCGCGGCGCAAGCAGCCGGATGCGCCTGCACCCGCCTCACCCCGCAGGGCGTGTTTCTCGAGCGGTTGGGAATCACCGCGCGCGCGCAAAGCCTAGCCGCGTCTTTGGACGGTCAGGCATTGGATACATTGATTGCCGCACATCGAAGGTTGACGCATCCACAGGAAATGGGAAACCTGTTCAAGGTGCTGGGGCTGTACCCGGCCCACACCGCACCACCACCGGGACTTGAACCATGACTCTGGAAATTCTGACCTCGGATCTGTTGTCCCCAGTAAAACATGGTTTCTTTACTCGGCGTGGCGGCGCCTCTTCCGGAATATTCTCAGGACTGAACTGCGGCCATGGTTCATCTGATCTGACCGAAGCTGTCGCGGTGAATCGCCGCCGCGTGGCCGAAGCGATGGAGCTGACGCCCGAGGCACTGGTCGGCGTGCATCAGGTGCATTCTCCGACCGTTCTGACTGTCGAGGGCCCGGTGGACGGCGATAAGCCAAAAGCAGACGCGGTGGTCACGGCGACGCCCGGGCTCGCCCTGACGATCCTGACGGCCGATTGCCAGCCGGTCTTGTTTGCCGACCCTGACGCAAAAGTGATCGGGGCAGCCCATGCTGGGTGGCGCGGCGCATTGGACGGTGTTCTTGAGGCAACGCTCGAGGCGATGGAAGCACTGGGCGCAAGCCGCAGCAAGACCTGTGCCGTGATCGGCCCGTCAATCTCGCAGCGCGCCTATGAGGTCGGACCCGAGTTCATGGATGAATTTCTGGCGGACTCTCCCGAAAACGCGCGATTTTTTGCGAATGGACAGGATGATCGACTGCAATTCGACCTGCCCGCCTTTGGTCTGCATCGTTTACGCGCGGCAGGTGTCGGACAGTCCGAATGGACCCGTCACTGCACCTATTCGGACCCGGACAGGTTCTTTTCCTACCGCAGGGCAACCCATGCAAAAGAGGCGGACTACGGACGCCTGATCTCGGCCATAAGACTCTGATCTTGGGCTGAAATAAGGCAGTATTGCCACCTTTCCGCCACAATTTTTGTGTTTATCAGACTCAGAATCGTTTCAGTTTTTACCAGTAATCAGGGTGTGGTTGCGGCCCTCAGCCGCTCTGTCCTGATCAGGTTAACCAGAGGAGTACGCGAAACCTTCATTTTGTCCTCAATTCATCCCGGATCAGCCTTATCCGCGCCGCAAAGCGTCGTCAGATTTGAATATGTAACGGGAACCAGGGCGTCAGCCCCAAAACAGAGCAGGACCAGAAATGAAGTCGAAATCACGCTTTTTGAACGCGATCGTTGCGGCTGTGCAGGCCCATGAACCTGAGATGCCATGGAAGCGGGTTTCAAGTCATTCCGTCAGAGTCGCGCGCCGTTTGGCCGACCGGCACTGACACAGAACTCCAACGGAACCAAGCTGCCGGTTCCGGCGGGCAATATGCGCATCAGAAAGGCTCCGGTCTGATGCGTAGCGTCGCAGATGGGTTTGCGCCGCATGTTTCAGGAGTGTGTGTGCAGGCGTTGTTGCCTGTGGTTACGAGTTTGTCTGGGGGGTCATACAGTTGACCAAAACAATTAAATTTCTTTCGCGGCGCGGAATCTGTGCGAATTCCGTCCTGCGTCTGCCCTGTATCTGAAAGGCAAAGAACAAGACCGTCTGGCGGGAATGCACGGGGGTTCACCCCGCCGGTACGGAGACTAAAAGGGGACGGAATACATGACTATTCCAAATTCACTGGCCCGCGCGGCCAGAAACGCTGTTGAGACATCTACACTGCTGCGCGAAGCTCCGCGACCAGCGACACAGAAAAAGGCGCAGCTGCGGCGCTATGAGGTCAGCACATTGCTGAAAAACGGCGATGTCTCGCAAACACGCCATATCGCGCCCGCCCTGCCAATGTTCGAAGACGCCTTTTGCGCCTTCACGCGCGGGTCTTTGGTGGAGACAGCGCAGGGGCCGATGGCCATCGAAGACCTGCTGCCCGGCGACCAGGTGCTGACCCAGGACGGATCATCCGAAACAGTCCTTTGGAAAGGATCGGTTACCCTTGTTCCAGGGCGCGAGGACTCGCGTGGTCGCATGCGCCCTCTGACCCGCATCATGGCGGACACCTTCGGAATGCAGAAACCGATGTCCGGTGTCATCACCGGTCCGGCGGCCCGGCTGCTTGGCACGCCCGCGCATCTGCGTCACCTCTATGGAGGCCAGCAGATGCTGACCCCGGTTTCCGAATTTCAGGATGGAATGGGCGTGATCGAGACCCTGCCACCTACGCCGGTCGAGCTGTTTCACATCTGCCTGCGCAAACATTCCGTGATTCGCGTGGACGGGTTGCAGTTCGAAACCTATCACCCAGGCACAAATGCAGTTCGGTTGATCAGCCAGTCCTTGCGTTCTGTCTATCTCAACCTATTTTACCATATAGAATCGCTGAGTGATTTTGGCCCGCTGCTGATGCCGCGCGCCGGAGATGGCGAAATCGACGCGATCACTGCGTAATCTGTGACGTGTAGAGTGTTAAATGGTACTGCGAATGTTGGGGGCATGATGCAGATTTTATTAGGTTGGGCAGCTTACCTGACGGTGGTTGCGATTCTTCCACCAATCAATGCAAACGAAACGCGGTTGGCCGTCAGGCCGTCCGGTTCATCCGGTCTTCCAGCACGTCAAATGGTACGCCTGGCTCGTCTTTTGCGCCTCGGATGACAAGCGATGTTTTGACGCTGGCCACATTCGGTGTGGTCAGCAATTCGCCAGTCAGAAACTGCTGAAAACTGCTTAGGTCGGGCGCGACGCATTTCAGGATGAAGTCCACTTCGCCGTTCAACATGTGGCATTCGCGAACCAATGGCCATTCGCGGCAGCGTTCCTCAAAAGCGCTGAGTTCCGATTCGGCCTGGCTTTCCAGGCCGACCATGGCAAAGACCTGAACTTCGAACCCCAGTTCGCGGGCGTTTACGTCGGCGTGATAGCCCCGGATATAGCCCGCGTCCTCAAGCGTTCTAACCCGGCGCAGGCACGGAGGGGCCGAGATTCCCACGCGTTTTGCCAGTTCGACATTCGTCATGCGGCCATCGGCCTGCAATTCCGCCAGAATCTTGCGGTCGATCTCATCCAGCCGGGTCGTGACCATCGATGACTCCTGATTTTTTCGGTTCTTATATCAGCGCCCTGCTGATGCGCAATAATCTTTCGCGCTGACGCAACATTCTGCATTCAGATCACATTTTTGCCGACCGCGCCATGACGGCAACGCAAGTCCGATACATGCGCCAATAGGGGTTTAAGCGCCCTGTCGCCGTCGCTATATCCAACCGCGAAGGGCTGAACGCCCGCTGCAGATGGATTGAATTGGGGGCACCATGGCCGAAACACGACACACAAAGGTTCTGATCATCGGATCGGGACCGGCCGGATACACTGCGGGCGTCTATGCCAGCCGCGCTATGCTGAATCCCATTCTGGTGCAGGGCATCGAACCCGGTGGGCAGCTGACCACCACGACCGAGGTCGAAAACTGGCCCGGCGACACCGAAGTGCAGGGGCCCGACCTGATGGTGCGGATGCAGGATCACGCCAAGGCCATGGGATGCGAAGTGATCGGCGACATCATCAACGATCTGGACCTCAGCAAGCGTCCTTTCACCGCCAAAGGCGACAGCGGCACGGTCTACACCGCCGACGCCGTGATTCTGGCCACCGGTGCACGGGCAAAATGGCTGGGCCTTCCGTCGGAAGAAAAGTTCAAGGGCTTTGGCGTCTCAGCCTGTGCAACCTGTGACGGGTTCTTCTATCGCGGACAAGAAATCGTCGTGATCGGTGGCGGCAATACTGCCGTGGAAGAAGCCCTGTTCCTAACAAACTTTGCCAGCAAGGTCACCCTGATCCACCGCCGCGACGAGCTGCGGGCCGAGAAAATCCTTCAGGACCGCCTGCTGAAACACGAGAAGATCGAACCGCTCTGGTTCCACGAGCTTGACGAAGTCATCGGCACCGACGCACCGTTGGGCGTCGAAGGTGTCCGTGTCAAAAACGTCAAAACCGGTGAGATCACCGAGATCCCGTGCAAGGGCGTCTTTGTCGCAATTGGCCATGCGCCCGCGAACGAACTGGTCAAGGACACGCTGGAAACCCATATGGGTGGTTATGTGGTGACCAAACCGGGCTCGACAGAGACCTCGGTGCCGGGCGTGTTCGCCGCCGGTGACCTGACCGACCACATTTACCGACAGGCCGTGACCAGCGCCGGCATGGGCTGCATGGCCGCGCTGGATGCCGAGCGTTTTCTGGCGGAGAACGACTGACATGATCGCGGAATTCTCCGGCCCGGTCTGGAGAATTCTGTTCCAGTCCCGATCAGGCGTGCCGCTGGCCCCTGCCCGTGCGCCCGAAGGCCGGTTCCATCACACCGGTCAATTCGCGCTTTATGCCTCGCTCAGCTCCGAAGGGGCCGGAATCGCCATCCGGCGTTATGTGTCTCCAGACGACCCATTGCGTGTCATTCAGCAGTTCGACATTTCGGAGGCGCGGTTGATGGACTTTCGCAACCGCCCCGAGGTGTCAGCGATCTGGCAGGACACCCGCGCCAAAGGGCACCCTTCCCCAACCTGGAAATATTCCGATCTGGCCCGCAGAACAGGGGTTGACGGGCTGCGCTACAGCTCACGCTCTCGCCCGGATCTCAGCCATCTTGTGCTGTTTCACGCACCGCATGATCTGATCGTCCCGAGGGGTGAGGCCCAGTTGTGGGACCCGCATTGTTGAACGCACTTGTCTTGACCGCCGGGCAATGGCGTATCAGAATCAATTGAGGCAAGACGAAAGACGGGTAAGCTTTTGGAAAGTGCTCTTTGGCGCGGCGGATGGGTGCAACGGCTTAGGATCGCCAGCGGCCTGATCTTGTTCGTCTTTGCCTTTTTCCATTTCATCAATATCGGTCTGGGCCTGTTTCACACCGACCTGCTGCACGGGATGCAGGATGGCCGCAAATTCATCACGCGCCACAATCTGATAAGCTTGATCCTTTACATCGCATTGCTCACCCATGCAGGGCTGGCGCTGTATTCGCTGGCCCAGCGCCGCACGCTGCGCATGCCGTTCAGCATGGCGTTGCAAGCCGTTCTTGGCCTGCTGATCCCGATACAGCTGATCGCGCATATTGTGCAGACGCGCTATGCGCATGAGATCTATGGCGTCAATGACGAGATGGGGTACATCATCATCCTGATGTGGCCCAGCACGGCAATATGGATGCAAAGCCTGCTTGTCCTGTTGGTCTGGGTACATGGCTGCATCGGGCTTCATATGTGGCTGCGCCTGACCAGCTGGTGGCGCGCAGCGGTTCCCTATCTGATAGGATGCGCGGTTTTTGTTCCGGGTTTTGCGCTGGCAGGCGCACTGACCGAAGGGCGGCGACTGTGGGCAGACTTCGCGGACCCGTTCCTGCGTGAGCAGTATATCGAGCACTACAACTGGCCTTCCTCAGAAGAGTTTCAGGCCCTTTTCAGCGTCACCGACACCGCGAAGACAGTGTTCTGGACAGCCCTTGCGCTGACCGCGTGTGTCTATTTGGGCCGTAAGCTATGGCGCAGACGGCATTCGGTTCGGGTCCGTTACGTAGACGGCCCCGAAGTCGTCTCGGAAAAGGGAATGACGCTGCTTGAGATGTCGCAGGCGAACGGCATCCCTCATACGGCGCTTTGCGGCGGCAAGGGCCGCTGCACAACCTGCCGCGTTGTTGTCGAGAACGGGGCTGACCAGCTGCACTCGCCCGGTGAGGTCGAGGCCCGCAGCCTGGCCGCCGTTGGCGCGCCCGATGGAACGCGGCTGGCCTGTCAGGTGCGACCGACGAACCCGGTAACGGTCTTTCGCGTGTTCCGTCCGGATGGCGGACGCGACCGGGCGCATGCAAGCCAGGGGCAAGAGCGACAACTGGCGGTGCTGTTTCTTGATATGCGCGGCTTCACAGCGCGGACAACCGGACAATTGCCCTATGACGTCGTTTTCCTTCTGAACCGTTTCTTTGACGCGATCGTTCCGGCAATCACGGCACAGGGTGGGACGGTCGACAAATACATGGGCGACGGTCTGCTGGCGATGTTCGAAACCCGCGATGCCGCCAGTTCGGCGCTGGCTGGGCTGCATGCTGCGGCAGGGGTCGGCCATGCGCTGGACAGGTTCAACCAACAACTCGAAGCCGAAGGCAGCCCACCGATCCGCATCGGCATGGGCCTGCATCTGGGTGATTTGGTTCTTGGCGAGATCGGGGCCGCCAAACACGCCCCCCGCACCATCATCGGGGACGCGGTCAACGTCGCCAGCAGACTGGAGGCAGAGACAAAGGCCTTGGGTGTCGAACTGCTGGTTTCGCAGGCGGTTTTGACAACGGCCGGGATCATCACCGAGCCCGGTGAGCTACGAGATTTCAGTCTGCGCGGCGTGTCAGCCCCAGTCCCCGCCCTGCCTGTCGAGCGCGCGGCAGAGGTTGAATCGCGGATGAACCCTGCAGAACAGATTGCCTGAAATCGTTGCCGCCAACTCGACGATCCGGAATGTTGACCCTGCTTGATCGCAAAAGCCGGAATTTTCTTCCACACTCCGTGAAACCCGTGCATTTCCTCCTTAGTTACCGGGCCTCTCTGGACATTGCCCGGCGACTGGGGCAGACGCTTCTGCATAACCCTGGAATCGTGCACAAACAACGCTGACAAGAGTATTTCGATGACGATTTTGAATAACCTGACCCCAATCCCCGAACTTTACGTGTCTTATGACTCGGCCCAAAAGCTCAAGGCCGAAGCCGCGGACCTGACCAGCTGGGACCTGAGCCCGCGGCAGATCTGTGATCTGGAACTGCTGATGAACGGCGGTTTCAACCCCTTGAAGGGTTTTCTGACCCAGGCCGATTATGACAGCGTCGTCGAAAACCTGCGGCTGGCCGATGGCACACTTTGGCCCATGCCCATCACGCTGGACGTTAGCGAAGAATTCGCCGAACAGGTCGAGTTGGGGCAGGACATCGCATTGCGCGACCTGGAGGGTGTCATTCTGGGTACCATGACCGTCACCGACCGCTGGACACCGGATAAGGCGAAAGAGGCCGAGAAGGTCTTTGGTGCAGACGATCAGGCCCACCCGGCGGTCAACTACCTGCACAACGTCGCGGGCAAGGTCTATCTGGGTGGCCCGGTGACCGGCATTCAGCAGCCCGTACACTATGACTTCCGCGCCCGCCGCGATACGCCGAACGAATTGCGCGCTTACTTCCGCAAGCTGGGCTGGCGCCGCATCGTGGCGTTCCAGACGCGCAATCCGCTGCACCGCGCGCATCAGGAACTGACCTTCCGCGCCGCAAAAGAGGCACAGGCCAACCTGCTGATCCATCCGGTCGTGGGCATGACCAAGCCGGGCGATGTCGATCACTTTACCCGCGTGCGCTGCTATGAGGCGGTGTTGGACAAATATCCGGCCTCGACCACCTCGATGTCGTTGCTGAACCTGGCGATGCGCATGGCTGGCCCGCGCGAGGCGGTCTGGCACGGGTTGATCCGCGCCAACCACGGCTGCACCCATTTCATTGTAGGCCGCGACCATGCGGGTCCGGGCAAGAACTCGGCTGGCGAGGATTTCTACGGCCCATATGACGCGCAGGACCTGTTCCGCAAATACCAAGACGAAATCGGCGTCGAAATGGTCGACTTCAAGCATATGGTCTATGTACAGGAACGCGCCCAGTACGAGCCCAACGACGAGATCAAAGACAAGGACAATGTCACGATCCTGAACATCTCGGGCACCGAACTGCGCCGCCGTCTGCGCGAGGGGCTGGAGATCCCCGAATGGTTCTCGTTCCCCGAAGTGGTACAGGAACTGCGCAACCGGTTCCCGCCGCGTTCGAAACAGGGCTTCACCGTGTTCTTCACAGGCTTCTCCGGCTCGGGCAAGTCAACCATCGCCAACGCGCTTATGGTCAAACTGATGGAGACAGGCGACCGCCCCGTGACCCTTCTGGATGGCGATATCGTTCGCAAGAACCTGTCGTCCGAACTCGGCTTCTCGAAAGAGCATCGCGACCTCAACATCCGCCGTATCGGCTATGTGGCGTCCGAAATCACAAAGAACGGCGGCATCGCCATTTGTGCGCCGATCGCACCCTACGAGACGACCCGCCGCGCCGTACGCGAAGAGATCGAGCAGTTCGGTGCCTTTTGCGAGGTCCATGTCTCGACCAGCATCGAGGAATGCGAGCGTCGCGACCGCAAGGGCCTGTACAAACTGGCGCGGGAAGGGAAGATCAAGGAATTTACCGGCATTTCCGACCCCTATGATGTGCCCTCGGATCCGGAACTGCGGGTCGAGACCGAAAATGTCGAAGTCGACAACTGCGCCCATCAGGTTCTGTTGAAGCTGGAGAGCATGGGGCTGATCGCCGGATAAGCGCGCCCCCGAATTTACGTGAACAAGCCCCTGCATGTTGCTGGGGTTTGTTCACGTTGAGAAACTCGGACAGAACACGCTGGTTTTGAGCCGACGTTTCAGTAGGTTCGGGAAATGACAAATGCCCTGCCGACAATTGCCAGTTTTTGGTACGGATCGGACCTGTCCTGGTTCGAAATCCTCTGCATCCGGTCCTATCTGGATCACGGGCATCACTTTGTCCTCTATACCGCGCATCCGGTGGACGGCATCCCGAAGGGCGTCGAGCGTCGCCCGGCATCCGATATATCGTGGCCGCCCCCGTTTGACCTGAAGGGCAACGACCGCCATCGCGTGGCGGTGTTTTCGGATGTGTTCCGCCTGCGCCTTTGCCAAAAGACCGATTTCATCTGGGTCGATCTGGATGCCTACTGCCTGCGGCCCTTTGCGTTTGACACTGTTCATGTTTTTGGACGCGAGAGGTCGGGCACCTATCCGAACGGCGTTCTGCGCCTGCCTGCGGATTCGCCCGCGCTGGCGCACCTGCTGGAGTTTGTGACAAGCGCAAATCCGACACAGCCGTGGCGGGGAAAGCGATTGCATCGCGCCAACGCTGCGCGTCAGGAAAGCGGCGAGCGCTGGGGGATCGAAGCCCTGCCCTGGGGGTGCTCAGGCCCCAAGGCGCTGGGGCATTTTTTGGAACAAACGGGTGAATGCGCTTTGGCACAGCCGCCCAGCGCCTTTTATCCTTTACCGCCCGAAGAACTGTGGAGATTACACGACACAAAGGTGCAATTGTCAGAGATCGAAACTCCGGAAACTTATTCCGTTCATTTCTACGGCCATCAGAAAAAATGGCTGGCGAATGCCAAGTCGGGCCTGCCGCTGCGCGGGTCTTACCTGGATCGACTTTGCCATCGGCACGGCATTGATCCACGGCAGAACCCGATCAAACAGCTGGATTGGATGGTGCCGAAATCCTAGTCCGGCAGGTCGGTCTGACCACGCATCAGAACAAAACCACGCCCAGCGACCTTGACGCCGGTGATCGCATCAGGCGACCCCAACCGCGTAACCGTCGCCTGTCCGGGTCGCCCCATGTCGTGCCCCTGCTCGGCCACGAAACTGTCCTTTTGCATCAACCCGTGACGCCACAGATAGGCCGCCATTGCACCCGTTGCCGAACCGGTAAACGGGTCCTCAGGCGGGCTCGGTGGGGCCAGCAACAAGCGCGAGAACGTATCGCCTGCTTCGGTCGCACCCTTCAGCGTCACCAGAAACGGCTCGGCCATATCCGAGCCCGAGTAACCTGCGGCGCGCACCATGTCCTGCAATGGCTCTACCGCCAAACGGGCCGCGCGAAGGGCGTCATGATCGCGCAGAACCGTGACGCAGAACGGCAAACCCGTCGATACCATTTGCGGCGGTGAAATTATTGCATCCGCAGGCAGGCTGATTGCAGCGGCGACCAGTTCCGTCGGGACATGCACGCCGAACTCGGGCGCAACCTGCGTCATTTCGATGTCATCGCCGTTCAGATGGATCGAAACCAGCCCCGCGCCGGTTTCCAGCGTCAGACTGTCCCCCGAGAACAGGCCCCGGGACTGCATCGCCGCAACGGTGGCAATCGTTGGATGCCCGGCAAAAGGAATTTCACGGCTGGCCAGAAAATAGCGAACGCGGATATCGGCAACCTTGGACGGACCGGTAAACGTGCATTCGACCAAAGAGGTCTCGCGCACAAAAGACATGCACACATCGTCCGACAGATGCGCTGCGCCGTGTACAACGGCGCATCCGTTCCCTCCAAACGCGCGATCTGTGAAGGCATCCACCCAGTCAAAATCAAACCAGCTCATCGCTGCGGCTCCGCTTTCGTCACAATTTAGGGTGTCGCACCCCCGGCAGGTCCCGACCTACGCGCGGGCAAACGGGGTTGTCACGTCAATTCCAGGATTTTGACCGGGTTAACTGCGGGATCAATGCACGGCGACTGGCGAAAGATCATGTTCGCGCGCCAGAACAAAGGCCAGCTTGCGGTCCGCCACAAGCGCCAGTTGCTGCCCGTCGGCGTCGTGAACGGCATAAAGCTGATCCAGATCGCCTGCTTGCTCGCGCAGGTCACGCGGCAGATCGGCTACATGCACCGTTTTGACATAGACGATGCGATCACCTTCGGTGTTGATTTCAATCGGTGTATTCATAGCTCTTACCCCTTTCTTATGTTGATTGTCTGGACCACGGTTTCCGGCACCGCGCGGGTCAGATCCACGTGCAGCAGGCCGTTCTCCATGATCGCCTCGCCCACCTCGACACCATCAGCCAGCACGAACATGCGCTGGAATTGCCGCGCTGCGATGCCGCGATGCAGGAAGATGCGCCCTTCGCTGTCGTCGCGCTGACGGCCCCGGATCACCAATTGGCGATCCTCGATGGTGATCGACAGGTCCTCTTCTGCAAACCCGGCCACGGCCAGGGTGATGCGATAAGAAAAATCCGAGGTCTGTTCGATGTTATAGGGCGGATACCCTTCATTCCCGGCCTTGGCAGACCGCTCCAGAAGGCGCTCCAGTTGCTCGAACCCCAAAAGATGCGGGTATGAGCCTAAGGTAAGTTTCGACACGTATGTTCGTCCTTGATTGTAAAGCGACGTGGGGTGCGGTCCCGTATCGGCAACCGCGTATCATAGAATATGGGACGAAATGTGGCTGTCCACAAGGTCTGGCCCGATTCACCGCAACACACTATCTTGTGTGCAAATCTTAGCCTAAGCCATGAGTCGCCCATGAATGCCCCTACCGACCTTTCAATGAAAACCGACGAAGTTTTGCGGGTCGAGTTAGAGGTTTTTCGTCGCCAGCACCGTGATCTGGACGAAGCCATCGAGGCGTTGCAGGCCAAGGGAACCTCGGATCAATTGACGATCAAACGGCTGAAAAAGCAGAAACTGCGCCTCAAGGACATCATCCGCCAGATCGAAGACCGTCTGACCCCGGATATCATCGCCTGACGCATTGCCACAAAGACGGATTTGGCTATAGTGCGCGCTCTTTCAAGCGGCAAAGGACAGGCGTATGGGCGAGGTCAAGGTCGGGATCATCATGGGCAGCCAGTCGGACTGGCCAACCATGAAAGAAGCCGCAGATATTTTGGACGATCTGGGCGTTGCCTACGAAAAACGGATCGTCTCTGCCCACCGCACACCCGACCGGCTTTGGGACTACGGAAAAACCGCCGTTTCGCGTGGATTGCAGGTGATTATTGCCGGAGCCGGAGGGGCCGCGCATCTGCCGGGTATGATGGCGTCTAAAACGCGGGTGCCGGTGATCGGAGTTCCGGTTCAGACCCGCGCCCTGTCTGGCGTCGATTCTCTGTATTCGATCGTACAGATGCCAAAGGGATTCCCGGTCGCAACCATGGCCATAGGCTCGGCTGGCGGTGCGAATGCGGGCCTGATGGCGGCAGGGATCCTGGCCCTTCAGGATGACGATTTGGCGGCACGGTTGGATGCATGGCGTAACGCATTGTCTGCCTCGATCCCCGAGGAACCTGAGGGATGAGCCGAATAGGCTTTCTTGGAACCGGGCATATCGCTGCCCCGATTGCGCGATTGATGGACGCCAAGGACCATGACATCACCGTGTCGAGGCGAAACCATCAGGTGTCCGCCCAGTTGCGGGCCGAACTGGGCGCTGACGTTGCGGACCCGCAAGAGGTGGTCAATGCCTCTGACATCGTCTTTTTGTGCCTACGCCCGCAGATTGCAGCCGAGGTTCTGGCCCCGCTGACCTTCCGGCCCGATCAGCGGGTCGTATCCGTGATGGCGGCGGTCACGTCCGCGCAACTTGGGAAACTGTGTGCTCCGGCTGCGGATTTCGTGCAGACGATCCCGCTGGGCTTTCTGCAAACCGGGGGGTGTCCGTTGGCGGCCTACGGCAATGACAGGTTGCTGGCTGATCTTTTCGAACCCGAAAACCCGGTCGTCAAAGTCGCCGACGAAGCCGCGCTGAACGCACATTTTGCGATCTGCGCCATGGTTCCGGGTCTTCTGGACCTGATGGCCACCGGGGCCGGTTGGCTGGCCGAGCAAACCGGTGACCCGGACAGTTCCGAGTTCTACACCGCTCAATTGATCTCGGGCTTTCTGGCAGCAATGGAAAAAGACGGTGCCGGGCGTCTGGCGCAAGAGCGTGATGCGCTCGCGACTGAAGGCACTCTGAGCCTGCAAATGACCGACACCCTGCGCGACAAGGGTGCCCATGATGCATTGCGCACGGCGCTCACGGAAATTGGCAAACGTTTGGAGAATGGATGATGGCGGATATGCTCGCCCCTGGTGCGACGATCGGGATTCTTGGTGGCGGTCAGCTGGGCCGCATGCTGTCTGTCGCCGCATCCCGGCTTGGGTTTGTAACCCACATCTATGAACCGGGCGCGAACCCGCCTGCCGGGCAAGTGGCCGATCGCGTAACCACTGCTGCTTATGACGATACCGATGCGTTGAAACGTTTTGCCGGGTCGGTCGACGTCATCACCTATGAATTCGAAAACATCCCCACCGCAGCACTTGATCTTCTGGAGGCACACCGCCCGATCCGTCCAGGCCGTGAAGCATTGCGCGTCAGTCAGGATCGTCTGACGGAGAAGACGTTTTTGCAGGGTCTCAGCCTGAAAACCGCCCCGTTCGCCGACATAACCGACCCGAACAGCCTGCACGCGGCAATTGCGCAGATCGGCGCGCCCGCGATCCTCAAGACGCGTCGGTTTGGATATGATGGCAAGGGCCAGGCCCGCCTGAAAACCCCCGAAGATGCCGATAACGCACTGGCCGAGATGGCTGGGGCGCCGTCCATCCTGGAAGGGTTTGTCGACTTCTCTCACGAAGTGTCGGTCATCGCCGCCCGTGGGCTGGATGGTCAGGTGGCCTGTTTCGATCCGGGCGAAAACGTTCATCGCGATGGTATTCTGCACACCACAACCGTCCCGGCCCGTCTTGCGCCGACGCAACGAACCGACGCCGTTCTGTTGGCGGCCAACATTCTGAATGCGCTGGACTATGTCGGCGTCATGGGCGTTGAACTGTTCGTGACGCGCGAGGGGCTGATCGTGAACGAGATCGCGCCGCGCGTGCACAATTCGGGACACTGGACACAGAATGGCTGTGCCGTTGATCAGTTCGAGCAACATATCCGTGCCGTTGCGGGCTGGCCTTTGGGCGATGGCCAAAGGCATTCGGACGTGGTGATGGAGAACTTGATCGGTGAGGACATGGACCGGGTTCCAGAATTGGCCGGGGAGCGCGATGTAGCCCTGCATCTTTACGGCAAGGCCGAGGTCAAGCCAGGCCGCAAGATGGCTCATTTCAATCGTATCGTTCGATAAGGGACATCGCGCCTGCAGCGCGATTCCACCGGCAGAGAGTTGCTTGTTCGGATGAACTGTGGATCAGCCCACTAGCCGGTCAGCGATTGCGCCATTGAGATAGCTGATCCGGCCCGCAGCCATTGTAAGCGCAACGCGTTGGGTGGCCGCGTCGAGTATGACAAGATCGGCGCGTTTTCCGGGCGACAGGGTTCCGCGATCCATCAGGCCAAGCACTCGGGCAGGCCCCGAGGATACCAAGTCCCACGCTGCGGCCAGATCCAGCAGACCGGTTTTGGTCAGCATCAAAGCGGCGCGACGCGGGCTGGGATAGTGGTAATCGGATGCCAGCGCATCGCACAGGCCCATCGTTATCAGGTCCAATGCACTGACATTCCCTTTGTGCGATCCACCGCGCACCACGTTGGGTGAGCCCAGGATAACGTGATCTCCGGCAGCGCGCGCAGCCTCGGCCGCAGCAAGCGTTTCAGGAAACTCGGAAATCTTAGCACCCCGAATGCGCCACCTGTCACGCGTTTCAGCCGTGCCATCATCATGGCTACCCATACGGATCCCACGGCGCGCCAATGTCGCGCAAAGCGCATCAAGTGCTGCCGGAACCTCAGCGCTTCGATCATGCATGGTCCGCAGCATCTGAAGGTGACTTTCGGGACTGCGGCCTGCCTTTAGCGCCTGCCCAGTCAGGCGAGGCGGGGTCCGCCCTTGCGACAAGCGATCATGCGGTAAGTGATCATTGAAGACGACATAGGGCACCTGCCATTCTGCGATCCGGTCTGGCAGATCGGCATAGTCGTCCAACATATGGGTCTCGAACCGCAATTGCGGGATCAGATCGGTCACCACACTGCTTCTGACCGCAGCAATGCCATCAAACACCTGCGCCGCAAACTCCGGTCCGCGCACGCCCCCTTCCCAACTGTGAAACTGCGCCAGTACGGCTGTTGTTATTCCGTTTGCCGCCAGTTCAGCCTCGACCGACAGAATACCTTCGGCCATCTGCTTCATGGCCCCGCGACGTGGCGCAATATGACGTTCGAACCCGTCCCCATGCAGGTCGACGATACCCGGCAGGATCAGGTAGCCGGTCAGGTCTATCTGCCGTCCCACAGGCTCGGGCTGTACCACGCCGTCGCCAATGCTGAGGTCGGCCTGCATCACCCCATCGTTGGGCAACAGGACCTCTGCACCCGAAAAGGTCAGGTTCAGTGATGTCATCTGGTGGATTCCGATTCAGGGGCATCGCAATTCTGCCCGATACAGATTTCGTCAATGATATCCGTAACGCCATCCAACCAGGTGATCTGAGGATCAAAACGGCCGAATTCGATGAAATGGAGCGCCTGCGCCATGACGCGCGGATTGTTCATCATGAACGTATGCGTCACGGGCAGAACGATGTGATCCGTCATACCCTCGACTTTGGTCGTTTCGACAGAGACTTTGCCATCATCCGTCCCATCGATCAGGGACGAAAACAGGGGGTTCAATGAGTTCTCGCCCGCAATCACGCCAAGCTCGAAATCGACCGGCGGCAGGCTTCTCGGAACGCCTTCGGGTCCTGTTCCAAGGGCCAGACCAGCGGGGCCGTGCAGAAGCCCGAAAACCTCCCAATCGCCGAGCTCATCAACCAATTGGCTGCCCTGATTGGGCGGCCCCAGCATGACGACGCGACCTAGGTTTTTCGGTTGGTTATCCTGCAACCAATACCGCAACAGAATGCCACCCATCGAATGCGCAACAATGTTCGCCTTGTCTTCGCCGCAGCTTGCTAGCGCGCCCGGCAGAGTCTGTTCGGCCAATTGATCGATCGGCAGATCGGTCGACGGGTATCCGGGTCGCACGACAGTATAGTCGTGGGCTTTGAAGAGCTGCTCCATCACCGAAAATGATGCCTCGGTCCGCGCCAAACCATGCAGCAAGACAACGCATTTCGCGTTGGCCACAAACGGGATCAGGCACAGGACGAAGGCAAGACCGTACTTCATGCGCGCTAGTTAAGGACTAATTCGGGGCGAGAAAACCCCTAGCGGCCTGGAATACGCACCACTGCCAGCGCAATACCGCCCAGAACGAGGGCCGCGCCAAAAAGCAGGCTGAAAGACGCTTGTTCGCTCAGCAACAGCACACCGGCAACGATGGCGATAATTGGTACACTCAGTTGCACGACGGCCGCCGCCGTGGGGGAAAGCTGCGGCAGAACACGATACCAAAGCGCATAACCCAGTCCGGACGTCACCGCACCGGACAGGATCGCCAAAACATAGCCCGGTCCCGTCATTTGCCAGATCGCCCCCGAGAAGAGCATGACCAGAGCCGTAATCGGCAGCGCGACGACAAAGTTTGCAGCCGTGCCTGAAAGAGCATCCGGCTCGGACCGCCCGACCAGCGAATAGATCGCCCAACCGACCCCTGCAGATGTCATCAACAGCGCACCTGTGGCGTCGACATTAACGTCTCCGGCTGGCCAAAGCACATAGGCAAGCCCGGCCAACGCGATACCTGCACCCAGCACTTGCCGGGGCGCGGGCGGAGTGCCCGTTATTGCCGTGGTTGCAAACATAGTGACCTGAACAACGCCGAACAGGATCAACGCACCAAGCCCGGCGTCCAAGGTCAAATAGGCCAGCGAAAAACCTATCATATACAGCGACAGCGACCCCGCGCCCCAAAACCGTCGCTGGCTGCGCAAGGGCAGCCGCCCGCCCTTCCAAAGTACCAAAACAGACAGCGCCAACCCGCCGGACAGCACACGTACGACGGCAAACGCGGCAGGGTCGCTGAAACCACCGTCGATCGCCAACCGGTTCAGGATGGAATTCGCCGCAAAGGCGCACATGGTCAAAGCGGTGAGCAGAAACAGTCGCATATCAACCGCATAGCCGTTTCAGCCTCGTTTGCACACTCACTTTCCCGAAGGCAGATCCGACCAGAACTTCATCTTTTTGTAAATACTCCCACCGGAGGCATGGCCGCGCAGCGGGCATTCCACGCGAAACGGTCCAAACGAAACGGGGCCGCCCGAAGGCGACCCCGCTCTCATTTCTCTGTGCGGCCCCTTACGGCAGCCTGGCATACAGGCCAAGCGCCTATCGGGGTCGTCAGAATTCGCCTGGGCGAATTCGACGTGCTTACATCATGCCGCCCATGCCGCCCATGTCGGGCATGCCGCCGGCAGGTGCCGCGCCTTCTTTGGCGGGCTTGTCGGCAACCATGGCTTCGGTGGTGACCAGCAGGCCAGCAACCGATGCCGCATCTTCCAGAGCGGTACGGACAACTTTGGCCGGGTCGATCACACCAAACGAGAACATGTCGCCATATTCTTCGGTCTGCGCGTTGAAGCCGAATGCAGCGTCAGCCGATTCACGGACCTTGCCCGCCACAACTGCACCGTCAACACCTGCGTTCTCGGCGATCTGGCGCAGCGGCGCTTCGATTGCTTTACGAACGATGTTGATACCTGCGTTCTGGTCAGCGTTTGCACCTTCCAGTGCTTCCAGTGCTTTACCGGCCTGAACCAGAGCTACACCGCCGCCCACAACTACGCCTTCTTGCACAGCAGCGCGCGTTGCGTTCAGAGCATCGTCCACACGGTCCTTACGCTCTTTCACTTCCACTTCGGTCATGCCGCCGACGCGGATAACAGCAACACCGCCTGCCAGTTTGGCAACGCGCTCTTGCAGCTTCTCACGGTCGTAGTCCGACGAGGTTTCTTCGATCTGAGTGCGGATCTGAGCAACACGTGCTTCGATCTCGGCTTTCTCGCCAGCACCGTCGACAATGGTGGTTTCGTCTTTGGTGATTTCGATTTTCTTGGCGGTGCCCAGCATGTCCATGGTGACGGACTCGAGCTTCATGCCCAGATCTTCGGAGATCACCTGACCACCGGTCAGGATTGCGATGTCCTGCAGCATGGCTTTGCGGCGATCGCCGAAGCCCGGTGCTTTGACAGCAGCAATTTTCAGGCCGCCGCGCAATTTGTTGACCACGAGGGTGGCCAGCGCTTCGCCTTCAACGTCCTCAGCAATGATCAGCAACGGCTTTTGCGACTGGATCACCTGCTCAAGCAGCGGAACCATCGGCTGCAGCGAGGACAGTTTCTTTTCGTGCAGCAGGATCATGCAGTCGTCGAGCTCTGCGATCATCTTGTCTGCGTTGGTGACGAAGTAAGGCGACAGGTAGCCACGGTCGAACTGCATACCTTCGACAACGTCGGTCTCGGTTTCCAGACCTTTGTTTTCTTCGACGGTGATAACGCCTTCGTTGCCAACCTTCTGCATCGCGTCTGCGATCTGGCTGCCGATTTCAGCTTCGCCGTTGGCCGAAATGGTGCCAACCTGTGCAACTTCTGCGCTGTCTTTGACTTCGCGCGATGCTGCCTTGATGCCTTCAACAACCTTGGCAGTTGCCAGGTCGATGCCGCGCTTCAGGTCCATCGGGTTCAGACCAGCTGCAACCTGCTTCAGACCTTCTTTTACGATGGACTGAGCCAGAACGGTTGCTGTGGTGGTGCCGTCGCCGGCTTCGTCATTGGTGCGGCTGGCGACTTCTTTCACCATCTGCGCGCCCATGTTTTCGAACTTGTCTTCCAGTTCGATTTCCTTGGCAACCGAAACACCGTCTTTGGTGATGCGCGGTGCGCCGAAGGATTTGTCCAGAACCACGTTGCGGCCTTTGGGGCCCAGGGTCACTTTTACCGCGTCGGCCAGGATGTTCACACCGGACAGCATACGGTTGCGGGCATCGGTGTCGAACTTGACGTCCTTAGCAGCCATGTCGTTTCTCCTTGAGAAAATGTATTGGAATGAAGATCAGAGGAAGCGCGCGGGCTTACTCGATGATCCCCATGATGTCGCTTTCTTTCATCATCAACAGCTCTTCGCCGTTGACCTGAACCTCGGTGCCCGACCATTTGCCGAACAGAATCTTGTCGCCAGCCTTAACAGCCATTGCGATCAGTTCGCCGCTGTCCTTGCGTGCGCCTTCGCCGGTTGCGACGACTTCGCCTTCGCTGGGCTTTTCTTTTGCGCTATCAGGAATGATCAGGCCGCCTGCGGTTTTTTCTTCGCTTTCGACGCGACGGACCAGCACACGGTCATGTAGCGGTTTCAATGCCATCTTTGCAGCTCCTTGGGCTCAAAGTTTGTTTATCCTCCCCTCGCCATCCGACGAGGCGTTAGCACTCGGGGTGTGTGAGTGATAACGACGCATAGCTAGGGAGTCCAAACCCCCGAGTCAACAAGAAGTGATGGATTTTTTGGCATTCCAGTTCAGTCGCCCTGTTCCCAGCTATAGGCCCAGTGCTTCAACCCGTCCGAGCCTGTTTCAGACAGCGCATAGACACCCTTTTCAACTTTATCGAACCACCCATAGTGATTTTCCCGCATCAATCGTGTGGCCGCAGGCACGCCGGTGGCCCTGGCCACGTCCGCGCCTTTGCAGGCACCGCATTCGGCCAGATGCGCCGCACATTTCAGCGCGTCCTGCCTGTAGGCCGTCACGATCCCATGCCGAGTCGCACCCCCGGCGTTGGGGTCGCCTTCCAGCCTGTCAAACTCGCGCAACAGACGTGCGGCCTTGGCTTTGTTCTTGCGCGGCGCATAGGGCCCGGGGTCACACTGGACCTCCACGCGGCCATCAGGTCTGACCGTGATCAGGCCCAGCCCCAGTCGCCGACACATGGCCAGATTGTCCCGCAAGGCGCGGCGCGCAGACCGGCCCTTGGGTTTGCAGACCCCAATGTAAACCTGATCGGTCACTTTCAAGCGGGCGACCGCCTGATGAAAAAGCGAAAGCGTGAACCTGAGCTTCAATTCGACGATCACAGGTTCTTCGCCTTCTCGTATAGCGACGATATCGGCCGCGCCAACTTCACCTTTGACGGTATAACCCTGACGCTCCAACAGCGCTTTGATCGGGGGGTAGAGGTCCTGCTCGCGGTTCATGCCGCCATGCTAGGCAGATTGAAGCGGATTGCCAGCCGCCGCATGAGGAAATTGCCGCCTTGCCTGTACCAAACCCGCAGGGTTATCACTTTCATTGAGTTGATCCTTACCATAGCGAAAGCCGACCCATGCGCCTTCTCTGCCTGCTTTTCTTCCTGCTCTTGCCGTTTTCGGCACACGCGGCCTGCGAAGGGCGCGATCTTCGGCAGGATATGACTGCAGATCAGCGGGCTGCCCTGAATGACGCCGTTGCCGATATAGTGTTCCCAGAAGGCAACCACTGGATCGCGCGCAAGGGTAATACGGTTCTGCACCTGATTGGCACCCTTCACACCAATGACGAGAGGATGGGCGACGTCGTCGAAAGGCTGGCACCTGTCCTGTCGCAGGCCGATGCTTTCTATTTCGAGATCACCAAGGAAGAGATGAAGGCGTTCGAGCGCGATCTGGCAAAGGATTTCAGCCCGGTGATGATCACCTCGGGCCCGACCCTGATTGACCTTATGCCCGACGAGGACTGGGCCACGCTCTCGGCGACTCTGGCTGAACGCGGCATCCCTGGTTGGATGGCCGCCAAACTGCGCCCCTGGTTTCTAAGCATGATGCTGGGCATTCCCCCGTGCTTGATGGATACACCGGATTTCGACCACGGAATGGATGCGCGCTTGTCTGAACTGGCCCAGACGCACGACATTCCCCGATACTCGCTGGAAAGCATTGAGGAACTGATCACGCTGTTTGACAGTCACCCGCTTGAGGATCAGGTGCAGTCTCTGGTCCGGCTTGCGGGCGCATTGCAGGCCGGGGACGATCAATTGATCACGATGGCCAATGCCTATCTCGAGGAAAAACACGCCGAGATCATCCAACTCGCCAAAATTCAGGGGCTCGAAGCGTCGGGATTGACGCCCGAGGAGTTCGCCACCGAATGGCAAGATTTCGAAGACCGGTTGCTGTCACAGCGCAACGACAACTGGATGCGCACCATTCTGTCGCTTCAGGACCAAACAGCAGTTATTGCTGTCGGTGCCGGACACTTGGCAGACAATTTCGGTTTGCTGAATCAGTTGCAAATGGCCGGGTACACCCTGACGCGCGCCGGGTTCTAGGCAGGCTGCATTCTGACGAACCGTCGCAACCCGACGTCAAGCGGGTGACAAGCCCGGATGCCAGCCCTATAAGGCGCGCAAATCTTCAATCCGCAGGACGCAGACATGACCATTCAAGTATTTGGCCACAAATCTCCCGATACCGACTCGACCGGCTCAGCCATTGTCTGGTCCTGGTATCTGAACACCGTCAATGGCGAACAGGCCGAACCTGTTTTGCTGGGCGAGCCCAACACCGAAGCCGCGTTCATGCTGCAACGCTGGGACCTGCCAAAGCCGCGGATCATCGATGATGTGGCCGAGGATGCGCCAGTTGTTATCGTCGACACCAACAACCCGGCCGAGTTGCCAGCCAGCATCAACAGCGCCGATATCCGCGCGATTATCGACCACCACAAGCTGGTCGGCGGGCTGGAAACCAAGGGTCCGATCGACATCACCGTGCGCCCGCTGGCCTGCACCGCGACCATCCTGATCGATCTTATGGGCGACGACGCGGCCAAAATGCCCGACGCCATCAAAGGCGCCGCCCTGACCTGCATCCTGTCGGACACGCTGGAATTCCGCTCGCCCACCACCACCGCGCATGACCGTGCTGTGGCCGAGAAACTGGCCGCCGATCTGGGTCTGGACGTCTCCGCATATGCCGCCGACATGTTCGCGGCAAAATCGGATGTGTCGTCGTTTTCGGATGCGGAACTGATCCGCATGGACAGCAAGGAATACGAGGTCGACGGTACAAAATTCCGCGTATCGGTTCTGGAGACCACTGCGCCGGGCGTTGTTCTGGACCGCAAAGACAGCCTCGCAACCACGATGACGGATGTTGCCAGCGAAGACGGTGTCGATCAGGTGCTGCTGTTCGTGGTCGACATTCTGAACGAAGAGGCCACCCTGTTGGTCCCCAACGATCTGGTCAAATCCGTCGCCGAGAAAAGCTTTGGCGCATCTGTTGACGGTGACGCGGTGGTCCTGCCCGGCATCATGAGCCGCAAAAAACAGATCATTCCGAACCTCAAGGTCTAAATAGATTTTCAGAAGCGCCCTGAACGGGCGCTTTTCTCAAAACGAGGCGCGGCTTGCAGCAACGGGGCAA
This sequence comes from Ruegeria sp. CH11, assembly GCF_056537105.1. NCBI lineage: Bacteria > Pseudomonadati > Pseudomonadota > Alphaproteobacteria > Rhodobacterales > Roseobacteraceae > Ruegeria > Ruegeria sp. CH11. The sequence goes on from NZ_JBQFQX010000006.1 coordinate 178,060, forward strand.
GCGCGCCCTCTGGCCAAAGCTGGTCACCTCTGCCATAGGGATGAGCATTCGATCTTTCTCAGACATCGAGGGCTCCATGACCCGGATCATCCACGCGCTTTCCGACGTTTCCGACCGCTACAAGGCGCTGTTCGTTGACCTTTGGGGCTGTGTTCACAACGGCATCACCGCCTACCCCGAGGCTGTTGCTGCGCTACAGGTCTATCGCCAAAACGGTGGTCTGGTTGTTCTGGTCACCAATTCCCCGAAACCGCGCGCGGGCGTGGCTGAACAGCTGGAACAGTTCAACGTTCCAGCAGATGCCTATGACACTATCGCAACCAGCGGAGATTCAGCGCGGTCCGCGATGTTTCGCGGCGCTGTCGGCGAGAAGGTGTATTTCATGGGCGAATGGCAACGGGATGCCGGGTTCTTTGAGCCTTTGAAGCTGTTGCACCACCCGATCCATATTGAACGTGTGCCGCTGGATCAGGCCGAAGGCATCGTCTGCTGCGGACCTTTTGATCCGATGGCGGACCCGGCGGTGAACAGACCAGATTTCCTATATGCCAAACAGAAGGGCATGAAATTGCTCTGCGCCAATCCCGATATCGTGGTGGATCGGGGCGAAGTGCGCGAATGGTGTGCGGGCGCGCTGGCGCGGCTATACACCGAGATGGGCGGCGAGAGCCTGTACTTTGGCAAACCGCACCCGCCGATCTACGATCTGGCCCGCCGCAGGCTGATCGAACTTGGGGCCGACATCGCTGATTCAGACATTCTGGTCATTGGCGACGGGCCGCAGACCGACATTGCGGGCGGTATGGGAGAGGGGCTCGATTCTCTGTTCATCACCGGCGGCTTGGCCGCAGCCGAGACCAAAACGTCGCACCACCCCGATGAGGATGCGTTAAGATCCCATAACGAAAAAGAAAATATCAATCCGACCTATTCAATCGGCCGCCTGCGGTAGTCAGAAAATACTTGATTTTCTGCGCTTGCGAAGTAATAAAGTTGCCAAGCGGGCGCATCTGACGGTCTTTTGTTGCCCGACCGATCTTTGATGAGGGCAACATGTTGGATAATCTTCCACGCGGAACGATCTGTATCGAAGACATCGAAATGGGCATGTCCCGCCACTTGCGCAAAGTGGTGACGGACGAAGATATCGAGATGTTTGCGCAAGTATCGACAGACCGAAACCCGGTCCATCTGGACGATGACTATGCGCGCGACACCATCTTTGAGGGCCGCATCGCCCATGGCATGCTGACAGCGGGCTTGATCTCGGCCGTCATTGGTGAGCAATTGCCCGGTCACGGCACGGTCTATATGGGCCAATCGCTCAAGTTTCTGGCACCAGTACGCCCCGGCGACATGGTCTATGCCGAGGTTAAGGTCATCGACATCGACTTTGCCAAACGCCGCGTCAAACTGGACTGCCATTGTTCGGTCGATGGCAAGAAAGTTTTGATCGGTGAAGCAATGGTATTGGCACCAAGCCGCAAGTTTGACTGAGACCGACAGCGCCTGCGTTGATAGCGATGTATGTAAATAAATCGCCGGCGGATTGTCGGCGAATATGGGTCACATTGTTGCCAAATTGGTCACTTAGATAAACTAGAATTCAGAGTGCCAGGTCAGACGTGTATGAAAAAGTTCTTTTTCTTTTCTGCTGCTTATTTGATTCTTTCGGCCATTTTGGCTCTACTTCTTCGTCAGAATGCCGTTGCATTGCTTGATTTTGAATTGGTCAAGCTTTTTTCGCGCGCGTGGCGGTTCGTGGCGTATCTAAAGTATGTCGGAGTCGTCCTATTGCTGCTTCTGTACTTTTCGCGGAATCAGAATCTCAAAACCAAAATCGTCAACGCGATACTCGCGTTCTTTGGCTGCCTGATGTTTACGTCAGCCTTTTCGATTACAAAAACCACGATACCCTATGTTGTTCCGTTCTACGCGGATGAGATGCTCGCGAATCTGGACAAGGCTCTCCATTTTGGAACAGATCCATGGGAAATCGTACATCAGTTCTCGCCTTATGTTCCGGTCGAACTAGTCGAAATGGTGTATTTTACCCTCTGGGTGCTGCCAGCATTTTTCCTGCCAGTATTCATTGCACTGACGGACGATGACGAAACTCGCAACAATCGATTCATGGTCCTCTATTGCTCATGCTGGATTGTACTAGGCAACGTCCTTGCTCTTCTATTTAGTTCTGTGGGCCCGGTATATTATGATCTACTCCTTGGAGGCGATCGCTTTTCAGGCCTCATCGGAGCCCTAGAGGCATCTGGGATCTCAACCAGTAAAATTGGCGAGGCGCAGGCTTTTCTATGGGATGACTACAGCAATCGGTCACAAGCGATTGGAGCCGGTATTTCCGCCTTTCCGTCGGTACATGTTGGGGTCGCAACTGTCATTGCGCTGTACTTAGCCGAACGGCGCTCCTATCTGCTTGCCCCAGGACTGATCTTTCTCGCCGCCGTGCTGTTCTGTTCGATCTATAATGGGTGGCACTACGCAATCGATGGGTACGCCTCGATCATTGTTCTAACGACAATTTGGGCATGGCAAAAGCATCGCGCAACATCGCCGCAAAACCTGGCTTTGGTTTAATTTGGGCAAAACAGCCGCTTTGAAATTCGATGTCGCCCACTTGGTCGACTGCCATAGGGCGCTTGAACCTGCCGGGATGTCCCGCTAGGCACAGCCTATGCAGATCATCCGCGACTATCAATTTGTCAATCCCGAGGACCGAGGCGCCAGTGTTGCGATCGGTAATTTCGACGGCGTTCATGTTGGCCACCAGTCCGTCATTGACCTGGCGAGGAATGCTGTGCCTGCAGCGCCTCTGGGCGTTTTGACATTCGAGCCCCACCCACGTGAACACTTTGCCCCAGACACCCCGCCGTTCCGTCTGATGCGTGGCAATGCCCGAGCACACCGGCTTGAAAAACTGGGTGTGCAAAAGCTCTATGAGTTGCCGTTCAACGCGGCTCTTGCCGGGCTGGCACCCGAAGAGTTTGCCGAAAACGTCATCTCCCGCGGCCTGGGGTTGTCTCATGTTGTTGTCGGCGCGGATTTCTGCTTTGGCAAAGCCCGGATTGGCACCGCCGAAGACTTGCTGTGCTTTGGTGAACAAATGGGATTTGGCGTGACCATCGCACCGCTGATGGAAAAGTCGGAAAATGTCGTTTCGTCGACTGCGATCCGAGATGCGCTGTCCGAAGGTCGCCCTCGGGACGCCGCCGCAATGCTGGGCCACTGGCACCGCATCGAAGGCGAGGTGATCGGCGGGGAACAGCGCGGGCGCGAACTGGGTTTTCCGACGGCAAACATGTCGATCGAAGGGCTGCATCCACCGAAATTTGGTGTGTATGCGGTTTTGGTCGACGTCTTGGATGGCCCCCACAAAGGCAGTTATCGCGGGGCGGCTTCGGTCGGTACACGCCCGATGTTCAACGGCGAAGTGCCCAATATCGAAACCTATCTCTTCGACTTTTCCGGCGACCTTTACGGTGCAACCCTGTCTGTCGGCTTGGTTGATTACCTGCGCCCCGAAATGACGTTTGACGGCTTGGACGAATTGATCGCGCAGATGCAAGTCGATTGCGACCGTGCGCGCGACATATTGGCGGCGGTATGAGCCGCGATCCGATTGTCCGATCAGGCCTGCCCAAGCGGTTCTGGGAGCGTAAGCCCCTGCACAAGATGAACCCACAGGAGTGGGAGGCGCTGTGCGACGGCTGCGGTAAATGCTGCCTGAACAAGCTGGAGGACGAGGATAGCGGCGAGGTCGCGCTGACCTGTGTCGCCTGCCGGTTGCTGGACGAGGAAACCTGCCGGTGCACGCAATATGATATCCGTCATCAATTCGTGCCCGAGTGCATCGTGATGAAACCGGAAAACATTGACGATCACGCCTATTGGCTGCCTCAAACCTGTGCCTACCGGCTGCTGTGGGAGGGGAAACCCCTCTACGATTGGCACCCGCTTTTGTCCGGAACGCCGGACAGTGTTCATGCCGCCGGAGTTTCGGTTCAGGACCGTACCGTCTCGGAATTCGAGACCCCCATGGAAGAGTGGGAAGACTATATCATCGAGGAGCCGAGCTGATGCACTTTGCCTCTGACAATTCAGGGCCCGTACACCCCGAAGTTTTGGCAGCGTTGTCCGAAGCCAATCAGGGCTATCAGATGGCCTATGGCGCGGACACTTTGATGAACGAAGTGCGAGATCAGATACGAGGGGTTTTCGAAGCGCCCGGTGCGGCGGTCTATCTGGTAGCGACAGGCACGGCGGCGAATTCTCTGGCGCTGGCGACGTTGTCACAGCCATGGGAGACCGTGTTCTGCTCGCCCGTTGCGCATATCCACGAGGACGAATGCAACGCGCCGGAGTTCTTCAGCGGGGCCAAGCTGACCCTAGTGCCGGGTGGTGACAAAATGACCGCCAAGGCACTGCGTGGTGCGATCCAAAACGAAGAAACCCGAGGCGTGCATGGTCCGCAGCGCGGCCCGGTGTCGATCACACAGGTGACGGAACGGGGATCTGTCTATACGCTGACCGAATTGCAGGCGCTGTGTGCTGTTGCCAAGGAATTTGGGCTGCCCGTTCATATGGATGGCGCCCGCTTTGCCAATGCGCTGGTTTCGCTTGACTGTTCTCCGGCTGAAATGACCTGGAAGGCCGGAGTGGACGCGGTCAGTTTTGGTGGCACCAAGAACGGGCTGATCGGGGTCGAGGCCGTGATCTTCTTTGACGAAAGCAAGGCTTGGGAGTTTGAATTGCGCCGCAAGCGCGGGGCGCATCTGTTCTCGAAGCACCGGTTTCTCTCCGCTCAGATGGCGGCCTATTTGCACGAGGATTTGTGGCTGCGATCGGCACGGCAGGCAAATGCCAGCTGCGCGCGACTGGCAGAGGGTTTGCGCGCGGCAGGGGCCGAGTTCCTGCACCCCCCCCAGGCCAACTTGATCTTTGCCAGCTTCCCGCGCCGACAGCATCGGGAACTCCATGATGCCGGCGCGGTCTACCACCTGTGGGGTGGAGTGCTGGACGGGAATGACCAGGACGAAATGCTGGCCTGCCGATTGGTCTGTGACTGGTCCACCTCTGCGGATCAGATCGATCAATTCCTGGCCTTGCTCTAAGCACATTGGGCGCTGTCCCAGTCGCAGCAAGCTGCGCCTCCCCCCGGGATATTATTAGCCAGTTGAAGCAGGCGGTTGCGGCTAGTCTTTTAGCGTCGCCAGGTGGCGGTCGAGATCGTCCAACCTGTCCTGCCCCCAGAACCGCTGATTATCTGGCGTGATGTAGAACGGCGCCCCGAATACACCGCGATCCACAGCTTCTTCGAGATTGGCGGCATAGGTTTCGGCCCCGACAAGCAGGCCGCTGTCGGCCAGGTTCGGATCGAACCCCGCCCTTTCAAGACAGTCGCGAATGACGCTGTCTTCGGCGATGTCCTTTTCCTCTGCCCAGCAGGCCCGCAGGATGGAATGGCACAGATTGCCGACATCCCCTGACCCATCCTTTGTCGCCGCGATGACCGCGTAGGACGACGGCGCCGCATTGGTTGGCCAGTGAGCCGGTTGAAGGTTGAGGTCCATCCCCAGGTTCTTTGCCTGTCGCGTCAGTTCCTGCGCTCGATACTCCACGCGCGAGATATGTCGGTCCTTGGGCGGGACGCCACCGGTACGACCGAACAATGCTATGATATCAAGCGGTTTGTAATTGATCGTCGCACCATGCTTTGCTGCGACCTCCTCAAGCCGCGTACCTGCCAGGTAGGAAAAGGGCGAGAGTGTCGCAAAAAAGTAGTCAATCTGGGCCATGTTCACTTTCTCCGCAGCGTCATCTATGCGCGACGGTAGACCCATGCTAAGCGGTGTCAACATCACGAATCTGTCACATTGCCAACGCTGCCCGGGGACCTACAGCCGATGCCGACACTTCACGAACCCAAGCTTATCGCTGGGAACGCCAATCTTCCGCTTGCCGAAACCATCGCCCGCCGCATGAGCCTGCATCGCGGAGTGGATCAGGGTCTGGTCGACGCGCGAGTCGAACGGTTTAACGACGGCGAGATCTTCGTCGAAGTGTTCGAGAATGTGCGCGGCGAGGATATGTTCATCATCCAGCCGACCTCGAACCCGGCCAACGACAATCTGATGGAACTGCTGATCATCGCCGACGCCTTGCGCCGCTCGTCAGCCCAGCGGATCACCGCCGTGATCCCGTATTTTGGATATGCCCGCCAGGACCGCCGCACGAAGGCACGCACCCCGATCAGCGCCAAGCTGGTTGCCAACATGCTGACCGGCGCCGGGATCGAACGTATTCTGACGATGGACCTGCATGCGGCCCAGATTCAGGGCTTTTTCGACATGCCGGTCGACAACCTGTACGCTTCGCCGATCTTTGCGCTGGACGTCAAGACACAGTTCAAGACCCAAATGGACGATCTGATGGTCGTGTCACCCGATGTCGGCGGCGTCGCCCGCGCGCGCGAATTGGCCAAACGCATCGAGGCACCGCTTTCGATCGTCGACAAACGCCGCGAAAAAGCCGGTGAAGTGGCCGAGATGACGGTGATCGGTGATGTAAAAGACAAGATCTGCCTGATTGTCGACGATATCTGCGACACGGCCGGAACCTTGTGCAAGGCGGCGCAGGTTCTGATGGATAACGGCGCGAAAGAGGTGCATTCCTATATCACGCACGGCGTCATGAGCGGCCCTGCAGTTGAGCGCGTGACAAACTCTGTCATGAAATCGCTGGTTCTGTCCGACACCATTCAGCCGACGCCCGAGGTTGCCAAGGCTGAGAATATCCGCATCGTGCCCACCGCACCGATCTTTACGCAGGCGATCCTGAACATCTGGAACGGGACCAGCGTTTCGTCACTGTTTGAGGACAAAACGCTGACGCCGATATACGAATCGCTGTACCACGCGGGCTGACCCGGCGCGGGATGTGGGGCACAGTGCTGACGTCCCCTTGGGGGTACTGACAACCCGTCTCGCAACAGGGGCCGACAAAGATGACGGACCGCAGAACCTATTCTGCGACCGTCATAATCTCGTCCAGCGATTTTTTCATCTTGGCAACCTTCGGGACCTTTGCGTCCTTGTGCGGATGACCCACAGCTACGATCATGATCGGTTTTTCGTGATCCGGGCGGTCCAGAAGTTTGTTCAGAAACTTCATAGGGTTCGGCGTATGGGTCAGCGAAACCAATCCGGCATGATGCAGAGCCGCCAAAAGAAACCCGGTCGCGATCCCCGTGCTTTCAGGTACGTAATAATTCTTGAACCGTGTTCCGTCGTCAAAATGGCCCCAACGCTGCGCGAAAATCACGATCAGCCACGGTGCCTCCTCCAGATGCGGTTTGTGATCGTTGGTGCCGATCGGCTCAAGAGCTTTGAGCCATTCATCGCCCGCTCCGCCATCGTAGAATTTTCTTTCTTCCTCTTCGGCTTCTTCGCGGATGCGTTTCTTCAACGCTGGGTTCGAAACCGCCACAAAGTGCCAGGGCTGATGGTTTGCGCCTGAAGGGGCTGTGCCAGCGGTACGGATACATTCTTCGATCACCGCTTTGGAAACAGGGCGACCGGAATAGTCCCGCACTGTGTGTCGGCGCTTCATCGTTTCATAGAACGCCAATGCCGCATCCATCATGTCAGCGTCGGTCAATTCCGCCCGGTCCGGCAGGTCTATGGCTTGGTATTCGATATGCTCTTTGGCAAACACAGCGTACCTCGTTCAGAATGTTCTCTGATGCGTCTTCTTTATGGACGTCGCCGCGATCATTGGCCATGTTCGATTGGCTGCTGGATCAGGAAATGTTCCAGTCATCCGCATGCGCGACTTCACCTATTGCCATCCAGGCCACGCGAATGCGCGCGATACGCGTATCGGACCATGTCCGAAAGACCGCATTGAATGCCGTGGTCGTGATATCTTCGGCCTGGACTTCGGCGCGCAGGGCTGAGGACGTGTCCACATCCCACAGCGATACGCCGATCTGCACCAGCGGTGGGCTCCGGAATGGTTCGCTGAATCGAATTGCCACCTTGCGTTCGCGGGCGCCGGTGCCTGTCCACATTTCGCCGCCATCAGCAAATTCGGAAAACAGGACTTCCTCACCCTGGTCGATCCCAATCGGATGTGTTTGAAATTTTTTCATTCTGTCGTCTTTTTTCTTTGAATATCCAAAACTTACTTTGGAAATCAAACAATAGCACGACAAAAAAACGGCCCCGCTTGGGCAGGGCCGTTTCGAAAATCCGGGATCCATTGACGCCGTTACAGGCTCATATGCGTCCCAAGGGCCTCCATGTCGGCCAGCAGCTTGGCGGCATCATCGACGATGGTCTGATCGTCTCCTGCCTTGGCTGCTTCGTGCGAGGCGCGTGCTTCGGCGATCAGGTCATCGATATGCGACCGTGTCACTTCGGCTACCGGAATGGCCTTTTCTGCCAGAACCGACAGGCCATCTCCGTTGATCTGGGCAAACCCGCCGGTGACCAGGTATTCGCTGGCTCCTGCAGGCGCCTCGACCTTCAGGATGCCCGGGCGCAGCGTGGTGATTGTGGGGGCATGATCGGGCATCGCCGTCATGTCCCCGTCCGCGCCGGGAATCTGGACCGCCGTCGCCTCAAGCGAAGCTAGGCTCCGCTCGGGGCTGACGAGGTCGAATTGCATCGTGTTTGCCATCAGGGATACTCCTTAGGCGGCTTCTGCTGCCATCTTCTCGGCTTTGGCGATCACTTCGTCGATGCCACCAACCATCAGGAAGGCCGCTTCGGGCAGGTGATCGTATTCGCCGGCCACAACCGCCTTGAACGACGAGATGGTGACATCCAGAGCAACCTGAACGCCCGGCGAACCGGTGAAGACTTCGGCCACGTCGAACGGCTGCGACAGGAAGCGTTCGATCTTACGGGCACGGGCCACGGTCAGTTTGTCCTCTTCCGACAGTTCGTCCATGCCGAGGATGGCGATGATGTCCTGCAGCGACTTGTAGCGCTGAAGGATCTGCTGAACGTCGGTCGCAACCTTGTAGTGCTCTTCACCAACGATGGCCGGGTCGAGCAGACGCGAGGTCGAGTCGAGCGGGTCAACCGCCGGGTAGATACCCTTTTCCGAGATCGCACGGTTAAGAACGGTGGTCGCGTCCAAGTGTGCAAACGAGGTTGCCGGCGCAGGGTCGGTAAGGTCGTCCGCAGGCACGTAGATCGCCTGCACGGACGTGATCGAGCCCGACTTGGTCGAAGTGATGCGTTCCTGCAGGGCGCCCATGTCGGTGGCCAGGGTCGGCTGGTAGCCCACCGCCGAAGGAATACGACCCAGCAGAGCCGAAACCTCGGAGCCCGCCTGCGTGAAGCGGAAGATGTTGTCGACGAAGAACAGAACGTCGGTACCGGACTGGTCACGGAACTGCTCGGCCAGCGTCAGACCGGTCAGAGCAACACGTGCACGTGCTCCCGGAGGTTCGTTCATCTGACCGTAAACCAGGGCCACCTGCGATTCCGACAGGTTGTCCGGCTTGATCACGTTCGATTCGATCATCTCGTGGTACAGGTCGTTCCCTTCACGGGTCCGCTCACCAACACCCGCAAACACCGAGAAGCCCGAGTGCACTTTTGCGATGTTGTTGATCAGTTCCATGATCAGAACGGTTTTGCCCACACCGGCACCGCCGAAGAGGCCAATTTTACCGCCTTTGGCGTAGGGGGCCAGCAGGTCAACAACCTTGATGCCGGTTACCAGAACTTCCGACTCGGTCGACTGTTCGTCGAAGGTCGGTGCAGGCTGGTGGATCGCGCGGGCCTCAGATGCTTCAACCGGCCCTTTTTCGTCGATCGGTTCACCAACCACGTTCAGGATGCGGCCCAGGGTGGCGTTACCAACCGGAACCGAGATCGGTGCGCCGGTGTCGGTGACTGCCTCGCCACGGACCAGACCTTCGGTCGCGTCCATCGCGATGGTACGGACGGTGTTTTCACCCAGGTGCTGAGCAACCTCCAACACCAGGCGCTTGCCGTTGTTGGTGGTTTCCAGCGCGTTCAGAATTTCAGGCAGCTGATCTTCGAAGTGCACGTCGACGACGGCCCCGATGATCTGTGTGACTTTGCCTTTTGCATTCGCCATGTTTCGTCTCCGGTATGTCTCTACAGCGCTTCGGCGCCGGAAATAATTTCAATCAGCTCGTTGGTGATCACGGCCTGACGCGAGCGGTTGAACTGGATCGTCAGCTTGTCGATCATCTCACCCGCGTTGCGTGTTGCGTTGTCCATTGCGGACATCCGTGCACCCTGTTCGGACGCTCCGTTTTCGAGCAGAGCCGAGAAGATCGCGGTCGCAACCCCCTTGGGCAGCAGGTCGGCCAAGATGGCCTCTTCGCTGGGCTCGTAATCGAAGACCGCACCGCTGTCGTCACCCTCGGTTTCCTCGAACGAGGCGGGGATGACCTGCTGTGCCGTCGGGATCTGGGTCACCACGTTGACGAACTTCGAGTAGAAGATCGTGGCAACGTCGAACTCACCCCCGTCAAAGCGGGACAGGACGTCCTTCGCGATGTCTTGCGCGTTGTTGTAGCCAATGCGCTTGACCTCACTCAGGTCGATATGCCCAACGAACAGATCGCCAAAATCACGCTTGAGCGCGTCGCGGCCTTTCTTGCCGACGGTCAGAACCTTGACCGTCTTGCCTTTGCCGCGCAGCTCGTCCGCTTTGGCGCGGGCCAGCTTGGCGATGTTCGCGTTGAAGCCGCCACACAGGCCGCGTTCAGCTGTCATGACAACCAGCAGATGGACATCATCACTGCCCGTACCCCGGAGCAGCTTGGGGGCGCTGTCGCTGCCCCCGACCGACGCCGCCAGCCCCGCCATCACGGCATTGAACCGTTCGGCATAGGGGCGCGAGGCTTCGGCAGATTCCTGGGCGCGGCGCAGTTTTGCAGCCGCGACCATCTGCATGGCCTTGGTGATCTTGCGGGTCGATTTGACCGACTCGATCCTGTTTTTAAGGTCCTTCAGACTAGGCATCGGAACCCCCTATCAAGCGAAGGTCGCGGCGTATTCGTCGATCGCTGCCTTGAGTTTGTCCGCTGCGTCACCTTTGATCTTCGGATCTTCGTCGGTGATCCACTTAAGCAGGTCAGCGTGCTTGCCGCGCAGGTGCGCCAGCAGGCCAGCCTCATAGCGGCCAACGTCAGATACGTCGATTTTGTCGAGATAGCCGTTGGTGCCTGCGAAGATGACACAGACGATTTCCGCGTTGGTCAGCGGCGAGTACTGCGGCTGTTTCATCAGCTCCGTCAGGCGCGCACCACGGTTCAGCAGCTGCTGAGTTGCGGCGTCGAGGTCGGAGCCAAACTGCGCAAAGGCCGCCATTTCACGGTACTGAGCCAGTTCCAGTTTCACCGGGCCAGCAACCGATTTCATCGCATCGGTCTGAGCCGAGGAGCCCACACGCGAAACCGACAGACCGGTGTTCACAGCAGGACGGATGCCCTGATAGAACAGTTCGGTTTCCAGGAAGATCTGACCGTCGGTGATCGAGATCACGTTGGTCGGAATAAACGCCGAAACGTCGCCGCCTTGGGTTTCGATAACCGGCAGAGCGGTCAGCGAGCCAGCACCAAAATCTTCGTTCAGCTTCGCCGAACGTTCCAGCAGGCGCGAGTGGAGGTAGAAAACGTCACCCGGGTAAGCTTCACGTCCGGGCGGACGGCGCAGCAGCAGCGACATCTGACGATAGGATACGGCCTGTTTCGACAGGTCATCGTAGATGATCAGCGCGTGGCGGCCATTGTCACGGAAGTACTCGGCCATTGCGGTCGCCGAGTAGGGTGCCAGGAACTGCATCGGTGCCGGGTCGGATGCGGTTGCGGCCACAACGATCGAGTATTCAATCGCGCCGGATTCTTCCAGTTTCTTCACCAACTGCGCAACAGTCGACCGCTTCTGACCAACCGCCACGTATATGCAGTACAGTTTCTTCGACTCGTCGTCGCCTGCTGCGTCGTTGTAAACTTTCTGGTTCAGGATGGTGTCCAGAGCCACAGCGGTTTTACCGGTCTGACGGTCACCGATGATCAGCTCACGCTGGCCACGGCCGATCGGGATCATCGCGTCAACCGATTTCAGGCCGGTTGCCATCGGCTCGTGTACAGATTTACGCGGGATGATGCCGGGGGCTTTGACGTCAGCAACGCCACGCTTCGACGCATTGATCGGGCCTTTGCCGTCCAGCGGGTTCCCCAGGCCGTCAACAACGCGGCCCAGCAGTTCGTCGCCAATCGGAACGTCCACGATCGAGTTGGTACGCTTGACAGTGTCACCTTCTTTGATGTCACGGTCGGACCCGAAGATAACGACACCGACGTTGTCGCTTTCCAGGTTCAGCGCCATGCCCATGATGCCACCGGGGAATTCGACCATCTCACCGGCTTGCACGTTGTCCAGGCCGTATACACGGGCAATCCCGTCACCGACGCTCAGCACGCGGCCGATCTCGGCCACTTCGGCTTCCTGACCAAAATTCTTGATCTGGTCCTTCAGGATTGCAGAAATCTCTGCAGCTTGGATTCCCATTTATCCGACCTCTTTCATTGCATTCTGTAGGGAGTTGAGCTTCGAACGGATCGAACTGTCGATCATTTTCGAGCCCACTTTAACGACAAGACCGCCGATGAGGCTTTCATCAACGGTCGCATTGATTGTCACGGTCTTGCCCACACGCTCGGACAGCGTCTTGGACAGTTTATCCAGTTGGGTTTTGGTCAGCGCCTTGGCTGACGCAACATCGGCGGTCACTTCGCCTCGTTCCTCAGCCAACATGTCACGCAGAACCTGCACCAGTTGCGGCACGACAAACAGACGACGCTTTTGCGCCATCAGACCCAGCGTGTTGCGCAGGATCGCGTGCAGACCCATTTTGTCAGCGATTGCGGTGATCGCGCCTTCTTGTTCGGCGCGCGAAACCAGAGGCGATGCAATCAGGTTGCGCAGTTCGGCGCTGTCGCCCAATGCTGCTGCCAGATCGTTGATTCCGGTTTCCAGACCTGCAAGGTCATTATTCTCTTTGGCGATCTCAAAGATCGCGGTGGCATAGCGCTCGGCAATGCCAGTGGAAATCGAAGCTGGTTCGGACACGTCCACCCTTCCGATATTTTAGGCCCCGAAAACTGCCCGCGCAGCCACCTCGGGGGCGTGAAGAAACCCCGTCCAGAAGGCCGGGGATCAAAATCACCGGGGATGTAGCAGAGCCGAACCAAGCTAGCAATATAATATAGCGGCAGCGCATTTATCCACAAAATGTTTAATTTCAACATGTTAAGAAAAGTGCGTCCCTTTGCACCGATCAGAATGGGTGAAAAATGTTACCGAACTGCAGCTTTTTGCGATTCCTGTGACCTTTTTCCCGCAATTTACCCCTTGCATCTGAGATCAAGGCACCACGTCATTCAGGCTGGTTTCAACAGCCCGTCCAGCGCCTTTATTGGGCGTTTGGCGGCGTCTTTTGTGACGCTCCCACTGCGAGGACGTATGTGTTTGCTGGCCTCAACCATCAGAACCCCGCCCGCCATGACCGTTGGCAAGCGCTGTCCGGTTTTCTCGATCAACCCACCGGATTTGAGCCAGAAGCGGCGATAGGACGGTGGCAGGTATAACGCCGAACAATGGTTTTCAGGCAGGAAATGGTGTTCTCGAAGCTGGCTTTCCAACTGCGTCGCTGAATAGGGACGGCCAAATCCAAACGGCGTGCGGTCAGATCGCGACCACAGACCGGCGCGGTTGGGGACAACGAATAACACCCGCCCGCCCGGCCCCAGCACGCGCCAGCATTCTTCTAGCAACTGACTGGGCCGCTCGGTCGTCTCCAGCCCATGCATGACAACCAGCTTGTCCACATGGCCGGTCTCAATCGGCCAGAGGGTCTCTTCGGTCAGAACCGACACGTTGGGCATTCCGGCAGGCCATGGCATCACGCCTTGCGGTCCGGGCATCAGCCCGATCACACGGCGCGCGTCGGCAAGGTAGGGTCGCAGCAACGGAACCGCGAATCCGAACCCGACAACGGTTTGGCCCTTGGCCTCGGGCCACAGATCGACAAGACGACCGCGGATGGCTGCCTGCGCCGCACGGCCCAACGTGCTGCGGTAGTAGAAATTCCTCAGATCCTGCACATCAAGATGCATTGCGGACACCCGGTCAATCGGCTTAGCTGGGCGCAGTCTAGCAACGAAAGGGCAAAAGGCCATGCCTCTTGAGATCGTCACCATTCCTTGCCTCAGCGACAATTATGCCTTTCTGGCGCATGATGCCGCCAGCGGCGAGACCGCATTGATCGACGCGCCTGAGGCAGGGCCGATTCTAGCGGAGCTGGATGCCCGCGGCTGGCGCCTGACACACGTGTTGCTGACACATCATCATTGGGATCATGTGGACGGATTGCCGGGTATTCTGGAAACGCACCCAGCGCGGGTGATTGGCGCGAAGGCCGACGAAGCGCGGCTACCAAAGCTGGATCAGGCGGTCGTTGAAGGCGACACATTTTATGTCGGTGGGGAACCCGTCGAGGTTCTCGACGTACCCGGTCACACCATTGGCCACATCGCGTTCTATATGCCTCAATCAAATGCAGTATTCACCGCAGACAGCCTTATGGCGCTGGGATGTGGCCGCCTGTTTGAAGGGACTCCGGCGCAGATGTGGGCATCGCTGTGCAAGCTGGCGGCGCTCCCGGATGAGACAATCGTGTGCTCGGGACATGAATACACCCAATCGAACGCGAAATTCGCGCTGACGATCGATCCGGACAATGCTGCCTTGCTGGATCGAGTCGCCGATATCAACCGGACCAGAGCTGCCGGAGAGCCTACTGTGCCGTCAACTCTCGCACTGGAAAAAGCAACAAACCCGTTTTTGCGCGCCGAGAATCCAGAGATTCAAGCCCGATTGGGGTTGGGAAATGTCGATCCGGCCGCTGTCTTTGCCGAAATCAGGGCCAGAAAAGACCGCTTTTAGCGCATATTTCGCACTGTTCACGGCCACGGTCACAAGAAATGTGACTGTCAAGAGCAAGAAAACCCTTGAAGCCGGGCCACGATCAACCAAACTCTAATAGTATGAGGACATGGTTGGGATGGGGATCCGGCCGATACTCGACCCCCTTCCGGCCCAATTTAGAGGAGCACCCGCGTGCCTTCATTCTCGAGCACATTGGAACAAGCCATCCACGCAGCCCTGGCGGCTGCGAATGAACGGCGACACGAATTTGCAACGCTGGAACATTTGCTGCTGGCACTTTTGGAAGAACCCGATGCGATCCGGGTGATGAAGGCATGCAGCGTCGATCTGGACGAATTGCGCAGCACATTGGTCGAATTTATTGACGAGGATCTATCGAACCTTGTGACCGATATAGACGGGTCCGAGGCTGTGCCGACCGCTGCTTTCCAGCGCGTCATTCAACGTGCCGCGATCCATGTCCAAAGCTCGGGCCGGACCGAGGTGACCGGGGCCAACGTGCTGGTGGCGATTTTCGCCGAACGCGAAAGCAATGCCGCCTATTTCCTGCAAGAACAGGACATGACCCGCTATGACGCTGTGAACTTTATCGCGCATGGCGTGGCAAAGGATCCGGCCTATGGCGAAAACCGACCGGTGACCGGCGCGGACGAGGTCGAAGAAGAGGCGCAGGCAACCACCGCTGAATCTGAACAGAAAGAAAGCGCGCTTGGTAAATACTGTGTCGACCTGAACGCCAAATCGCGTGCTGGCGATGTGGACCCCCTGATCGGTCGTTCCGCCGAGGTGGAACGCTGCATTCAGGTGCTGTGCCGCCGCCGCAAGAACAACCCGCTGCTGGTGGGTGATCCGGGTGTTGGCAAAACCGCGATTGCAGAAGGTCTGGCGCACAAGATTGTGGCTGGCGAGTCGCCGGATGTTTTGTCGAACACCACGATCTACTCGCTGGACATGGGCGCATTGCTGGCGGGCACCCGCTATCGCGGCGATTTCGAAGAACGCCTGAAGGCGGTCGTGACCGAGTTGGAAGATCACCCGGACGCAGTTCTGTTCATTGACGAGATACACACCGTGATCGGGGCTGGTGCCACGTCCGGTGGCGCAATGGATGCCTCAAACCTGCTGAAACCTGCGTTGCAGGGCGGCAAGCTGCGCACCATGGGCTCGACGACCTACAAGGAATTCCGTCAGCATTTCGAAAAGGACCGCGCGCTCAGCCGTCGGTTCCAGAAAATCGACGTAAACGAGCCTTCGGTGGAGGATAGCGTAAAGATTCTGCGCGGCCTCAAACCCTATTTCGAAGAGCATCATGAGATCAAATACACCGCCGATGCGATCAAAACGGCTGTGGAACTGGCGGCGCGGTATATCAATGACCGCAAGCTGCCCGACAAGGCCATCGACGTAATCGATGAGGCTGGTGCCGCTCAGCATCTGGTGGCGGAAAGCAAACGTCGCAAAACGATTGGCGTGAAAGAGATTGAGGCTGTGGTCGCCAAGATCGCCCGCATCCCGCCCAAGAACGTCACTAAGAACGACGCCGAAGTTCTGAAAGATCTCGAAGCGTCGTTGAAGCGGGTGGTGTTTGGTCAGGACGAAGCCATCGAAGCGCTGTCCAGCGCCATCAAGCTGGCCCGAGCGGGTCTGCGTGAGCCCGAAAAGCCCATCGGCAACTACCTGTTCGCCGGTCCGACCGGTGTGGGTAAGACCGAGGTCGCCAAGCAACTGGCCGATACGCTGGGCGTGGAGCTGCTGCGTTTTGACATGTCGGAATACATGGAGAAACACGCGGTTTCCCGTCTGATCGGCGCGCCTCCGGGCTATGTCGGGTTCGATCAGGGCGGTCTGCTGACCGACGGCGTTGATCAGCATCCGCACTGTGTTCTGCTGCTGGACGAGATCGAAAAGGCGCATCCGGATGTGTTCAATATCCTGTTGCAGGTGATGGACCACGGTGAGCTGACCGATCACAATGGTCGCACGGTGAATTTCCGCAACGTGGTTCTGATCATGACTTCGAACGCGGGCGCGCAGGAACAGGCCAAAGCGGCGATCGGCTTTGCCCGGGATCGTCGCGAGGGTGAAGACACCGCCGCGATCGAGCGCATGTTCACGCCCGAATTCCGCAACCGTCTGGATGCCGTGATCTCGTTCGCGCCACTGCCGAAAGAGGTCATCCTGCAAGTGGTCGAAAAGTTCGTCCTGCAGCTTGAGGCGCAATTGCTGGATCGCGGTGTGACCATCGACCTGACGCCCAAAGCCGCCGAATGGCTGGCCGACAAGGGCTATGACGACAAGATGGGCGCGCGTCCTTTGGGCCGCGTGATCCAGGAACACATCAAGAAACCGCTGGCCGAGGAACTGCTGTTCGGCAAATTGGCCAAAGGTGGTGTTGTTCGGGTCTCGGTCAAGAAAGGCGAGTTGGATCTGGAAATCCTTGGCCCGGATCAGCCCCGCATTCCGGGCGACAAGCCACCCTTGCTGACTGCGGACTGACCAGACGGCCTCACAAAATTGCAAGCGCCCGCCTACCCCTGTTGGCGGGCGCTTTTCATTCAAAACCCTCGCTCCCGAAAGGAGAGTTGGAATGCGCAAGATTGGTGCCCTGATCTTTCCCGGATTCGAACTGTTGGATCTATTCGGCCCAATGGAGATGTTCGGGCTTCTGCCGGATGACTTTTCGCTAGAGCTGATCGCCGAAACCGCAGGTCCGGTCGCCAGCAATCAGCACCTTCAAGCCGTCGTCGAGGCGACTTTGGATACGCCCGGGTCATACGACATTGTCTTTGTTCCAGGTGGCGCTGGCACGCGTCGCGAAATCGCCAACCCGCGCCTGTTGGAATGGATTGCGCGCAGTTCAGCAAAGGCGGAATTTACCCTGAGCGTCTGCACCGGCAGCGCCCTTTTGGCCAAAGCCGGGGTTTTGGATGGACGACGCGCCACCACGAACAAGGCTGCCTTTTCCTGGGTATGCGAACAGGGGCCGGATGTGGATTGGGTTCCGCAGGCCAGATGGGTCGAGGACGGCCCCGTCCTTACATCATCCGGCGTTTCGGCCGGCATGGATATGGCGCTGGGTGCAATCGCCCTGATGCACGGTACAAACGTCGCCGACAAGGTCGCGACATGGTGCGAATACACATGGCACAAGGACAAGGCCCACGATCCATTTGCAAAGGTTCATGGCCTGGTTTGAACGCCTATCGCTCGGTCAGTTTCAGTTCGATCCGGCGATTTTGCGCACGCGCTTCGGGCGTATCGGCGGGGTTTACGGGCTGAAACTCGCCAAAGCCGTTGGCCGCCAGCCGCTGGGGCGGAATGCCCAGCGCATCAACCATATAGCGTACGACGGACAAGGCGCGACCCTGGCTGAGCTCCCAGTTGTCACGATAGCGACCCGATCCGCCCAGCGGCACGTTGTCCGTATGGCCATCCACACGGATCACCCAGTTCAGGCCCTCGGGTATTTCTGCCGCAACACTGCGCAGGATGTTGGCGACCTTTGCGATTTCCAGTTGCCCTTCTGGCGATAGAACGGCCGAGCCAGTGGCGAACAACACCTCAGAGGAAAAGACAAAGCGGTCGCCTTCGATTCGAACCCCTTCCTGATCACCCAGCACATCGCGCAGACGGCCAAAGAACTCAGACCGGTACCTTTGCAGGTCTTCCGCCTGCGCCGTCAGTTGTTCGTTTTGACCGGCCAACTCCTCGGCTTCGGCTTCCAGTCGAACACGCTCGGCCTCTTCCAACAGGCGGCGCCGACGCTCCTCGGACGCGGCGCGGGCCAGTGCTGCGTTCAGGTCCTGCCCGAGAGTTTGAATCCTGATCTCTGCCGCTTCATTCCGGTCCTCATAGTCATCCAACAGCGCCTGCAATGAACCAAGCTGTCCGCGTAGTGCCGACATCTGCTGGTTCAACAAGGCCGTCTGCTGTTGCGCCTTGGTCGAGATTTCCTGCTCTGAGGCAAGAGTATCGCGCGCAGCGGCCAGCAATGCGGCGCGTTCTTCGGCCAGAGTTCTCTGTGCCGCGGCATCCGCCTGCGCCTGCGTTTGCGCATCAAGCGCGGCCTGCAACTGCGCTTTAAATTGTTCGGGGTTCAATTCGCCGAACTGCCGCTCCAATTCCGCTTTGGCGGCTTGGGCAGCGGCCAACAAGGTCAAGGTATCCTCGGCCTCTTGCCGCTGCGCCTCAAGTGCAAGGGTCATCGCGGTCAGTTCCGCATCGGCGTTTTGCAAACGGTCACGCAGGTTTTCTGCTGCTGCAGCTTCGGCCAACCGAGCGGCTTCTTCGTCAGAAAGCTGTTGCTCTAGTTCGGCGATCTGTGCGGTCTGGGTGGCATCACTGCTTTCCAGATCGGCAACCAAAGCCTCAAGCGCCTCACGACGTGCGGCGGCCAGACGGGCAGCCTCGGCCTGCGCATCGATCTCGTTACGGCTTTGTGCCAGGGCCAGGTTCAGCGCCTCTTGTTCAGTCAGCAAGTCGTCGCGCTGCGCCTGCAAGTCTGCCCGAAGCGACTCAAGCGCCGCGATATCAGTTTGTGCCCGCGCCTGATCGGCCAGCAACGCCGCAACTTCGGCTTCAAAAGCTGTGATACGGCCCTGCGCCTGCGCAAGATCATCCTCGACCCGCGTCAAAGTCGTGTTCAGCGCCCCCAACCGAGCCTGAAGCCGGTTGTTTTCCCGCTCTTCCAGCCCCAACGCACCGGCAAGGGCTGCCACCTCATCAGACAGCGCGGTCAATTCGTCTTCCTGACCCGAAATGGTTTCCCGCAGCACGAACTGGACGACCATGAAGATGGTCAGCACAAAGGTCAGAACCATCAGCAGGCCGGTCATCGCATCGACGAAACCGGGCCAGACCGAGCCCTGAAACCGTTGACCGGTGCGGCGGGAAAGGGCCATCCCTTACTCTCCTTCCGGCGGGGTGCGGACCGCGCCGCGTGGCAGGGTCAGCGCCTTGACCAACAGTTCGAAGTCCTTGCGCAGCTCGTTCATGCTGTCCTGACGCCCGGCTGAGATTTCTTCGAGGATGCGCAGCAACTGCACGTCCATCGACCGCAGGCGCATCCGACTTTCGGCATCGATCCCCTCGCCCGCGCCGTGATCGCGCATGTGATCCAGCAAGGCATCCTGCCCCAGTGCCACACGCTCCAGGGCGGCGGTGACGCCCTCACCCTGCGCCTGTCGCTGGTTCATATCACCGATGGCGTCGACAAGCTGCCCCAATTTGGCCGAGACATCGGCGCGGTCGGCCTCTTGCGCGGTGAACATCTCTTGCAGGGCGTCCATCTGCTCGGCCATGGTGTCCAGAACCGGGGTCAGAACGGCAAGTTCCGCACCGCCATCGTCCGACCCGCCAAAGCCAACGCGAGTGATCCCCGACAGCCATTCCTCAAGCTCACGGTAGAACCGGTTCTGACCGTGACCGGCGAACAGTTCCAGAAGCCCCACGATCAATGACCCGGCCAGCCCTAACAGGGATGAGCCGAACGCAACGCCCATGCCCTGCAACTGGGATTCAAGGCCCGTCATCAGGCGGTTGAAAACGGTCAGCCCTTCTTCACCGTCCTGCGGGTTCAGGCTGCGGATCGTGTCGACAATCGCCGGAACCGTGGTGGCCAGACCAAAGAACGTGCCCAAAAGCCCAAGATAGATCAGAACATTTGTGATATAACGCGTGATCTCACGCTCTTCCTCGATCCGTTCCGCCACCGAATCCAGGATCGACCGACCAGAGCTAGAGCTGATATGCGACCGGGCCCCCCGAGAACGCAGCAGCGCGGCCAGCGGTGCCAACAATTGCGGGGGGCGCACATCGTCGCGTTCAACGCCGCCGGCAAAAGCCTCGATCCAGCGCACCGATCCGATCAGTTGAGTCACCTGATAGAAACAGGCCAGAACACCAATGATGAACACAAGCAGGATGAAGCCGTTCAGGTAAAGGTTCGCCTGGAACACGGGCATTACGTAGGGCAGCGCGAGAAACACACCCAAACCGGACAGCCCGATTGCAATCAACATCATCAGGATTTGACGAATGGGATGCGAGAAATGCGGTCTCGCGCTCTGCTGTGCCTGCGCCATGCGCGTGTTTCCCGGTTTTTGCCTGCTTTGGGCCAAACCTAGCGAAAACCCCGCGATGACGCCAAGGGTTTATGCGGTTATTGTCCGCACCCGTTGCGACAACCACTCAAGGTCCGGATCGTGCAGGCCGATCTCGGTCAGGTGTTCGGAGGTATTGTAGAGGTATTCGGTATTTGGACCACGCCCGCCGACCGCGCGCGCGATGATCTGCGCCTGCTCTTCCAATGGCATACCGCCGCAATACTGGACGTGGTGCGGGTCGATCACATAGGTCACCGCGTTCACGACCTCGCCCGAACTCAGCTGAACATCCAGCATCCGTTCCAGATAGGCCGAGGAAATCAACTCGCGTTCGCGTAGTTCATCCAACGTGCGCTCTTCATGCCCGGCCTCGACCGACAGCGCCAATCCTGTGCAGTGCGCATCGGCCTGTTTGTCCAGCGCCAGTACAAGGCCCGGGGACTCTTCGGTGCCGCGATGGTGGATCGAGCTCATGCAGAAAGACCGCGCATATCCATGCAGCGTTGCATGTTCGCTGCGAGCCACCGGAAAGCCCGGATTCCACAACAGCGATCCATATCCGAATACCCACATCGTCATTGCACTGGTCCTTGCCTGTTTGCGCCTATAAACATCAATTCCAAGGCAGGAAAAAGGGCCATTCCTCATGCGCCGACTGATACGAGTACTGATTTTTGTTGCTGTCGCCTGGAGCGCATACTGGTTTGTTGCCGGTTACGGTCTGCGCACAGCGCTGACCAGTTGGTTCGACAAGCAGCAGGAACTGGGCTGGCAGGCCGACTTTTCAGAAGTCGAAACGGCCGGATACCCGACCCACCACATCACGCGTTTGATGAACCCGGCGCTGGCCGATCCGGTCAACGGCACCGCCTGGAGCGCTGACTGGATCGAGTTTGAAAGCCCGGCGATCTGGCCCGGCCGACAGGTTCTGCGCTTTGCAGATACGCCACAGCGCCTGTCCTATTTCGACCAGACTGCCACGATTCAGGCCAACCAGATGCAGGCCGAGCTGCAATTGCAACCGGGCGTCGCGTTGGTGCTTGAGAAAATGGCGCTGACCGCTGGCCCCTGGTCCGTGGCCGAGGATGGCGTTGCGCAAGCAGGCGGCAAAAACCTGGGCATGATCATGGAGCAGACCGCCCTGCCCGAGGTCTACAACATCTCAGCCCGAATTGACGGGTTTACCCCTGGGGACGACCTACGCGCGCTTATGCGATCTGCCACCACGCTGCCGCAAGCGTTCGAGACGCTGGAACTGGACATGACGGTTGCGTTCGACAAACCCTGGGATCGGAGCGCGCTGGAGCAACGCAGGCCGCAACCGGCCAAGATCGATCTGAATCTGGCCGAAATGAAATGGGGCGAGTTGCGCCTGTTTGCAGCAGGCGCGCTGGACGTAGACGCGCAAGGCATTCCAAGCGGAGAGATCGCAATCAAGGCCGAAAACTGGCGCGACATGATCGCCATGGCAAATGCGGCAGGCGCCCTGCCCGATCAGGCGGTCGATCCGGTGACGCGCGCATTGAACTTTCTGGCCGGGCTGGGGGGCAACCCAAAGGCGCTGGACCTGCAATTGAATTTTCGCGACGGGTACGTTGCATTGGGTCCGCTGCCATTAGGGCCCGCACCGCGGCTGATCCTGCGTTAGCGGCAGTAGGGCCCGCTGCGATGGCGGGCCGTGTCCAGATGGAAATGATCGCGGTGATAGCGGTCGGAATTCGGCCCCAGAACCGTACCAAATGGTCCACACGCCCCGCGCCAGATCTTTTTCAACTGCTTCTGCGAGGGGTTCTTACGCCACCCGCTCAGAACCGTCACAACCTCGCCATCCGCCATTTTGAAGGCGGATATGTCGATCGCGCGGCCCTTACCGTGTTCGGAAATGCGCGCGCCCTTGCGGTTATTGCGGGTGCGGCAGGCATAATGCGCGGCGACTTGTAACTCGACGACCGGCCCCCGCCGTTTGAAAGTTGGCTTGACCGCTTTGTCGACCCATTTATTCAGCGCGATAGCGGTGCCGCAATCCATGGTCGCCGGTCGGCTAAGCACAACGCCCGAGACGGACGTAATCTGGACCGCCTCTTTGATCCCGCAGGCCCGCACCTTGCTGGTGACTTTGCCCACAGGCTTGCCCTGGATCGCGATATCCCCGCAGACCGAGCCCTTGCGCAGCTTGCGCTTTTTGAACAGAACCTCCTGCTCGAGCGTCTTGGGCCGCAAAATCGGTTTCAGCGAAACATCCGGCCCCAACAAGGGCAGGTCGAGCGGGCGCGCAGCCACGGCAACCTCTTGTGGCGACGCGGGACGCACTTGTGGGCGCAGTTTGACGATCACCGCAGGCACCGGGACGGTTGCCGAAGCTGTAATGACACTGGCGGTTACGACGGGTCTGGGGACCGGAAACAAAGAGGTCTCGGGCGAGGCGGCCAGCGCGGGCAGGGTCAACAAGCTGAGACCAAGAACCACGATTGCGCACCGACTGCCCCTCATGCCTATGCCTTTCCTCGTCCAAAATCCGGCGCATCCGTGTCCTGTCCGGCGTCGATAATCCCGCGCCGGATTGCACGCGTGCGCGTGAAATAGTCGAAAAGTTGCTCGCCGTCACCTGTTCGGATCGCACGTTGCAGCGCAAAAAGCTCTTCGGTGAAGCGGCCCAGAATTTCCAGCGTCGCGTCTTTGTTGGTCAGAAACACGTCACGCCACATCGTAGGGTCCGACGCCGCGATGCGTGTGAAATCCCTGAAACCGGCTGCGGAATACTTGATCACTTCGGTATCGGTCACCCGGCGCAAGTCATCAGCAACCCCCACCATCGTGTATGCGATCAGGTGTGGCGCATGCGACGTAACTGCCAGAACCAAATCGTGGTGATCGGCGTCCATCTCATCGACATTTGACCCCAATCCCTCCCACAACGCGCGCAGTTGCGCGATGGCATCCGGGTCAGTTCCTTCGACTGGAACCAGCAGACACCAGCGATTGTCGAACAGTTCCGCAAAACCAGCCTCGGGGCCGGAATGCTCGGTTCCCGCCAAGGGGTGCGCCGGAATGAAATGTACACCCTCGGGAATTTGCGGGCCGACATCTTTGATCACGTGGCGCTTGACCGAGCCCACATCGGAAACCGTCGCGCCCGGTTTCAGCACCGGAGCGATATCTTTCGCCACAGGCCCCATCGCCCCAACAGGAACGCAGAGTACGACCAGATCGGCACCCTCGACGGCCTCTCGCGCTGTATCGCAAACCCGGTCGCACAGCCCGATCCGGCGGGCTGTATCCCGGGTGGCTTCGGACCGGGCATAGCCCGTGACCTCGCCCGCCAGTCCCGCTCGCTTGATCGCCCAGAACATCGACGATGCAATCAGACCCAGCCCGATCAGCGCCACACGGTCGTAAATTTGGCTCATGCCGCGCCCCCTTTGAATGCGGTGATCGCCGCGACGACACGGCGGCAGGCTTCCTCATCGCCCACGGTGATCCGCAAGGCGTTCGGCAGGTTGTAGCCTGCAACGCGGCGCACAATCAAACCCTGCGTTTTCAGATAGTCATCGCAAGCTTCGGCTTCGGCCCTGTCAGCAAAGCGAGCGAGGATGAAATTTGTGCAGGACGGATCCGATGGCACGCCGATCCCTGCCAACTCACCCGCCAGCCACACGCGCAGGCGGGCGTTTTCCGCCTGGCAGTAGCTCAGATATTCCTCGTCCTGCGCCGCCGCCTCGGCCGCAGCCAGAGCCGTCAGCGATAGGTTGAAGGGTTGGCGCACACGGTTCAGCACGTCGATGATATCCTGCGCGGCATATCCCCAGCCGACGCGCATTCCGCCCAGACCATAAACCTTTGAAAAGGTTCGTGTCATGATGACGTTCGGAAAACGGTCGGCCAGTCCGGCACCACCGTCGAACCCTTCGACAAACTCGGCATAGGCACCATCGATCACCAGCAGGCAATTGCCCGGAAGACCTTGGGCCAGACGCGTCAATTCCGCGTCCGAGATCATTGTCGAGGTTGGGTTGCCCGGGTTGGTGACAAAAACGATCCGGGTTTGTGACGTGACAGCAGCAAGGATCGCATCGACATCTACGTGCCGGTCCCTTTCAGCCACCATGACAGGTGTCGCCCCCGCCATGCGTGCGATGATGGGATACATGGAAAATCCATGCTCGGTATGGATGACCTCATCCCCCGGCCCGGCATAAGCTTGCGCTACAAATTGCAACACCTCGTCGCTGCCGACCCCGCAGATGATCCGCGCCGGGTCGAGCCCGTGTTTTTCTCCGATCACCGAACGCAGGCTGGCGTGATCGGTGCTGGGATAGCGATGCAGATTGGCTGCGCTGTTGCGGACAGCCTCAATCGCCTTTGGGCTTGGACCAAAGGGGTTCTCGTTAGAGCTTAGTTTGAACACTTGCGCAACCCCTGCCACATGCGACTGTCCGCCCTGATACAGCGCGATGTCCATGATGCCGGGTTGCGGGGTGATTTTGGTCATGAGAGGCTCCGTTGATTGGAGCCCCTCATATCTGTCTCAGCGTCTTGAGAAAAGCGGCAATTCCGTCAGGCCGCCTTGAAACGCGCCGTTGCCGGATCCGCGTTGTAGAAGGGTGCAAACTCTTCGGTTCTGCAGGACAGGTCATTCAAACTGTCGATGATGAATTGCACTGTCTGCTCACTCATCAGGTATGAAAAGTTCAACCGGACCCAACCCGGTTTCTTCATCTCTTCCCCGGCCATAAGATCCGCATGCAGCCCTTCCGAGGTTTCGCGGTCAATTCCCAACAGGCGATGTGCGTAAGGCCCGGCACAGGCGCACCCGCCCCGCGCCTGAATGCCGTAGATATCACTGAGCATCCGGGTAAACAGTTGCTGATGAACGGGGTGTCCCGCATTGTCACGAACAAGGAACGAAAAGATCGGCAAGCGATGCGCGGACTCAACGCCGAGCAAGGTCAGATGCGGATTGTCTTTCCAACCCTCCAACGCCATCTGGTTGTACTTAACCTCACGGCGCGCGATTTCGTCGGTGCCCACGACATCCTTGACGATGAAGGCCAGCGCCGCACGGATGTCGCCGATGACGTTCGGCGTTCCGGCTTCTTCACGCGTTGCCAGATCTTCACTGTAGTCGTGACGCCAGGGCGACACGAAACTAACGGTGCCACCACCGGGCCAACTGGGGCAGGTACGCTGCACAACGGCACCATTGACGATCAAAACGCCCGACGCGCCCGGACCACCGGGGAACTTGTGCGGAGACACGACGACCGCATCCTTGCGCGCATCTTCCGGGCCCATGTCAATCGGCAGATATGGACCGCCACCGGCATAATCCCAAACAGCCAAAGCCCCGTGCGCCTTGAGCAATTTGGTAACCGGATCAGGATCGGTAATAATCCCTGTCACGTTTGACGCGGCCGAAAACGAACCGATCACCAGATCCGCTGCCGCGTTGGCGATCAAAGCATCCTCAAGCGCGGCCAGATCCGGCCCACCCTCTTTGCCTTCCGGGATTTCAATGACCGTCGCCTTGCTTTCACGCCAGGGCAGAATATTGGAATGGTGCTCATACGGGCCGATCAATACAACCGGCTGGTCAGCCTCGTTCACTCCCATCAGACTGACCAACCGGTTGAGCCCCGCAGTGGCGCCGGACCCGGTGAAAATCACCGTGTCTTCTCCCCTCGCACCAACAATACGGGCTATTTCTGCGCGCGCTTCGCGGCGCAAACGTGTCATGTACGACCCACAGTAAGAAGCTTCGGTGTGGCTGTTGGCATAGAACGGCAGCACATGCTGGGCCACATAGTCCTCAACCTGCCGCAGAGCGCGGCCCGAAGCGACGTAATCCGCATAGACCAGCGGCACGTCCCCATGCAGACCAGGGATCAGGACATTTTCACCGATCAATCCATCACGCAGTTCACTATCATGAGCGGCGGCCATCAGGTCTGCGCGAAATCTGGACAAGGTCATAACATGGGCTCCTTCTTACAGAACCAATGTGATTGATCTTGAATCCAAAAACTTCACCATTCTTTGCCTGTGAATTTCGTTTTTTGTGTCATATGATCAGATATGGACCAAAAATTAGATCAAATTGACACACGCATCCTGAAGGAGCTTCAGACAGACGCCACCCTGTCCCAACGCGAGTTGGCGGATCGGGTCGGGCTCTCCCAGAATGCCTGCTGGCGACGTTTGAAAGCGCTCAACGACAATGGCGTTCTGTTGGGCTCGACGGCGCGGATCGCGCGGGAGAAATTGGGGCTCAGCCTTGTGGTCTTTGTCATGCTGCGCACCCGCCACCATTCAGCCGAATGGCTACAGGCGTTTCGCAGCCATGTGCTGACCATCCCCGAGGTGGTGGACTTCCATCGGATCGGCGGCGACTATGATTATCAGTTGAAGGTGGTGACCCAGGATATGGCCTCATACGACAGGGTCTATCAGCGCCTGATCGAAAAGGTCGAACTGGATTCGGTCACCTCGTACTTCGCGATGGAGGCTATTGCCGAAGGTCGGCCACTGCCCCTCTGATCTTTAAGCATCTGGCCAAGAAATATCCTGGGGTGGGCGCGCGGCCTGCCGCGATGGGGGTGGTACGCGCCATCCGAACAAAAAAAGACCGCGCAGAACGCGCGGCCCTTTGTATTCGATGGTCTGCGAAGATCAGTTCTTCGCGTAGAATTCGACGACCAGGTTCGGCTCCATGACAACCGGGTAAGGCACATCGCCCAGGCCCGGTGCGCGCACGAAGGTCGCGGTCATTTTCGAGTGATCCGCATCGATGTAGTCAGGCACATCACGCTCGGCCAGCGCAGCAGCTTCCAGAACAACAGCCAGTTGCTTGGACTTGTCACGCACTTCGATCACATCGCCTTCTTTGACACGGTAGGACGGGATGTTGACCCGCTTGCCGTTCACTTTGACGTGGCCGTGGTTCACGAATTGACGTGCGGCAAAGACGGTCGCAACAAACTTGGCGCGGTAGACGACGGCGTCCAGACGGCGCTCCAGCAGACCGATCAGGTTTTCACCGGTATCGCCGTTCACACGCACGGCTTCTGCGTAGATGCGGCGGAACTGCTTCTCGGTCAGGTCGCCGTAGTAGCCTTTCAGCTTCTGCTTGGCGCGCAGCTGCAGACCGAAGTCCGACAGCTTGCCCTTGCGGCGCTGGCCGTGCTGGCCGGGGCCGTATTCACGACGGTTGACCGGGGATTTCGGACGACCCCAGATGTTTTCGCCCATCCGGCGGTCGATTTTGTACTTGGCAGACGTGCGTTTGGTCACGGCTGATCTCCTTCGTTAGGTCGAGGCCATATCTGGCCACTATGAAGGGCGTTGTCCTCTTGAGGTTTCCCCCATGACAGGCATCCCCTTGCGGGGGCCACCAACACCAATGAAGCCGCGCTTATAGCCGCGTGCGCGCCGGAGTCAACACGCCAATCGACCGGAAATAGAATGTTTGTGGGTTGGGATTTGGTCCGGGAGCAGACCTACTCGGCCGCGATGCCCGCGACCTGATCCTGTTGGACATCCACGGCATCGGGTTTGCGTCCACGACCGGGAAAGGAAACAACGGTTTCATCCGCTTGCGGATAGCCCGCCGAAACCGCAGCCAATATCACCGAGTTGACCCAGAATTCCTGCTCGCGCGCGGGGCATCCATGCTCGAAGATCAACACCGCGCGTTCATCACCCTTGATCCGCACCAGATCGGCAACAAAGCTTTGCGCGCCATTTGACAACTCAATTGTTGCATACACGGTCATAGCGCCCTCAATGGGCTGAAATGCAGCGCCGCCGGAAACCGTCAGGCCTGTGCTCTCGGTTGGCAGATGCGCCAGACCCATTTGACCTGCCGCGGCCAGGTTCGAAACCGGCCCCCGCCAGGACCAAGACGCACCAACAGACAGATCGGCCAACGGGGCCGATTCAAGCCCATCCAGTTCGGTTTGGGTCCAGTATACTGCTACACGACCGCTTTCACCGGTTCTCATCTCTTTCGCCCGCACTGTTAAACATCCCACCTTTAACGTGACCTGTTTATCAACGAAAAAATGGGCAGAAAAGAGACCGAAATGCAGCGTTCACAAAAATGTTGCTGAAAGGTTAACGAATGTCACAATCCCATCCGGATGAAGTGGTAGCGGCGTGTCACAGAAAGATCGGCACTCCCTTACCGGATACGGCCCATCCGGTCGTGACATTGCAGCGGATACCGTGTCCGACCAATCTGACGCGGCCAATCCACAGCCGACCTCCCAAGTCGCCGTAGGCCCTAGCGAGGTGCGGGAAAGCTGCTATAGTTTCCCCCTAGCCAAAAGGGAAAGCTGCAATCGATCCCAATAACCAAAAAATGGGACAGCAGCTGCACATTCCCTTAAGCAAACAGGGACAGAAAAATATGAACAATCGCTTGCGCAAAATCACCATCGTAGGCGGCGGAACGGCGGGTTGGATGACCGCGCTGATCCTCGAGATGGTGTTTTCCCGCACTTCGGCCTCCAAGGATCGCCCGCGCATCTGCCTGATCGAAAGCCCCAATATCTCGACTGTGGGTGTGGGAGAGGCCACCGTACCGCGTATGCCCGTCACGCTGAGACAGGCTGGCATTTCAGAGCGCGATTTTTTCCGCGAAACAAACGCGTCGTTCAAACTTGGGGTGAAATTCTGCAACTGGAACAAGGACGCCAAAGGCAACCGTATCGATTACGTGAACCCCTTTGCGCATGGTCAGCTGCTCGAAGGGTTGGAGGCCGCAGAATACTTCTTGCGTTTCGGCAACGGAGACCGGGATTTTACGCAATCCATCGCGCCGCATGACGATCTGGCCCGTCTGTGCAAGGGCGCGCGGCAGCTCGGCCAGCCCGAGTTCGAGCAACGATTTGGCTACGCCTATCATCTGGATGCCGTGAAATTCGCGGGCATGCTGACCAAGGTCTGCACCAAACGCGGCGTCGAGCATATTCAAGACGAAGTGCAATCGGTCGAACTGGACGAACAGGGCAATGTCAGCCATCTGATGCTGGAGGGGAAAGGCCGTCACGACATTGAGATGGTCATAGACTGCACCGGTTTCCGCGGGTTGATCATCAACAAGGCGCTTGGCGAGCCGTTTATGGATTACTCGGACTACCTGCCCAACGACCGCGCAATGGCATTGCAGATCGAGCATCCCGACCCTGAGAAAATCGAAAGCGTCACACGCTCGACCGCGCTTGGCGCCGGTTGGACATGGCGGGTGCCGCTCTACAACCGTGTGGGCACTGGCTATGTGTACTCGTCCGCGCATCGTACGGATGATCAGGCGGCAGACGAATACCTTGAATGGCTGGGCGATAGCGGTAAGGGAATGACCCCGCGCGTGATCCCGATGCGCATCGGGCGCGTGCGCAACGCCTGGGTCAAGAACTGCGTGGCGATCGGCCTGTCCGGCGGATTTATCGAACCGCTTGAAAGTACCGCAATCCATATGATCGACCATGCGATCCGTTGGTTCGCCGAACATCTGCCCACGCGGGACATCGAGCCCGCGCTGCGCGACAGATACAATCGGCAGATGAACAAGCTTTATGATGAGGTTCTGGATTTCATCTGTCTGCACTATCGGCTGGGCAACCGCACGGATGATCAATACTGGATCGACGCGCGCACCGAAATGAAGATACCGGATCGGCTCGCCGAAAACCTTGAACTGTGGCAGCACCGCCTGCCAATGGAGCACGATATCGAGTTCGCGACCCTGTTCAACTTCCGTGTTTATCAAACGGTTCTATTGGGCAAGCAGGTCTATGACACCGGCTATGGCACCGGCATTCGCGATCGCATTCGACCGCTAAAGAAACCGATCTGGTTCCAGTGGTGGAAGGGC
This sequence comes from Ruegeria sp. CH11, assembly GCF_056537105.1. Taxonomy (NCBI): domain Bacteria; kingdom Pseudomonadati; phylum Pseudomonadota; class Alphaproteobacteria; order Rhodobacterales; family Roseobacteraceae; genus Ruegeria; species Ruegeria sp. CH11. Next base: position 209,055 of record NZ_JBQFQX010000006.1, read on the forward strand.
GCAAAGGTGGACCTTGCGCAGATACTCAAGACGATGCCCGATCATAAAACACTGCTGCGCGATATCAGGGGCGAACTGGAGCGACCAGCCTTTGGCAAAGCGGTTTCGGCAAAACCGACAGTGGCAATGCCTGGCGTCAAACCAGCACCGGTTATCGTTCAGAACATGCCGAACCTTGCCGAAATCCAAAGCGGCGCAAAGGATTTGCAATTGTTCTAAGCACTGTCCTCATAGCCAGTATAGGGCGAGTGCTGCGAGCGGCTGCAGATTGGAAGGCCTTTGGGCATCTGTCGTATCGGGTTGGCCACTCGCAGCCAATCCCTGTGCCTGCCGAACACGATCTCGATCCGTTTGCGCCGTTTTTACGCCGTTTGACGTATCGGACGGTCGTCTTCGGTTGTTTCGGGCCCGGAATACAAGGGCCTATACCTAGGCTTTGCTGAATCAATCAGCATCAAAGCCGCGATCCCAGAGCAGCAGGTCGGCAAACTATACCTCCCATCAGGCTGTGCCGATACGTGGCAAATGCCTACGGTGACCCCAGATTGCAGACGTCATAGAAGGCCTTCCCCGTGACGTCGTGGCTGGAAGCCAAAGAGGCCATAGCCTTGGCGAATTCAAAGGGCTCCGGGTTCGCCGATTTGCGCCACTTGATCAACGCGTACTTCGCAAGCATTTACCCGGCCAATTTCTTGAAGGCCATCCACTGATGGTCGTTGGCCTCTGCAACGCCTTCGCTGAACTTGGCGACGATGGGCTGCGCTTTGTCGATGTTGGATTGATCAGCCATCAGTAAATTTCCTCTACGATATTGGCTTACTGCCTCACGAATAAGCTCGGATTTGTTCAAGCCATGTTCTTTGGAAACTTGGTCCAGTTCTCTCAAGAATTCGTTGAAGCCACAAAAGCAGCTGTCAGGCAGCTTTTGCCCCGTAAAATATTGATATTAAATTAAAACATACGTTAGGCGGGGTGCGTCTTTCGAAGTAAGAACCTAATTTAATGTAAAGGGTTTATTTCTTGGGAATCGGCAGGTATGGGTTGGTGAACGGTCCCTTAGCTCAGCTGGATAGAGCAATCGCCTTCTAAGCGATCGGTCGAGGGTTCGAATCCTTCAGGGACCGCCACCACCCGCGCTCATTGATCAATCGGCCTTTGCAGATTGCTGACACGTTTGCGCCGATAGATGGTCTGCGGCGGCCCGTGCGATGACCAGCTCTTCGTTGGTGGGGATGACCATGACAGACACGCGGGACAGGTTGGTTGAGATGATACGGTTGTTGTCGGCATTGGCGTCGGGGTCCAGTTCGATCCCGAACCACCCCATATCCCCACACACCCGGTCGCGGATCAGCCGCGAGTTTTCGCCAATCCCACCGGTAAAGACGACGGCATCCAACCCTCCCAGAACTGCGGTCAGGGCCCCAAGCTCGCGTCGTATCCGGAAGGTGTAGTAGCTGATCGCCTGACGAGATTCGCTTGTGTCTGCCTGTTCCAACATACGCATGTCGTTGGTCATGCCCGAAAGGCCCAGCAATCCCGATTTGTTGTAAAGCAGGTCGGCGATTTCATCGGCGCTCATGCCTTCCTGATCCATCAGGTAGAGCAGAACGCCCGGGTCCAGCTGGCCGCAGCGCGTGCCCATCGGCAGGCCATCCAGGGCCGAGAAACCCATGGTCGAACCAACCGACCGCCCATCCACCATGGCGCACATGGACGCACCATTACCCAGATGGGCGACAACCACGCGACCTGCATGAATCAAAGGGGCGGTCTCGGCCAGATGACCCGAGATGTAGTCATAGCTGACCCCGTGAAAGCCATAGCGGCGCACGCCCTTGTCGTAAAAGCCGCGCGGCAGCGCAAACACGTCGTTTACCCAAGGGTGGCGACGGTGAAAGGCGGTATCAAAACAAGCAATTTGAGCGGCGTCGGGGAAACGTGCCATCGCCGCGCGTACGCCGGAAATGTTGTGCGGTTGATGCAAAGGCGCAAAAGGAGAGAGCTTTTCCAGCGCGGCAAGAGTGTCTTCCGTCAGAGGCAGCGGCCCATCAATATCAGGCCCGCCATGCACGATGCGATGCCCGACGGCCGAAACATGCATGCCGGGGAACTTCGCCACGAGCATGTTCAGCACCCGTTCAAGCGCCTCGGACTGGTCGCCAATTGGCTCTGATGCACCATCGACAACCTGCCTGCCGTCGGCGGCCTGGGCCTTGATTTGCGCGGTCGGCGTGCCAATCCGATCCACAAGACCCGAGCAAAGCGAAACCGGATCGCCCGGGCCGAGTTGAAACAACCCGAATTTCAGCGACGACGAGCCCGCATTCAACGTGATGACATGGCTCATGCCGAACCTCCGGCCCTGCGCGCCTGATGCAACGCAGCCACGGCGCAAGAGGCCAGCCGCGCTTTGTCGTCGTCGGCACGGCTGGTCAGGATGATAGGCACTTTTGCCCCAAGAACGACACCGGCGGCTTCGGCGTGGGCGATGAACGTCAATTGCTTGGCCACCATGTTGCCCGCATCCAGATTTGGCACCACCAGTATGTTGGCCTGCCCGGCGACCTCGGACACGATGCCTTTGGTGCGCGCGGCAGCCAGACTGACCGCGTTGTCCATCGCCAGCGGCCCATCGACCAGACCACCCTTGATCTGCCCACGTTCGGCCATTTTTGACAGAAGCGCGGCATCGACCGAAGACTTGATCGCAGGATTTACGGTTTCGACCGCCGACAATATCCCAGCTTTGGGTTGGTCCAGCCCGATCGACAAGGCCAGGTCGATCGCGTTTTGAGTGATATCGATTTTGGTCGCCAGATCCGGTTCGATATTGATCGCTGCGTCGGTTACCAACAGCGGAGAGGGCTGCCCTGGGATATCCATCACAAATACATGGGTAAAGCGCCGACCCGCCCGCAACCCCCGGTCGCGTCGCAGAGCTGCGCGAAGCAGCTCATCCGTATGCAAGTGCCCTTTCATCAGGGCATTCACGCGCCCGTCAGCCACGAGATCAACCGCTATGCTCGCTGCTGCGAAATGCGTTCTGGCCGGAATGATCTCGACCCCCTGCAACGAAGCTCCGATGCCGTTCGCTGCGGCTTTGATCTTGTCAGGGTCGCCGACCAGAACAGGATCGATGATTGTCTCACGCGCCGCCAAGAGGGCGCCGCCCAGTGAGTTGGGCTCCTCGGGTGCGACAACGGCTGTTGGCATCGCAGCCAAGGGGCGCGATTTTTCCAGCAAAGCGTCGAAATGTCGATGACGCTGAACCACCAGACCCGGAAGGTCGATCTCGTCAAAGGCCATCTCTTTTTCCGGCGCGATCACGACGGCCTCACCCTGGACGATCACGGCCCCGTCCGATTTGCGGGTCACAATCGTATCAAAGGCGACCTCGCGCTTGGGTCGTTTCTCGGTCACCGTGACCTTGGAAACCAGTTCGTCACCGGCATGGGCACGCTCGCCGAACTCGAAGTTCTGGGATTTGTACAGCGTGCCTGCGCCTGGAAGGATATTGCCCAACACCGCCGAGACAAGCGCGCCGATAAACAAAGCGGGTGCGACGGCTTCGACGATACCGTCCCCATCCCCGTCCTCGGTCGCCAGATGCAGAGGATTATGATTGCCCGAGTTGTTGGCGAAGACATAAAAATCATCTTCAGTGCAAATCCGGGTCAATTCGGCGGTGTCACCGACCTTCAGCCGGTCATAGGGTTTGTTGTGGTATTTCATCTCAATTCACTCGGCCGCTGTGGATGGTTCTTCTGAGATCGATGGACCCTGAAGACCATCCTCTGCCACAGGTTTCAACCCGCGAACTGAATGAACGGCGCTCCGCGAGCGCGATCTTTGGCAACCCCGCGGCCACCTGTGGCGACCGTCCTATCCAGCCAACAGGGTTGTGCTGGATTTCTGATCGCTTGGGGACAAACCGAATTTGCGCGAATATTCACGGCTGAACTGCGTCGGGCTTTCATAGCCCACATCATAAGCAACCGACGCGACCGAGACATTCCCGGACACCAAAAGGCGGCGCGCCTCGAGCAGTCGCAGCTCTTTCTGGTACTGAAGCGGCGATGTCGACGTCACCGATTTGAAATGTTCGTGAAAGGCAGACAGGCTCATCCCGGATTCTGCCGCAAGATCGGTCACGGGAATGCTCGCTCGGTAGTTGTCGCGAATGAAAGCGATCGTTTTGGATATCCGGCTTGCCGGGCTTTCATGCCTCAGCAACTGGCGCAACATGCCGCCGTGGCGGGCCCGTAGCAGACGAAAGTGAATCTCTTTCAGAACCAGCGGGGCCAAGGCCCGCACCTCAACCGGGTCCTGCGACAGTCGAAACAGCCGTGTTACGGCGTCAATCAGCGCCTCCTCGGACGCGGCGGAAGCCAAGGTATGCGTATTGGTGTCAGGTTCGCCGACATCGCCGATTTCATCATAAAGGCTGCGGGCCAATGCCAGATCCAGCTTCAGCGCCAGTGCGACATAGGGTTCTTCGGGACTTGCTTGCTTGATCGCCGCCTCGGCGGGGACCGCGTGGCTGACGATCAATGTATCGCCACCGCTGTATCGAACAACCCGACCGCCGATATACGCCTCTTTCGCGCCTTGCAGCACCAGACACATGATCGGTTCGTAAAAACCGGCGGCGCATTCCGTGGTCTCAAACGTTCCAAACGCATAGAGCCCATCGACACCGGTTTCGCACCCGACGCCCAGCGCATTCTTGGTTTTCACAAGATCAAAGACATCCTCAACCAGATTTTTTGACACCATCGTGCGCGCTCCTCCTCCATGGAAATATAGCCGCATTGCGTGCCGGGTGAAGTCCCGACACCGGCCCGCCGGAGGAATAGGCAGATCATTCGGAGGATAAGGCAGCGCGTTTGCGGTCCAAGGCGCTACCTTTAGTGCAACGGCAGCAAAAGGCTTACCCATGGCACAGACAATTCTGATCACCGGCGCATGGTCGGGCATTGGCAAAGAAACGGCGAAACTGTTCGCTGCAAGGGGCTGGAATGTTGTCGCAACGATGCGCAGCCCCGACAAAGAACAGGATCTGATCGGTACAGACAACATACTGGTCACCCGTCTGGATGTCACAGACCCAGACTCGATCCAGTCGGCCGTATCTGCGGGGATCGAAGCATTTGGGGCCATCGACGCTCTGTTGAACAACGCGGGATATGGGGCCTATGGCCCGCTCGAGGCGTTCCCGATGGACCGCATTCGCCGCCAGTTTGACACCAATGTCATCGGCCTACTGGAAACGACCAAGGCCGTTTTGCCCCATATGCGGCGTCGGGGCAGCGGTACGATCGTCAACATTTCTTCGATCGGCGGCCAGATGACATTTCCCCTGGGCACCTTGTACCACGGCATCAAATTCGCCGTAGAAGGTATTTCCGAGGCCCTGCATTTCGAACTCGAAGCGGCGGGTATCAAAGTTAAGATTGTCGAGCCGGGCATGATCCGAACCGATTTCGGTGGCCGGTCCTTCGACATGGTCAACGACGAAAGCATGACCGAGTACCAGCCCGTCGTGCAGGCCCTCTTTGGCGCGTGGTCACAAGCGCAGGACGCTTCCGAGCCCTCCGTCGTTGCCGAGGTGATCTGGCAGGCCGTGACCGATGGCACACCCAGGCTTCGGTACCGGGCCGGGGCAGATGCCGATGCCCTGCTCGATGCCCGCAAAGCACAAGACGATGCAACCTTCATCGGGGCCTTGAAGCAAAATCTGGGGCTCTAGTTTCCTAGGAGGGAGGTAATGACATGTACGATCAAGCGATTGAAACTGGTGGTCTTGCCGTTGTGACAGGCGGTGCCAGCGGCGTCGGTCTTGCCGCGGCTGAGCGGTTCGCGCAAGCTGGTCTCAGCGTCCTGATTGCCGACCTTCCGGGCGATGATTTGGACAATGCTCAAAGCCGCGTTCAGACGCTTGCGCGGAACGGCGCAGAGGTTTTCACTAAGCCAACCGATGTCAGTGACGCGGCCGCAGTTGAAGCTTTGGCCGACGCTGCCTTTGCAGCGGGTGACGTAGCGGTTCTTATGAACAACGCCGGTATTGGCAAACCCAGCAGCAGTTGGGCGAGCCCCGAAGCCTGGCGCCAGATCATAGAGGTGAATCTGTTTGGCGTGCTGAACGGCGTGCAGGCGTTTCTGCCCCGGATGGTCGAAGCCGCACGCCCTGCCGTAGTGATCAACACCGGCTCAAAGCAGGGTATCACAACGCCACCCGGCAACCCCGCCTACAACGTGTCCAAAGCCGGGATCAAAGTGCTGACCGAAGCACTGGCCCATGATCTGCGTCAGGCCGACGTGCCGATCTCGGCCCACCTGTTCGTGCCGGGCTTTACCTATACCGGCATGATCGCGCGCCACATTGCCGAAAAGCCGGCTGCGGCCTGGACCTCGGAACAGACGGTCGATCACCTGATTACCCATATGTCGCAGGGTGATTTCTACATCCTCTGCCCGGACAACGACGTGACACCTGAACGAGACAAGCGTCGCGTCGCATGGGCGTTGGGCGACATCGTGGAAAACCGCCCTGCCCTATCGCGCTGGCATCCGGATTATGTGGACGCCTTCGCGGAATTCGAGAAATCCAGATAACCACTAGCCAAAGGGAGCCCCTACCGCCATGGCAATTCCACTCAAACTGAACGGTCAGACCCATAATGTCGAGGCCGAACCCGGCACACCCCTGCTGTGGGTGATCCGGGATGAACTGAAGTTGACCGGTACGAAATTCGGCTGCGGTGTCGCTTCGTGCGGGGCCTGCACCGTGCATGTGAACGGAGAACCGGTCCGGTCATGCCAGACCTATATCGAAGATGTCGAAGACGCCGAGGTGACAACCATCGAGGTTATGGACCAGGACAAGATCGGCGCAGCCGTTCAGCAGGCCTGGCTTGAGCTGGACGTGGTCCAGTGCGGCTATTGCCAGTCCGGTCAGATCATGAATGCCGTCGGTTTGCTGCGCGAGAACGCCAATCCGACCGCCGACGACGTCGACGAATACATGTATGGCAACGCCTGCCGCTGCGCCACCTACCAGCGTATCCGCGCCGGTGTTCTGCGCGCAGCCGAGATATTGGAGGCCTGAGACCCATGACAACCACTCTTTCCCGTCGCGGTTTCCTGAAAACCGCAGCCGCAGCCAGCGCGGTCCTGTATGTTGGTGCCAATGCGCGCGGTGCTATGGCGGCGGCCGACAAGGCCGACGCAATGCTGAACCCGTTCGTCAAGATCGACAGCAATGGCAACGTCATCGCCATCGTGAAGCACTTTGAAAAGGGTCAAGGGCCCGCAACCGGCCTGACCTCGCTGATTGCCGAAGAACTGGGCGTCACGATGGACCAGATCGGCTATGAATTCGCCCCGTCTGACCCGAGCGTCTATAACAATCTGTTCCTGGGACCCTTCCAGGGGACCGGGGGTTCGACCGCTATTGCGAACTCGTGGCTTCAGTACCGTTCTGCCGGAGCGACAGCGCGCGAGATGTTGATCAAAGCCGCTGCGGATGCATGGGGTGTCGATGCCGCAACACTGGACATTCAGGAGGGGATGATCACCGGGTCCGGCCAGTCCGCGCCGCTGGGTGAGTTCGTTGCCGCAGCCGCAGAAATCGCCCCAAGCGAAACGCCGCGCCTGCGTGATCCGTCCGAGTGGAAGATCATCGGCAACCCCGCCACACGCCGCAAGGACAGCCCGGTCAAGGTGAACGGCACTGCAAAGTTCGCCATGGATGTGCATCTGGACAATCAGATGGTGGTGATGGTCCGGCGCACACCGCAACGCGGTGGTACGGTCGCAGGTTTTGACGATAGTGCCGCAAAAGAAGTTAAGGGCTTTATCATGGCCCAGACACTACCGACCAAACACGGGGTGGCGGTCTATGCCGAAAACACCTGGGCGGCGATGCAGGCCCGCGAGGCGCTGGAGGTCGAGTGGGATCTTTCTGCCGCCGAAACCCGTTCGTCTCAGGAAATCCGAGACGAGATCATGGCGGCGCTCGCGGCCGATCCGGTCTACAATGTAAACAAGGCTGACCAGGCCGCGGTGACCGCGGCAGTGGATGGTGCCGATACGATCATTGAAAAGACCTTCTACTTCCCGCTACTGGCCCACGCCCCGATGGAACCGTTGAACTGTACCATCGAGCAAACCGCAGACGGCGATATCGTCCTTCACGATGGCGCACAAATGCCGACCGGCCCTCATATGGCCTATCAGCAGATTTTCGAGCTTCCGCCCGAGAAGATCCACATCAAGACCCTGCTGGCCGGGGGCTCATTCGGGCGCCGTGCAACCCCCGACGCGGACTATCAGGTCGAGGCTGCGCTGGCCTTTGTCATGACCGACCGCTCTCGTCCGGTGAAACTGGTCTGGGACCGCGAGGATGACATTCGTGGCGGGTATTATCGCCCGGCAGCGGGTCACAAAGTCCGCGTGGGGTTGAACAGCGATGGCGCCATCGTTGGTTGGGAACACCAGGTTGCCGGACAGTCGATCATGAAGGGCACCGCGTTCGAGTCAATGGTTGTCAAGGATGGCATCGATCATACCACGGTCGAAGGTGTCACCGAAAACCCCTATGCCATCCCCGGCATGTCTGTTGGGCTGACGGACACGGCGAAGGCCACCTCTGTCCTGTGGTGGCGTTCGGTTGGGCACACGCACACCGCCTATGTCATGGAGGTCATGATGGATATGGCCGCCAAGGCCGCAGGCATCGATCCGGTCGACTTCCGTCTGTCTTATCTTGGCGACGAAAAGGAACAGCAGCGCAAGGCTGCCGTTCTGAAACTTGCCGCCGAAAAGGGCAACTGGGGCAACCCGTCTGCGGGCAATGTGCAGGGCATCGCCGTGCATAAGTCCTTCAACTCTTACGTTGCAGAGGTGGTCGAGATTTCCGGCGATCCGGAAGGCGGCATTCAGATCGAAAAGGTCACCGCCGCTGTTGATTGCGGGATTGCGGTGAACCCGGACGTGATCAAGGCCCAGATCGAAGGCGGCATCGGCTATGGGATCGGTCACGCCATGCGCGATCAGATCACTCTGGACGGCGGTACGGTGGAACAGTCCAACTTCCCGGACTACGAACCCTTGCGCATCTCGGACATCAAGGCGATCGAGACGCATATCGTGCCCTCACCCGAAGCGCCAACCGGGATCGGTGAACCGGGAACGCCACCATCCGCACCCGCGTTGGCCAACGCGATTGCACAGTTGGATCTTCGGGTGTCGGAACTTCCGATGAGCGAGAACGGCGTGTCCTTCGCCTGACCTCTCCCCCACCCCAAGCTTTGTGCATTGGGGTGGGGATTTGCGCGCGTCGGGGAACGAACGGGTGCCCACCCAATTGGATCAGCGCGCTTGACCAGCTAACATCCTGATGAAAACTGCGTTAGCGGGTGGGAACCGTTCATATGGTGTCAAAAATTGTGACAGGCGGTCAAACGGGCGTCGACATGGCTGCGCTTGAATACGCCTACAAGACCGGTGTGCCCTATGGCGGCTGGGTTCCCAAGGGTCGCACCAACGAAGATGGAAAAATTCCTGACCGCTATACCGGCCTGAAGGAAACACAGTCGACAAACGTGGCCGAAAGAACCCGGCTGAATGTCGCTTCCAGCGATGCGACGCTTGTATTCGTCGATGGCTCAACCAGCCCCGGCACCGACCAAACTATTGTTTTTGCGAAGGAACTGGGCAAACCCTATTTCGTTGCCGATGTCACGTCCGGAGTTGCGGCCTGCACCCACCAGATCGCCGCATGGTTGTCCGAGACCAAAATCTCGATCCTGAACATTGCAGGCCCACGACAATCTGAGGCACCTCACATCGGGGCTATAGTGACCACTATCCTCGAGAACAGCCCGATTGGCCTGCGGCCGTGACAGACTGAGGCAACTTCCATATTCGGGTGGCCGACCCACCGGGCAATTGCCCCGTTTGTTCGAACCGTCCTGGCTCAGTCAGCCGGTCAGATGCACCGTTTCGCCGGTTATAATCGCCTGCTGCGCCGCTTGGCCCATCCTGACGGCCCAAAGACCATCGTTCAAGCTCACCTCTGGGTGCGCCCTGTCTCCGCGTACGACAGCCAGAAACCCTTCGTGCTGGTAATAGGTCGAGCCATTGTGATCTCCAGCGGCCAGCAAACTGGGGTCGACGGGGACATCGACCGCAACAGGGCCCTTGGGGTTACGCGGGCAGACGATGACCTGCGGAACCGGTGGTTCGCCCAGATGGTCCGGCCAAAAACGTCCGGGACCGGGAACCAGCGCCTCGATCCTGGCCTCGGGTCCGACGGCCAGAATCTCTTCCTGATAGCGTGACCCTTCGGCAAACATGCAAAGTTCCAGCATCGCCCGCGCGCCCGAGGCAAAATCGACGATGACATAGCCGTGGTCCAGAATATCGGGGGTCTCGCCCGCATAGGTTTCGTCCAGGTGGTTGACCGCCTGCCCACCGCTTGCCGAGACACGCACCGGGTCTGATTGCAAAATCAGACGCATCAGATCGAAGAAATGGCAGCATTTCTCGACAAAGGTGCCACCAGTGTTGCGGTTGAAGCGGTTCCAGTTGCCGACCTTTTCCAGAAACGGAAAACGATGTTCGCGGATCGACAGCATCTTTATGCCGCCAGTGACGACGGCCTTGTCGATCAGCACAGCGATGGGCGGCATGTACCGGTACTCCATGGCGACCCAGATCGGACAGGGGTAGCTGCGCTGTACCTGCTCCAGCCGCGCAACATCCTGCGGGTCCGTGAACAATGGCTTTTCAACCAATAACGGTAGTGGTCGCGTCTCTGCTATTTCGCAAAGCTGATCCACATGCAGATGGTTCGGGCTGGCGATAACGATGCAGTCCAGATCCTCGACGGCCAAAAGATCCTGCTCGGAAGTCGCCAAATAGGCATCGGGTGCAATCGTCTTGGCTGCCTTCGCCATGCCGGGATCGGGGTCATGGATCGCCGACACACGTGCGCCTTCCAGCAGGGCGATATTATGCAGGTGTTCCTGCCCCATCATGCCGCATCCAATCAGCCCGTAATTGATGGTCCGGGTCATGCACGCTTCCTTTTACTTTAGACGTTGGACATAGGTGGCCCGATCCGGATCGAACCATGTTTTTGAGAACTCAACCGGTTCGGATTTCTCGGACCAGCTGAAACGTTCGATATAACCCGCAATCTCACCTGCGGGTTTGGTGAAGCTGTCAGGGGTCCAGTCCGGCAACGCCTGCACCGAGACCCTGTCTTCGGCCCGCGTGATCCAGAACCCCAATTGGCGCTGATAATATCGATAAAGCGAGTCTGACAGCAGGCCCCGGTCGATCAATCCGGCTGATTCGTCCAACCAGATCTCCTCGACCGCGATGATTGTGTCATTCAGATAGCGCATTCGACGTACACGCGATCCGAAAGCCGAGGCGCCAAATTCCGGCAAATCCAGCGGCTTCTTCAAATGATCCACCGACAGAATATCCGCGCGTGGCAGGCCACCACCCTGTGGCAGTTCCAGACGGAACATCGCATAGACGCTGTTCTGCGTGCCAGTCTCGCGGATATAGTTGCCCGAGCCCTGAATACGCTCAAGCATCCCCTTTTTCTCAAGCTCAGCGAGCGATTTTCGCAGCGTCCCGACAGAAACCTTCAACTCTGACGCCATTTCGCGTTCAGGCGGCAGGCGTTCGCCGTCGATCAGGCGGCCCGCTGCGATGTCACGGATCAGAAGCTCTGCGATCTGAATGTAGACAGGCAGTGCGTTTGGGTTTCGATTGGCAGTGGTCACGGACGTCGCTTCACTTGGTCGCAGAAAAAATTGATACACTATTGATCTACATCAAAGCGATTGCTACGCAAGAGGAAATGCGAAACTTCTGCGGAGATCGACACAGATGACCATCGTCCCCATCACATCCCCTGATCTGGATGCGGCCGAGGTGTCATGGTTTGCGGCACTGTGTTCGGACGACTACCAGTTTCTGGGCGTGCCCGAAGGCGACCTGCGATCCAGCTGGGACCATTGTTCCGGCATCGTGAAAGAGGCCGAGGCGCAAGGGTTTCGCAACATCCTGTGCCCCTCCTCCTATCAGGTCGGCCAGGACACCCTGAGCTTTGTCGCCGGATGCGCGCCGATCACCGACAAGATCAACCTGCTTGCCGCCGTGCGTTGCGGCGAGATGCAGCCAATCATGCTGGCCCGTACCATCGCCACATTGGACCACATGCTGAAGGGTCGGTTGACGGTCAACATCATCTCGTCTGACTTCCCTGGCGAAAAGGCCGACAGCGCCTATCGCTATCAGCGCTCGCGCGAAGTGGTCGAGATACTGAAGCAGGCGTGGACGCAGGATGAGATCAATCACGCGGGCGAGGTTTATAACTTCTCGGGCCTGACGACCGACCCGGCACGCCCTTATCAGACCGGGGGGCCGCTGCTGTACTTCGGTGGCTATTCTCCTTCGGCTTTGGACCTGTGCGGCGAGCATTGCGACGTCTATCTGATGTGGCCCGAAACCAAGGATCAACTGGCCGGGCGAATGAAAGCGGTTCATGCTGTGGCCGAGAACTACAACCGCACCTTGGATTACGGCCTGCGCGTCCACATGATTGTTCGCGACACCGAGGCTGAAGCACAGGAATATGCCGACTACATCGTCTCGAAACTGGATGACGACTATGGCCGGGCCATTCGGGAACGGGCGCTGGATTCAACCTCGTTAGGCGTCGCGCATCAGGCCAAGAACCGCGATCTGGCGGATGAATATGGCTATGTCGAACCCGGCCTCTGGACTGGTGTCGGACGCGCACGGTCGGGCTGTGGGGCTGCCCTGGTCGGGTCGACCGATCAGGTGATGACCAAGATCGAAGAGTACCAGAAGATGGGCATCCGCGCCTTCATCTTCTCGGGCTACCCGCACATGGACGAAGCCAAGCATTTCGGTGCCCGCGTCATGCCCAACCTCAAAACCTGCTCGCTGCCGCAAGAATACGGTCGCGTGCCCGCAAACACCCCGGCCACCCCGCTGGGTAACGGAGTTCGTCGCTGATGCAACGTGTGAAACTATCCGACACGCTGGAACTAAGTCGCCTTGTCTATGGCATGTGGCGTCTGGGCGATGACGACGATACCTCGGCCGCGCATGTCGAGGCCAAGATACAGGCCTGTCTGGATCAGGGCATCACCACCTTCGATCAGGCCGATATCTATGGCGAATACGGGGCCGAGGCCATTCTGGGCACCGCCCTGCGCGCCAATCCCAGCCTGCGCCAGAAGATGGAGATCGTCACCAAATGTGACATCATCGCGCCGATGGGGCGCTATGCGGATGCCAAGTGCAAATTCTACGACACCTCGCGCGTGCATATCCTGAAGTCGGTCGAAACATCGCTGTCAGAAATGGCCATTGACCATATCGACCTGCTGCTGATCCACCGTCCCGACCCGCTTATGGACCACCACGAAACCGGTGCCGCGCTGGATGAGGTCGTTGCCAGCGGCAAGGTCGGCGCAGTTGGCGTGTCGAACTTCCGCCCATGGGACTGGTCCTTGTTGCAATCGGCAATGAAGACACAGTTGGTCACCAACCAGATCGAGGTTTCTCTGGGCGAGATCAGCCCCTTTACCAATGGCGATCTGGCGTTCCATCAGCAGCATGGACAACCGATCATGGCCTGGTCTCCCTTGGGTGGAGGTCTTCTGATGGCCGGAAATCCGCCGGTTGGCGTCGTCGCCGATGAGATCGCGGCCGAGTTCGGCGTCGACCGCGCCGCCGTCGCGGTGGCTTTCCTGTTGGCGCATCCGGCGGGCATTCTTCCAGTGTTGGGCACCAACAATCTGGACCGGATCAAACGCATTTCGGACGCGTTGAAGGTCAACCTGGATCGTGAAAGCTGGTACCGTCTTTACGAGGCGGCACTGGGACATGAGGTGCCATGATGAACGCCATTTCAAAGGACATAACACGCACATTCGTGCCGCACAAAGATGACACCCGCACATTGCGCGATGCTTTTGGGCGGTTTGCCACCGGCGTCACGATCGTCACATGCGACAGCGTGGACGGGCCGATCTGCATCACTGCCAACAGCTTTTCGTCGCTGTCGCTGGACCCCCCGCTGATCATGTGGGCCGGAGACCGCAACTCGCGCCGGTTCCCCTATTTTCACAAGGCACGCCATTTCAGCGTTCACGTGCTGTCGTCGGAACAGGCCGAGCTGTGCTTTGGCTGCTCCAAAGACGCTCATGCCCTGCGCGGTATCCAGCATGAGCGCTGTATGAACGGCACCCCACTGCTGCCGGATTGTCTGGCGCGGTTTGAATGCGAGCAGCATGCCTATCACGATGCCGGGGATCACGTCATCGTCGTAGGCAAAGTCCTGAAGGTCAGCATGGCAGAGGGAGACGCGCTGACCTATTACGCCGGAAAACTCGGCCAATTCGCGCAGCACTAAGCGCGCTATGACGACTGCGGGACCAAACCCGCAGCTGAAAAAGGGAGGATCCGCATGGGCGGATTGACATCGGTGCTGGCGCCGATTGCGTTCGTGAATGAAACCGCGCTGCGTCTGGGCCGCGCGGTTGGTATTGTTGCCATCGCCTTGATGGTGATCGCAATTCTGATCCAGGTGTTCTTCAGATATGTTTTGGGCAATGCCCTGCCCTGGCCGGACGAGGCCGCCCGGTTCTGTATGCTTTGGATGACCGGGCTGATGGCGCCCACTGCGTTCCGGCGCGGCGGGTTCGTGGCGATCGACATGGTACCGCTGATGCTGCCGCGCGTTTTGGGGCAGGTCCTGACCCTCTTTCTGCTGGTTGTTTCGCTGGCCGTGCTGCTGGTCGCCGTTAACATTGGCTGGTCCGAGGTCACAGGGTTCGGCGGCAAATTCGCCACCGCTGCATTGTACCTTCCCACATCGCTGGGCTTTGACGAATGGTATCGCATCCCGCGCAGCTGGATGATGGCGTCGCTGCTGGTCGGGGTGGTGCTGCTGATCGCCGTCAATATCGAGCTGATCCTGCGCGCAGTGATTACCTTGTTAGGAGGCGAGGACCTTCTGCCCGAAATCGCCGATGCACCTGTGGGGGCTGAATAGATGCTGATCTGGTTCCTGCCCACATTCCTTGTCTTCCTGATCGTAGGCCTGCCAGTCTTTTTCGCGCTTCTGGCCGCGCCCGGTATCCTGCTCTGGCTGAACGGTCAGACCAACGATATCACGCTGCTCTATCGCAATGTCTATAACGGCATGGACAGCTTCCCGCTGATGGCCATCCCGTTCTTCATGCTGGCCGGAGAGTTGATGAACCGGGGCGGCATCACGATCCGTCTGGTTGAATTCAGCCAGGCCCTGATGGGCCATTTCCGGGGCGGTCTGGCGCATGTCAACGTGCTAAGCTCGATCCTGTTTGCGGGTCTGTCCGGGTCTGCGGTGGCTGACACCTCGGCGCTTGGGTCGATGCTGATCCCGGCAATGGAAAAGCAGGGCTATACCCGCAAATTCGCCGCTGCGATCACGGCGGCCAGTTCGGTTATTGGGCCGATCATTCCACCGTCGGGCATCATGATCATCTATGCCTATGTGATGGGCGAAAGTGTCGCTGCCTTGTTCCTTGCCGGGATCGTGCCGGGCGTCATGGTGGGCGTCGGCCTGATGCTGATGATCAAGTTTATGGCCGACAAATACGATTTCCCCGTCGCTAGTCGCAAATACACGTGGCCAGAGCGCCGTCAGGCCAGCCTCAAAGCGTTTTTCCCGCTGCTGACACCGGTCATCATTCTGGGCGGTATTCTGGGGGGTGTCTTTACACCAACCGAAGCAGCCGCTGTCGCTGTAGGCTATGCCTTTCTTATCGGGTTCTTCGTGTTGCGTACACTGACACTGAAGGAAGTGCCCGAGATACTCAGCAACGCGGGCCTGACTTCGGCGGTCGTTCTGCTGCTTGTTGGCGCGGCGATGGCGTTCAAGACCGTGGTCAGCCTGAGCCATGCGCCTGAGCAATTGGCCTCGTTGATCCTCAGCCTGTCGGAAAACCCGCTGATCCTGCTGTTCCTGATCAACCTTCTGCTGTTCATCGTCGGCATGTTTCTGGATGCAGGCCCCGCGATCATTATCCTGGGTCCCATTCTGGCGCCGATCTTCACCAGCCTGGGCGTGGACCCGATCCACTTTGCCATCATCATGAGCGTCAACCTGACCGTCGGTCTGGCCACGCCGCCCATGGGGCTGGTGCTGTTCGTGGCCGCCGCCGTGTCACGCGAGAAGGTGGAAACCATAGCCAAGGCAATCCTGCCATTCCTGGCCGTTGAGATTCTGGTGATCTTCCTGATCACATACGTCCCCGCACTATCCATGACGATCCCGAGGATAACGGGATTTGCAAACTGAACTGAGTATCACAGGGAGGAAACGCATGCTCAGAAACTTCATCAAAACCGCAGCGGTGGCCACATCGCTGGTGGCCGCATCCGCCATCGCGGCGACCGCGGCCGACTACACGCTGCGCGCAACCGCAAACTCGAACGAGAATGACGAAGACTATGACGGTTTGATCGTCTTCAAGAATTACGTCGAGGCCGCATCAAACGGCGCGATCGAAGTCGAACTGTTCATTGGCACACAGCTGTGTTCGAACGGCGCAGAATGTCTGCAGGGCGTGGCCGAAGGTCAGATCGATATCGTGATCCAGACGTCGAGCGGAACGTCGGGCATTTTCCCATTCGTGCAGGTCCTCGACTTGCCCTATTTGATGTCCGATGACCGCGTTGCGGAAGCGGCGCTGGCCAACGGTTCTTCTTTTGTGACGAAAATGCAGGAGATGGTTGCAGAAAATTCGGGTGGCGCCCTGCGGTTGATGACCATCGGCAATACCGGCGGGTGGCGCAACTTTGCCAACACCCAGCGCCGCGTCCAGAACCCCGGTGATATGGATGGTCTGAAAATCCGTACGGTTGTGGCGGACCTGCCTCAGGAACTGGTCAAGGCACTGGGTGCGGCTCCGACGCCGATCCCGTGGCCGGAACTGTTCACCAGCTTCCAGACCGGCGTTGTTGAGGGTTCGAAAAACGGTATCACCGACATCATGAGCATGAAGTTCCCCGATGCCGGCCTGAAATATATCACGCTGGATGGGCACGCCTACATGGGCGCATTGTGGTTCATGAACAACGAAAAGTTCATGTCGATGCCGCCTGAACTGCGCAATGTCATCGTCGACGGGTTCTATCAGTTGCAGCAGGCGACATTTGCTTCGCCCAAGCGCAAATCGATCCAGGCGTACGAGGACTTCGTAGCCGAGGGTGGTGATCTCTACGTACCGACCCCGGAAGAAAAGGCTGCGTTCAAAGAGGCCGCCGCACCTGTCTACGATTGGTTCAAGGCCAATGTCGACGGCGGCGAAACTGCCTTTGACGCATTGGTTGCGGCAGTTGCCGAAGCCGAAGCCGAAATTGCAGCAACGCGCGAAGCTGAAACGCAATAACGCGCCAAAGCAAGAAAACCCTGCGCGCGACCCCGTCGCGCGCAGGCCAACAACCCCAGCTGCCCTTCTTGCCGGAGACGCTCCCATGCTCGATCAAACCGATGCATTTCGCCGCCAAGGTTACCTCATCTTCGAGAACGCGCTGAGTGCGGAAGACCTGCAGATGCTGCGCAATACCTGCGACACGCTGTTGGAAGAGCCCGCCCATGATGGCGGCGGCAACGTCCACAAAATCGGTCTGGGCGACGCGCGGCGCTTTCTGCGCCACCGCCACGCCGAGTTTCCCTCGCTCGAGGGTTTTCTGCTGGGTGAAAAAATCGCCGAGATTACCAACGCCTGCGATATTGCAGACCCGATGCTGTTCAATGAGCAGTTTGTCGTCAAAGGCGCAGGCAAGGGCGCCAGCTTTGCCTGGCATCAGGATGGGGCTTATGTCGGCTTTGATCACACACCTTACCTGACCGTCTGGATCGCTGTGGATGATGCAACCGAAGAAAATGGCTGCGTCTATATCCTGCCGCGTGACCTGGACGCGGAACCGGGTCTGGACCCTCATGAGTGGCAGGACGAAAGCAACGAGCTCAACGGGTATTTCGGCGCTGAAACAGGAGTCCCGATGACCTGTAAGGCGGGCACCATCGTGGCCTTTTCCAGCCTGACGCTTCACAGTTCGGGTGCGAATACGACCAATAATCCGCGACGCGCGTTTGTCTGCCAATATTCCTCGGGTCCGATTATCGATCCGGAAACCGATGCCCCGAAACGGTTCGCGAAGCCGCTAAGGGTTTGACTGTCATCTGAAAGGGTACATCCACCCTTTGTAATCATCGACCAGAACATGCGCCCTTTCGATTTGCTCCGGCGACATTTTCTTGACCACTTCCTCAAGGCTGATCGCCGCATCGGGATCGCCACCAATGGCGCTGAGCGTGTACCACATATACGCCCGTACCAGATCGGGCACAGGCATGCCCAGACCCAGCTCGTAATACCAGCCAACGCCCGACTGCGCGCCGGGATGACCTTTCATCGAGGCGCGCAGATACCATTCGAACGCCCGCTCGTAATCCTGTTCGACCCCAAGGCCCAGCCCGTACATGACGCCGATCAGCTCTTCGGCCTCGGCGTTGCCGGACCGGGCAGCGGGAAGAAGCTCTTCTCGCGCGGCCTCGAAGTCTCCGGCTTCCATCAGATCACGCGCCTGTTCCAGTTCGGCCAGCGCCGGGGCGGCGAGAAAACAAAGGGCAAATACAATCTGGCGCATGGGGTGGCTGTTCTCCTCTGGGCCGGGGCTGCGGCGGCGCAAGACCTGCCGCAGCCGCTGACCGGTGACGACTTCATCCCCTTTGATATGGATCAGGCCGCCATTGGTCATCAACTGTTTTACGATCCTATCCTGTCGGGCAATCAGAACATCGCCTGTGCCCATTGCCATCACCCGGATTTCGGCACCTCTGACGGGCTGTCCTTAGGTATCGGCGAGGGCGGGCAAGGACTAGGCCCGGATCGCACACCAGGCGCTGGAGCCGACAGAATTCGCAAACGCATCCCCCGCAACTCACCGGGGCTGTGGAACCTTGGAGCCAAGGAAGTTCATACGGTCTTTCATGATGGCCGCCTCAGCATCTCGGACGTCTACGGTAACGGCTTCAACTCACCTGCGCAGGAATGGCTGCCCGATGGGCTCAATTCGCTGCTGGCCGCGCAAGCACTTTTCCCGCTGACCTCGCAATTCGAGATGGCTGGCAATGTCGCGGAAAACCAGGTGACCGGAGCGGTGCATGATCGGATCGACAAGGGCTGGCCGATCCTCGCCAAACGCGTGCGCACAGATCCGCGATACGGTCCCGCAATGGTTGCCGCCTTTGACGAGGTCGAGACGGCCCAAGACATAACGATCACCCAGATCGCCAACGCACTGGCTGCCTTCATGGCGATTGAGTGGCGTAGCACCGACAGCCCGTTTGACCGCTATCTCGCGGGGGACGGGAACGCGCTGACGGCTGCACAGAAAGACGGAATGGACCTATTTTATGGCAAAGCGCAGTGTTCAAGCTGCCATTCCGGGCCGCTGTTGTCGGATCAGAAATTTCATGCGCTGGCTCTGCCGCCCTTCGGGCCCGGCCGGACACGGCAATGGGATCCGTATGCCCGGGATGTCGGCCGCATGGGCGAGAGCGACCGGCTTGAGGACGCCTACAGGTTCCGCACACCGATGCTGCGAAACGTCGCGCTGACGCCGCCATATGGCCACAACGGCGCATTCCCCGATCTGGAAAGCATGATCCGCCATCACCTGGACCCGCAGGCCAGTCTGATCAACTGGACCCCCGAACTGGCCGCGTTACCCGACGTGCCCTGGTTGCAGGCCGCCGACTTCGTGGTCTGGGACGACCGGATCGAAATGGAGCGCCAGCGCAACAAGATCGATATTCAGCCGGTCGAATTGAAGGAACGCGAAATCCAGAACCTGGTTGCGTTTCTACATGCGCTGACCGGCGCAAGCGTCGACACGCCGCCTTTTGGTGTTCCTGAAGGTTTCGTTCCTTAGTGGTGGGCTGGCTTCATACAAACCCAGTTAGGCCCGACCATAGCGTTCATGGGTTTGCGCTGGACACCAGATAGTCCTTCAACCGCCTGAACGCCTGTTTGCGTTCAGCAGCTGGCGAATAGACCACGTAGTACCCACAGTCCTTACGGCTGATGGTTGGACCGGTTCGCACCAGCTGATGCCTTGCGATCAACCAATCTTCAAGCCCCCAATAACCGATCCCAACCCCTTCGCCCGCGCAGATCATGTCCAGCATGGTCGGATAGCTCGCGACCCGCTCGAACGGAGTATCGGCGTCCAGGGACTGGCCAGTTCTTGCGGCGTACTCATGCCAGGTCATCCAACCATGCGCGTAAGGATCGCCATGGTCGAACATGTGTTTGGGATCCACCGTCTCGGCCAGCCGAAAGGGGTCGAAATCCGGATTGCCGGCCAGGAACGCCGGGCTTGCAATCACCTGACAGGTCTCGGGAAACAGCAGGTCGCTCGAGCGGTCGCCAAAATCGCCTGTTCCGAACCGAATTGACAGATCGACCGAGGGTTCTTCGAAATCGCGATAATTGTCGGACGTCAGAAAATTGATCGTGACCTGCGCGGCCGCGCGCATTTTGCTGATCCTCGGCATCAGCCACAGATGCGTTACACCAAAAGACGCGCCGATCCGCAGCTCACGGTCGTCCGAGGACAGAATGTTCTGCAGGCCCAGTTCCAGCCGGTCCAGCGCCGATGTGGACAGCTCGGCCAGGTCCTGCCCCTGTGGGGTCAGCGAAACCTTATTGCCCCGTCGCGCAAAGACCGGCGCGCCCAGCCATGCCTCAATATTAGCGATGTGCCGTGTGACAGCGGGCTGCGCCACCGACAGCTCTTCGGCTGCGCGCGTGAAACTGCCATGTCTGGCAGCCGCCTCAAACGCAAGCAGCGCATTCAAAGGGGGAAGACGACGTCTAACCATAATAGCCTTGGATAACAAAAAAGCATCAAAGCATTCAACAATTTGGTCTCGCCGCCTGCGCCTAAACTGTGTGATGACTCCTCCAAGCACACCGTTGGGGAGTCAGAACATGGAACGCGTGAAATTCACTCAGATGAAGGACGGCACGAAGGAAGAGTACGAATTCCTGACGGCGCATGAGATCGAATACACAAAAGGCACCGCCGATCGGCTGCTGCATGCGTTGGAACATCTGGATGAGGGGCTGTCTGGCTATCAGATCACCCGGCTAGGACATTCGACGCAGTCGGCCACACGGGCCTGGCGCGATGGCGCGGATATCGACTGGGTCGTGTCGGCGCTTTTGCATGACATTGGTGATATCTTTGCCCCCTACAACCACGATGAATATGCTGCCACGATCCTGAAACCGTTTGTGCGCGAGCAGTGCCGCTGGTGCGTGGAAACCCACGGTGATTTCCAGATGCTGTATTATGGCCATCACCTTGAGGGCTTTGACCAGAACAAACGTGACCGCCATCGCGGGCACAAATATTTCAACGATTGCGCCGAATTCTGCGAGCGCTGGGATCAGGCCAGTTTCGACCCGGATTACGACACCTTGCCGCTTTCATTCTTCGCCCCGATGGTGCGCGAAGTCTTTGCCCGCACGCCCTATGACCCAGCGGTGATGCAGGCCGAAGATCAGCCGCTTGTTGTCCCTCAAACAGCATCTGCACGCGTTTAAGAAAGCTGTCGAGATGACCGATCAAGCTGATGCGCCAACCCGCGCGCCGCGCAAAATATGGAACTTCACGCCCAATCTGCCGCTTCGGGTCGCGCCCTACTGGGACTGGCCGATGAAGCCGCTGGCCTCGGTTCTTTATCTGCTGCGCAGTTGGAATCCGATCGGCATACGGTGTTTGCTGCTGCTGGGTGCGATCCTTACCTGGGTTTTTGCCACCCCCGATCTCAGCCGCGCCGAGACCCTGTCGTTTGACTGGGTCTTCCAGGTCTGGATCCGCAATTTCATCATCCTGTTTGCGGTCGCCGGCGGATTGCATCTTCTGCTTTGGAAACTCGGCGTTCAGGGCGACGAGACGCGCTATGACATGCGCCCGATGATGACCAACACCAAGGCATTCTGGTTCAAAAACCAGGTCTGGGACAACATGCTATGGTCGTTTGTCGCGATGCAGTTCTGGACGTTCTGGGAATGCGTCATGTGGTATGCCTATGCCAATGGCTGGGCAACGATGATCACGTTTGAATCAAACCCGGTCTGGTTTGTCACACTGATCATCCTGATCCCCATCTGGGCGGGCTTCTATTTCTACTGTCAGCACCGGCTGCTGCATATCGGGTTCATGTACAAGCACGTGCATTCCTGGCACCACAAGAACATCAACACCGGGCCATGGTCGGGCCTGGCGATGCATCCGGTCGAGAGCTTCATCCTGATGACGGATACGCTTTTGTTTTTGGTCATTCCGGCGCACCCGATTCACGTGATTTTTCTGTTGTTTCACCACGGCATCGGGGCTCCGACCTCGCATGCGGGGTTCGAGAAACTGAAGGTAGGAAAGACCGCTGGACTGGAGGTCGGGGATTTTTTTCACCAGCTGCACCATCGGTTTTTCGATTGCAACTATGGCACCTATGAGACCCCGTGGGACACATGGTTGGGCACCTTCCACGACGGCACGTCCGAAGGCAACGAGTTGGTGAAAAAGCGTCGCCGCAAAATCTGGTCCGGCCAATAGTGTCGGTCCGCGGAACGCCAACCTCAGGGGATTGAACGGAATGAAACGGATTTACGATTTTAGCAGAAACCCGGCGCAGCGGAATTATACGGTCGCTGACCTGAAGGCGCTGAAAGGCTCGGGGCGCACGCTATCGATGGCCAATCCGGCCAACAATGACGAGCTGCGCGCCTGCGTCGATGCGGGGATCGATCTGTTTGTCGTGGGTGCCGACCAAATGCACGATGTTCGCGCCATCGCTCCCACCCATTTCACCGGTGCCGGATCAAGCTGGGCGCAATTCGGGTCTGATGACGAGATTGTCGCACACGCCTATGAGACAATGCGCAGCGGGGCCGACATGTATTATACCCTGCGCTCGTTTGAGGTGATGGAACGTATGGCAAAGGACGGCATCCCGGTTCAAAGCCATATCGGGTTGATCCCGACATTCAGCCATCATTGTGGGGGACTGCGCGCTTGGGGACGAACCGCTGAGGAAGCGATGAAGGTTTTCTCGACCCTGAAACGCATGGAGGATGTCGGTATCTTTGCCGTTGAGGTCGAGTGCCTGGCCGAAGAGGTTCTTGCTGCGGTGAACACCAAGACCTCGGTCGTGACCTTCTCGTTGGGATCGGGCAACGCGGGCGACGCGGTTTTCTCGTTCGTTGCCGATGTTTGCGGCGAGGCGAGCGAAGAAGATAAACCGCCAAAACATGCCTACGCGTTTGGAGATGTTGGACGGTTGCACAGGCAGATCCATGAGGAAAGGGTCGCTGCCCTGGGGATGTTCCACAAGGAGGTCACCCAGCAACGGTTCCCCTATCCCGAGACCAATATCGGAATGCACGAGGGCGAACATACAAAGTTTCTGGAAGCTTTGGACAAGTGGACGCCAACGCATCAATAGCCGCGCGCGTTACCACCCTAGTGACCGATCCGATCACCGACGCCGCAGCGTTTCAATCACCGCCCGTCTTGTCCACCTCTGGCGGATCGTCGCGTCCCCAAAGCGGCCACCACCACGGTTTCGAAAATATCTGATCGGGCTTTTCATCCAGCAACAGAAAACCACCCCCTCGACCTTTTACGAACCAAGCGATCCCGAACAGCGCAAGGCCGAGCCATTCCAGATAGAACGTGGCGTTGTACCTGTCCCATGCATGTGGTTCGCAGCCTGTCGCAAGGATGAATATGCCTTTGGCGTCATCAAAAGCGTCGCAATCTTCGAAACCGGCCCTCAGACCGAACGCAAGCGTCGCAAGCGTGATGATCATCAACACCCCGCAAACCCTGTAGATCGCGTTGCGAATACACTTGTTCCGGTTCTTTTGTTTGGTCTGAAAATCGTTGTTCCGGTCGGTTGCGGTAAACACAAACAGGTTGAAGATCGCGAGCGTTATGAACAAGAAAACCGCTGCAATCAGGTGAAACTTGCCTCGGAAGGTTTCCATCGGAAACGCATTGGGCAACGTCTTGGTCGTGTGGGATTCCAGCAAAATCCGAGACGGTGCGAAAATGTCGTCGCAGCCCGATCCGTTGGTTGGATTCATGGCCACAAGAATCGCACAAATCCCGCCAAAGACCGCCAGATAGCGCTCGGGCTTGGACTGTCCGCGATAGAACATGAGGAACAGCCCAACGCTGCACGTCACAGCAACAAAGACATCGCCCCAGAACGGCAGATAGTAGCTGTGTGAGATCGAGTCCCGAAAACACTCTGACGTGCGATGGCCATAATACAGAACAACCGGCAACAGAAAGGCCAGGATGCCAATCCACAGCGCCTGGATTTGGCGCTGGCGCTTGAACTCGACAAGAGTTTCGAGCGGCCAGCCTTTCTGCGGTTCAAAAAACTTCTGAATGCGCGCGCCAATACCCATGCAGGGTCCTCCAGGTTTGACCGTTCCAAGTCTCCGAAGCACTGACTGCCGGATTTGCCATTGCGCCTCTAGGCGATAAGCTGGTGGTCATAGACGTACCAGGTGGACGGATCCAGAACCTGTTCCGGCGTCAGCGCCTGTCCGATGATCGACACCATTGTGCTGTCGATCCGATGGCCTTGAGGGCCACGATTGCGCCCCGGTTCGTAGTCCTGACCGTTTCGGTCCATCCAAAGCTGCCAGATGCGGTCCACATTGCAGTGGTTGAGGAAGAAGGCCGGATCATTGGGCGAGGTTCCCGGCCCCATATCTCCGCCGATCCAGACGTGTACCCGGTTGTGCAGCTGCGGTCCCTGCACCCAGCCTTCCAGAACATTGCGGTGGCTGACGACACTCTGGTTCCACGGTGGTCGGTCATAGACGGCTTGATTTAATGCGACGTCCACCTGCGCCTCGGTCGGCAGGGTTCTGACCAACGGGTTGAGCCCGCTTGCGCGTTGGATCGCTCGGGGTGGTGTGGATACCAACCGTCCGGTTTGCGCGTCCTGTACCAGCCGTACCTGCATGTTTGCGATGAGACCGGTCCGAACAGCACCGCGCGCCTCGCCAATGTACTGCGGCGACCACAAATCGGTGCGCCACTGATCCTGAACTGGCAATTCACCATCCGCGGCCCAGTCCCAATAGGGCAGGCCGAAATCCGGGTCGCCCAGAACCTGTTGCAGATTTTCTTCAAGCCGGATCAGGTACATCCGGTGCCAGGGCAGGAAGATGGGGCCGCTATGCGCCGCATTTCCAACAGGGAAAGGAATCGACATGGCAAGCACATGCCAGAACACAAAGATATCGTAGATCGAAAGCTCCTGATCCACGCCAACGATATCCAGCGGCAGATTGTTGTTCCTCAGAAACGCCAGGATATCGCGCGCAAAGATGCCCGAATTCGGTTGATCCAGCGCGACCATCCCCTGAAGAAACTGGTCCCGAACGGTTTGACTGACAAGAATGTTTTCTCTGGTACCGACCATCAGTGATGCCCTCCGTGATCGTCATGGTCGTCGCTGCCATGATCGTGACCTCCTGATCCAAGCTCGTCCCGGACCAGCGGCGCAAGGCGCGCCGCGTCGATGATCGAGCGCGCGAGATCAATCGCTGACGGGAACGAGTAATTCGGCAGCCCGTGGCAATGAACCGTGCCGTCATCCATGACCATCGTGTGCAGTGTCAGCGGTTCGCCATCGATTTCGATGCGATAGGTGGTTTTGATCTTGATCTTCTTGCCACGGTGAATGGCGGTTCTGGTGGAGGTAAACGACTTCTGATGACCATGATGACCAGCGTCGGCCACGTGACCGTCCGGCAACTGCAACTCGCCCAAATTCGGGCTGAGGTCGTGGTCATATTGCTTGTGCTTGTCAGACATAAAAATCTCCTTCCCATCAATTGGTCGGCGGCTGTGGCCCAGCACCATTCAGAAACAACTTCGGGACGCAGCCTTTGCTGCGCGAAGCACCGCTTTGTTTCATTGCGCGCCCGCGCCAGCAGGCGAGGGCCTCATTGCCGCTGAACCGGAAAACGCTCGGGGTCTTTCAGGTACTCGACGATCGCCATTTTTTCATCGTGCGTGAAAGGTGTGTCCCAGAAGACATGGCCGCCGTTTCCGTTTCCCGGCACTGTTGTGTCAAAAAGAAATGCGTTTTCCTGGTCGGAGCTGACAAATCCCAGCCGTTCTGCGTCCAGGGTACGATCACCGACGAAAAACGTCTGCTCGCGCTCCTCCGGCGGTGAGATCACTTGATAAACCGTGCGGACCGACCCGTTATGCAGATAGGGACCAGTTGCCCAAACGCCGATCAATGGCGACGCCTTTAGGGCAAAACCACCCATTGGTGGCTTGTAGCTGCACGGGTTTGAAACGCCGCTCAGCGCATTTTCTCGCGCGCATTCAGGATGATCCGCTGGCCTTTGGCGCGTTTTTGCATCGTACTCGTCACCCAGTGCTTTTCTGACGACACCGCTGACCACAGCTTGCAACAACAAGACGGAAGGTACGACAGGCTTCAAGCCACCCTGATCTGCCGGGCCTGCCAAGGGGCCTGTTTTTGCCCAACGCTGCGTAAAAGCCCTTGTATATTCATCATCTGTCCCGGCCTTTGAGGCCGGAATGGCGCTTACCTTGACGAACACATCTTGATTGTGGTTCTCACTTTGCTCCGTCATGCGATAAGGCGGCGCGTTGTGACATCCTTCGCAATTCGCCGCAAACAGGTCGCGGCCCTGTTCGGCCAAAGGGGTGTCAATCGGACCCAGAAGTTCTTCGGGCCAGGCCGGTGCGGTCAAATCTGTGATCCAGCTTTCGTACAGCTCCAGCGCGCCCGTATCCGCAGAGGAGTCAAACCTTTTGCTTTCCTCGAATTCGACCTTGCCGAAGACGCCAAGCGCCTGCCCGAGGTTTCTTGCAAACGGGTCGGCGACTGCAAGGTTCCACTGGACGAATTCAAGCTGGTCGGCCAGCCACAGCGCCGGATAGCTGGTCGGCGCGCGGGGAGTCGCGAGGTTCTCGATGATGCCCAAATCCTTGACGGCCACTGCATTGACGATCTGGGTCAACGCATCGACACGCCCAGGCCCCGATGGATGCAACGGGCTGCGCTGCGCCATTTGTCCGGAAAACTCGGTCGCGAACGCAAGGAACTTTGGGACAAACTCCTCGGGATTGCCCAATTCGGCAGGATTACTCAGACCAAGGTTCTGCATGAATTTGGCAAAGCGAGGTGCGGGTTGCGGATTAGCGGGGTCGGAGAGATCCATCTGGCCGGTTTCGCGCACCGCCCGCGCCAGATCGAGGACGAACCGGTCGAAGTCAAAACTCGCAGGAGCACCGTCGACCCTGAATTGCGCGCCGTCGATAACGACATCGGCGGTATGGCACGCCGCACAGTTCAAACCAACTTTTGAACCATCCTCGGTGGATGCCACGGCAAATCCAACCGGCAAACCGTGCGGATTGAGCGCGTCAATGTGTGATGGCAACAGCCCGTACCGCGATAGATTCTCGGGCGAGGCAAAGCGCATCGTGCCGTCGCTCGTTTCAAGCGCAAGGAACCAGCTGAGCGGCATGATGTCTCCGCCCTGGCTGGTGTGGTAGTACATTCTGCGAATCTCGTCTTGCCATCCCTGATCAAAGAACTGGGTGTGATCTTCGCTTAGGCAGGGGATATCCAGCTGGGTCCAATCCCCTTCGTTGAGGCAAGCCACCACTTCGGCCGTTTCGCGTGCGGTCCGACGCGTGACCGTGGCATGCGCGCGCGTGCCGGGTGCACGAAATCCGGGGAACCAGCCAAAGGCGCGGACGTTCCAGCGATCAAAGCGGTTCCCTGCCCCGTCTGGACTGCGTGGAAGATCGTCGATCGCGAGGTCTTCTTCCGACGCGATACGCTCGGCCACGACCTGCGTGTCTGGCCCGGCGTCCAATTCCCGGCGGGTTTCGGTGTGGCAACTGACGCAATCCGTATTGAAGAAATGCGCAGCACCGGCATCGGCAATGACGCTGGCGATATCAGCCGCGCCCTCGGGGCTGTTGTTGCCACTGCCAAACAACGTGCTGGTCGAGACACCGGCGCTGGGGTCGGGCTGCGGCAAACCAATTGCGGGGAGGACAAAGTTCGCCAGACAATCAACCGGCAATCGGTTGCGAGTCAGACCCGGCGGCACAACACCGCCGTTCTGGGAATCCTCCAAAAATGTCAGCATCTGCTGAAAGTTCATGGCCCCGGCGCCATCCTCAGGCTGGGCAATGGCAGGGCTGGGAACCGGGGCGAACCCGGCGTCATTCCGTTGCAACGCCAGAAACACCCACGGCTCGGGCGCACCGGGCGGCAGACCCGCGACAGATACTGCGGATAGCCTGTCTTCGCTCAGGTGGTTCTCCAAAAAGCTGTCAAGGCGCGCAGTGAGCAGCTCAGCAGCGGCAGGGTTTTCGAACGCCGGGTGAACGCCCAGCGGAGTCCCGGCTGTGTCCACTCCCATCGCCGCCAATTCATCCCGAATGGCGGCCAGATCATCCAGCGCTGCCTGAAAATCATCCATGTCGGCCTGATCAGGCAATACCCGGAACGGACAGGACGGCATACTTTCTGAAGCGTTTGCGCCAAAGGTGTAGACCAGATGCACGGCTTCGTCCTTGACCGCGCTGCTTGCGGCAAAGTCGACAGGTTGCACGACAAGCCTGATTTGCAAGTTGCGCCCGAACGGCCTGAACGCTGCGTCCAGACCCGGCGCACCCGGATCGATCCGGACCGAGGCCACATGCAACTGGTCACGACGACCTGTAAGAAGGCTTGAATCGATGGTCTGCACCGCACTCGGCATTCCATTGACGGCATCAATGACTGCGCCAGCTGTCGCTGCCAGCGCGGTGGAAAAAATCGCCTCAGGCACTTCGACACGCGGGTCACTTGCCTGCATTGGTGCCTCGAGAAGAATGGAAACGTCGTTCTGCGAAAACTCCTCGGCCGCAGCGGTTCCGGCGACCAAAAGAAGGGCGGCAAGTGCTTTGCGTGGCATATAAGGCTCCGATAAATACACTTAATGATTGATAAATATATACTAAATAAACCATGATTCGTCGGCTTTTGAATAGCCTCGGAATAAATCAGAACATCGCGCCCGCTAAAGCAGCCCCTTCATCCCGTCGAATGAGGCCCGTCGCGCCCGGTCGGTGACCAGCGGATCGGCCCACAAAGCCAGCAGGTCGTCGCGGACCTGAGCGTGTTTCGCATTGGTGAAAGTCTGCGCTTCAAGCTTGTCGACGATACGCGAAACCCGGATACCTTCATTGGCCAGCCAGCGTACCCGCGCATCGTTTTCTTCAAATCTGTCTTTGGCGATCTTCTTGCCGTTGACGTCCAGAACGTGCCCGTTGACATCCGTGTCTGGTATCGCCTTGTGATGCACGGCCAGAACCTCCCAGCGGTTGTTCAAAACGGGTGAGCCGGAACTGCCTTTGTTGGTATCGCCCGTGTACCAGCAAAACGCATCGGCATCGGTCCCGTTGTCGACTAGCGTAAAGACACTGTCGTGAACCACGATATGTTTCTTCTTGCCGGCGGGATGCTGGATGATGTTGGTGGGATCACCGATCAGGGCCTTGCCCTCTTCTCGCAGCAAAGGCAGCCAGCCAAAGGTCTTGATGTCGGTCACGCCCTGAAGCCCCAGAAAGCAGATATCCAGCTTCTCGTCTGACCAGAAGAAATGATCCGTGTCCGCCGCATAGGATTCGGTGCTGCGCGGTGTGCCGATGCTGTTGTCGTCAAAAAGAAATTCGAACAGCGTGCCTTTTGCCTCGTCCTCATTCTTGATGACGTGGTGATTTGTCACCACCACGCTGTTGCCAACCAGAAACCCTGTCCCGGTTTTCACACCCCTGGAAATCCGGCAGACAGACCGCGCGGTCAGAATACCAATCTCGAGAAACTCGCCAGAGAGTATATTGTTCTTCTCACCGATATTGGCCTCCTGGCCCAATCCTGGTGTCAGGGTCAAAAAACTTGGCGGGCCTTGCGATTCGGCATTTTCCATCGCCTTTTGCCGTAGCTCAGCCTTCAGACGGCGCTGATCACTTTCGACCGCACGTCCATTTCCTTTTGCGATATTTGCCTGAGCTAGATGCCACTTAGCCTTGCGCGATTGCATACGCGCAAGGCTGTCATCATGATCTTCAAAGCCCAGATCCGCCGGGGTAATTGCCATGTGAACTCACAAATGATTTTTATGTAGAATAAACTTGAGCTTAAAAAACAGGCTTCATTGTACAAGGTTTTTTTGAATGGATAAAATTTCGTACGACACCTACGTGTCCCTTTCCGCCAACAGAAATCGCCGCAAAGAGTTTCGTGCCTATTCCATCGTGATCCCCGGCAAGGGCGCTTTCGACTTTCAGATCCTACCAAATCCCGATCTTGTGGTGGACATCCCCGACGACATCCAGCTTGAAAGCGCGATGCTGGCCGGGAACGCCATCGAACGCACCGCGCGGCGCACCGCATTCATTCTGGATCGTACGTTCAACAAGCACAAACCAGTTTTGGTCGCCGAGGGTGACAGTTGGTTTCAGTTTCCGATTCTAGTGGACGAAATCCTCGACCATCTATCGGACAAATATGCCATCCTGTCGCTGGCGGCTGCGGGTGACACGGCAAAGAACATGGTCAAAGGCCCCAAACAAAGTGGCGGATGCGAATACCTGACCAATCTGCGCCGCCAAAAGGACAACGTCCGCGCCTTTCTGTTCTCAGCGGCAGGAAATGACATCATCGGAGAGGACCCCGACACCAAAAAGTCAGCCCTTTTCGATATCCTCAACGAATTCGATAGCCGCGTCACGAATATCGATGCGTTCATCAACGGCGATGTTTTGAATGACCGGATCAAAACGCTGCGCGATTTGTATACGCAAGTGATCACCGATGTACGCGGAGAGCCGGGTCTCGAGACCCTGCCGATCATCATTCATGGCTATGATTACACCTTTCCCTACCCGCATTTCGAAAATGACCCCCGCAATCCCATTCACGCTGCCGACAACGAATGGCTTGGGGAACCGCTGGATCAGCGCAAATTCCCAACCGACACACAGGCACAGCGAGATTTGCGTCGCAACATCGTGAAACGGCTGATTGATCACCTCTACACAATGCTGGAGCAGTTGGCACAGGATCATGATCAGGTTTGGGTCGTGGATTGTCGTGGCGCGATGCCAAACGTGACCGATTGGATCGACGAGATCCACGGCACAGACGAGGGCTTCGCCAAAGTGACTGCGCGGTTCCACGAGACGCTGGATCAGGCGTTGGGCCAATAAGCAAAGGCCCTGCGTTAACACGCACTCGCGTTGCGGGTTCCGAT
Source organism: Ruegeria sp. CH11 (assembly GCF_056537105.1). Lineage (NCBI taxonomy): Bacteria > Pseudomonadati > Pseudomonadota > Alphaproteobacteria > Rhodobacterales > Roseobacteraceae > Ruegeria > Ruegeria sp. CH11. Next base: position 240,566 of record NZ_JBQFQX010000006.1, read on the forward strand.
TGGCACGGAATCAGGCTGATCCGGCGCTGCCTACGCTGAATTCGTGTGGTCTTGCACCTGCATTTCGCGCCTAAGTTGCGATATGCGAGGATTTATGCTAGTTTAAGACTTTATTTCTTTGGGTTTTTTTGGAGTGGAATGATGAAACTGACGTTTTTTGGCGTCGTCATGGCGATCATGGTTCTGCCATTCGATCCGACCACGTTGTCGGACGATTTCGCAGCGGGACCTTGCAATCCTGAGGTTCAGGACTGCCCCTAGCGGGTCGCCTGATCCAAGTTCATGAACGAATGGATCTATCTGGGCGCGGTATTGTTCGGTGCCTTCTCTCTGCTGATTGAAGCAGATCGCAACTATCGGACAACGCTTGGAAATTCGCCCTTCCCCTATCACGCCATTCTCGAAGATGTTGAGCTTGAAAATCTCTGCACCCCGCGCGAGTGGATGGCAGGGTTTCTGTTCTACTCGCTGCTTTACTTGCTGGCCTATGCTATAATCCTCAGTTCGACCGAGCTGTTCCTGCTGGTGCGCAGCGCCAATCTGGCCGAGCTTGAGGTAGGGGCCCATACCAATCTGGTCGGTCCCATGTCGGACCCGCTGGAACTGGCCGATTCGACCTATGGCAAACCGATCTTCGTATCGGCTTTCCTGATTGCGTTTCTGTCGATGGGGGCGATGAAGCCGGTCGAGACGTACATGCGGGCGCTGGCCCATCGTCTGGCCGGAGTGCCGCGCGGCGTTTACAACGTGTTGGAGCGGTTACAGGCCGTCGACTACCTAGAACTGAACAAAAAACACCCCAGCCCGCTTCTGCAAAGATACGCCAAGCTGACCAAGACTGCGGCGTACAAAAAGGTGTCGGACCAGTATGACGACGACATCAAGGCCCAACTTAGCACCATCGATTGTCTGGCGCCGTCTGTAACCGCTGGTTTCAGCCGCCTGCATTTCCCGCTGACACATTTCGACGCCTTCAAGGATGTCCCGCAGCAACTGGCGGACGAGGTCAAAGAAGTCGAGAACCTATTGGATGGGCTTGAAGCTAAAGAGAAGTCCTTTAAGGACCTGCATGAAAAGGCCGTCCTGACATCCAACAGCGCCAAAGCAGTTTTTGCGGTGTTCTATGTGCGCAACAATCACGCCATCAAGAACACCGACCAAAGATCGACCATCGCCAAAATCGACAAGCGGATCGCGCGGGGTTACCGGACCGAGTTGAATGCCTTTGCCATGTCGATGTTTTTTGGCGTTCTTGTGACACTGTTCATATCGTTCCTGACATACCACTGGCGCAGTCAGTACACGGTGGATGACCGGGTTTCTTTGGCGGAAACCGAGATTGAAGCCGCGTGGAATGACGACGCACCGGAAAGCACCCTGACGCTGCCGGACGCCACCGTCGTATTGGCCACACTGACCAAAGAAACCAAAGGGTCTCTGACGCTGGAAGCAGGACAATCCGTGGAACAACAGGTTCTGGGAGGAAAAACCGAATCCAAAGTCCTTGAGCAAGACCGAACCGCCACGGTCGTGTTTTTGGCGGAAGGCACCGCGGATATCCCGTTGCGCGAAAGCAGCAAGGTCACGATCCTTGAATTGCCGCTTGTCGACAACACGCCACAGCGCGGCCTGCCGCGCGTCGACGTCGCCGGTCGATCCGGGGTCGATCTGCCCGCCGAAACACAGGGCAGGATTACATTAAAATCAGATCTTACAATCCCGGCGAAACTGCCAACAAGAACCGTCGCGACGGTCGAGTTCGAGGGCGGGGCCATGGCCACAACCGAGCTCGGGGAAGATACCCTGGTCGACGTAACCTTGAAAGCAGGAGACCAGGTCGGGGTCAAGTTCAGCGACACAGTCCGTGCCCTGACCCCAACACGCGGACGGGATACGCAGGCAGCAACGCAAGCCGAGCTTGTGTCATTACCAACGTGGCCCACATGTCTTGCAAACCTCACATCCCCGAACACCGCTGAGAATGATCCCGGGTCTGATGGTTCGGCCCAACTGTCCGAGGCTTGTCAGACAGCAGAGCAGGAAGGTAAGGCCAGTTGGATAACCGGTCAGTATTCGCGCATCGTCAAATGGTCATTCTGGGACGTCTTGCAACGCGGCCTTATGGTGTTTGCCACCATCGTCGCCACAATCTTCTTTCGCGAGGTGCGGGTCGATCAGAACTCGTGGAAGCCCTGGTCGTTTCGCCGTATCCCGTTCCTGCGTTTGTTGTCGATGAGCGTTTCTCCGGCTTTGATCGGGGTGTTCGCCTTATCGTCGGCCTATGTCATCGCATTAGTCTGGGATTCAAATTTCAGCGTCACGCAACGGCAGATCACCGACCTGTTCCAACGCAATTGGGTCTATTTCGCCTGGCATCTGGTCCCCTGCATGATCCTGAGCATCACGGCCTTGATCCTGATGGACAAACACGAGGATTGGCCGGTCGAGGCATCATTGGCCACCGGCCTGATCTGCGCCGTGATCCTGGTTCTGATGTCCTGGGTGATCTTCATGGTCAATACGTCCACGATCGACAAGGTCCGCATCGCAATACCGTTCATCCCGGGTAGCTGGACAATAGGCCGCGAAGCCCTGCGCGACACCATAGTTACGGCCACGATGCCTTCGGTGTTTATCGTGATGTTTGCCGCGTTCCTTGAGATGACCGAAGAAAACCGCAGCACGGATTGGCTGATCATACGCGTCCTGAAAGCCCCAGTGGTGCGCCTGAAAGAGGCCATCGGCCCCAAAGTATCGAAGACATCGCTCATTGTGTTGGTCGTTGTTGTCCTGGGCTCGATCATCGCAGTCGTCTGGGGACAGGGCGCGGCCGCTCAGACATCGGAACCGCGAACAGACACCAATCCGATCACAGAAAATGACGCCGTAACCAAGAAAGATGAATCGTCTAAGGTCATCCTGCGGATCGGTGTGCGCAGCGATGCGCGCCCGTTTTCCTACCGCTCCAAAGGGAACTTCGATGTATTGACCGCAGCCACACCCGGCCCCTTGGCACAAGACAAATACACCGGATATATCATCAAGATCTGCGACGCGGTCCTGACCGACCTCATGGCCAATCCCAGAGATCCCGACAGCAGTTCAGGCACAGGCGACAGGCTGGTTTTCGACAACATTGAAATCGTTGATGTCGATGACCTCATTGAAAGTGACCCCGAAACAAGTCGTTTTGAGTATTTCGGGGACAAGTTCGACATCCTTTGCGACCCAAGCACAATCACCAACGAACGCCGCAGCGGCATGATACTCTCGCCGCCCTTGTTCCTGAGCGGCATCAGCTTCATCGATCTGCACAAGCTGGCCAAGCCGCCGAGCGATGGGTGCCCCAAGCTGCCCCTGATCGGCGTTGTCGGAAACACCACAGCGGCCAATAATGGCATTCGTGCGATACTCGAGGCTGATGAGCTTCCGCGCTATCGCAATCTGCTGATCGACTGGCTGGACGACAACCAAAATCAGTGCGCAAAGGGTCGCGAGGGGTATGAGGCAGTCGAGGTACTGGCCTCTCACGCAGCCGCTGCCAAAGCGTTCTGTGACAAAAAATTCCATTATTATCTCGGCGATCAGGAGATCATCGTCCACAGCGCCCGCCAGATACCGGGTTGCGAATTCGACCAGACAGCCCGCACATTCACGACGGATCGCTATGCGATTTTTGGCAAGATCGACTACTCGGACCCCGAACGCGCCCTTTGGGTCGCGCGGTTTTTCGAAGTGCTCAGCCAGAAAGTTCCGTTCAACCCATCCATTCTGGACATCGCCTTTTCCGATACCTTCGTCGGCACCGACAAATCCCGCGCGCTTGAACTATTCTTCTGGAGTGTGCGCGGGCCCAAATAGATGTGTCTAGCTTTTCCGCCTGCCGGTGCCAGATCCAATTGTCCGGACGAACTAAAGATCAGATACGCACCAACAACCGAACCAGTCCATCAAATCCGGTCAACAAATAGGAACCGTTTGAGCTCACCCATCGACTTTTGGATAAATGAAACCGTTTATCGGATAGAAACTGCCATACCGGCCCGGCTGGCTTTCGACCCGAACCAATGACCAGTCGTTGTTTTTTGAAACGTCCCTGACGCCCATCTTCAACGACACCTTGTTTCGGTGCCAATTGGCGTGGTTCACGATAACCTGCCTGTCGTCGACAATATCGGACACGACGGCGACATGGCCAAGAGGCATTCCGCCGGTTGCCCGAAACGACATTACCGAGCCGACAGCAGGCTCATTGCCCCGCTCAAAAATGTTGTGCGCCCGCGCCCACCAGTCTTTGGCATTGCCACGAATCTGAATGCCGCTGAGGTTTCGCGCGTAGGGTACGCACCACACCCTGTGCCCCCGGGCCTGTTTTTGCGCGACCTCTCGCAGCGCCATCGACTGACGTTCGGGATCAAGTTCCACTTCGTTTGGGTTCTGGGCACAGGCCGAGACAAGACCAATAAGCCCAAACGCAATCGCAATTCGGGCGGCACCGGACAGGCGCGGCCAATTTGAATTCGTTTTGCGGTCGCTGTTTTGCAAGAAGCTTCAATGCCGATTTGAGTGGTCACCGAGCTTTATCGCGATCTGTTACGAATTGAAAAGATGCTAACTCACTACCGGCAAGATATTGCCGGTTCCGCGCGCCAACGATCTGCAATTGGTCTGGTGGACTGTTTGTAGTTTGAACGGGCTGTTTGGAATTTGGTTGCGGGGAGAGGATTTGAACCTCTGACCTTCAGGTTATGAGCCTGACGAGGTTTGGTCGTTCATTAATTGATCCATTGGATCAATTGTAGTCTGAACGGTCTGTGTTGTGGATTTCTGACGCTGGTAGCGGGAGGGTGCAACCACCGTTGCCGAACGCAATTGAGATGTCAGCTTTAGGCGTTAACCCGACATACACAGCTCATCACTAAACTTCTGCAAAGCGGAGAGGCTGTGTGAAAACTCCCTCTGTTTTCCGAGAGATGGTATGCTTTCAGCAATCGGCGCGGAGGCAATCCATGGGGCGGTTTATTGAGGG
>NZ_JBQFQX010000007.1:0-236117 GCF_056537105.1 Ruegeria sp. CH11
TGTCATTGGGTGGCTCCTTTCCCAGCAGTCGATAACAACTGCACTTTGGCACGTTCGATGCCGGTGGAGCAGGAGCCATCCACCTCATCCGCTCTGCGCCGTCCTTTCGCAGGCCAACGGCGGCAATCGGTGCTCCGAAGTCACTCGTGCAAAATGCAGTATCTGGAACTATGAGCACACAGCAAACCTCGGAGCTGTTGCAGCATATGGCCACACGCCGCTGAGCACTTTCATCAGCGTTGAATTGACAGCTTGGACGGCCTCATGGTCGCGATCAAGGCAATGTCCGATTCAGGAACGCCGATACCATCCGCATATGATAGGTTAACGCGACCCAATTGTACTTCACGTACGGTGACCTTGAACGCCGCAATAACACCTCCGAACACGCTATGCGGGCCATCGCCTTGGGCCAAAACACTTCTTCATCCGATCACGTGTTGGTGGCTGAGCTGGCGCGGACACCTAGCTGTCATCGAGACCGCCTATGTCAACGAACGTTGCCTTGGAGATAACGCTCTGACAGGACGCTTACGATGGTCCTGTTAGCTCGTTCCGAATATGCGTTTATGTATTTTTGGGTGCCAGCGTGCTATACTGTATTCACCAATTTTGACGAGAGGATTATTCGATGAGCGATTCAAAGTTGACTACGTTGGTTATTGGCGAGGAAGATCCGCCAATTACAACCTTGGCGCTCGGCGAAGAAGATCCTCCGCTTACGACAATGGCGGACGGCGAAGAAGAAGCCGAGGGCCGAGTTTCCGAGGACGTCACCACAATGGCAGTTGGCGAGGAAGATCCCCCAGTCACCACGATGCCGGTCGGCGAAGAAGATGGCATTGTGACGACGCTGGCCATTGGCGAGGAAGAGGACATCGGAGGGATCACGACCAAAGCTCTGGGTGAAGAGGACCCAGACTAACTCATAAGTAATTTGGTTTAGGTTTGATACTCGTAGCAGGAGGCCAATTGGACCCAAACATCGGATGGCTGATTAGGCGTCTGATACATTTGGGCGTGCCATTCAAGGACTTGATTGTCGGACCGGACTGCGCACCAAACATCGCAATCGAATTGGATGAGCCCGGTATTGTTGTTGATGGAGAACTTATTAGGCCTTCTTCAACGTTCATTCGGCATGACGTATTCTGGGCGCAACAAAGCCGGAAAGACAGCAACCTTTCGTCTGTAGCTCTCAATTGGTTTTATGCGATACGCGGATGGATGCTGGCCAACGAAGAAATACGGTGCTTCAACAGATTTTCAAATTCTTGTGAAAACAACAAGATATACAACCTGATTCTTGCTCGACAATGCGGCTTGGAAGTGTGCAAGACACTTATCGGAACACTCTCTTCTAGCGAGGTTGATCACTATAAAGGTACCCAGACAATCGTTAAACCAGTAGCCGGAGGAAGTTTAACCATTGAGCTTCAATCAGCGCTCACACATGCCACAAAGCAAACCGGATATACCCGTGAGGCTGACTATCCGCGCTTCATTCAAAAAAAACTTAACCGTCCAGAAATGAGGGTTTTCGGTGTCGGAGATCAGGCAGTCGCTTTCAGCATTACCAGCGAAGACCTGGATTACCGAGAGAGACATCAGGCAAAAATCGAGCTGACTAACCCACCAGGCGACTTACTGTGCAGTCTTAGGAAACTAGCTGAAGTTCTTGGTTTGACGTTTTATGCTGCGGACTTTATGCGCGATGAAACTGACAAATTGATTTTCTTAGAGATAAATACTCAGCCTATGTTTATTACGTTTGACAAGGCTTCTGGAGGAAAGATCACGGATGCGATTGTTGCGTTCTTAGAACCAAAATTAACTTGAAGGAGTGCGGTATGACTGCCGAAATCGTTCTGTACGAAGGAGTAGGTGCAAGTCTTGAAGAGGCATTACGAGTTGCACATGCAAAGGTGCCTCCTCCTGGGCCCGGTAAAGACTACAATACTTCACGAGTGATAGATTCCGGCGTCCAATTTGGGGGCTTCGCGGGCCAAACGATTTTCTGGGTTCACTTAACTGAGGAACCTTACGCAGATTTCAAGGCATGAGCCCAGCCATGATAGGCCTTGCTGTGATTATGCTTCACGCGTCAAGACATCTTCCGTTCGGGGTTCAGTAACAGTTTGCGGGATCGTAGTGGAGGGGTAGGTTAGGCTTTGTGCTTTTGACGTCGGATACATAGGGCAACGCCAAGTGTTAGCGAAGTGTTGCTTCGCAGGTTGGGTCAGAAATGCTTCACGTTTGAGTCAGATTTGAATGACGGGGTTCACTAATTTATTGAGGTTTTGGTCGTCGATTGAGTCAAATATCAGTGACGTTCCACAGGCACTGAAAACTTTGAATAAGTCCAATTCAACGTTTTTCTGCCCCTGAGCTGCCACTGAAATCAAATCGCTTGCCGGTTCTTCCGCCCGATACCCGATTGAGTCGGAAGTCGCACCCCACCCCCCGGCCTCACCCGGGCGCAACAGTTTTTGGGCAATGGCATCATCGTAATTGTCAAAAGTGACATTGAGTCCCGCATCATGATCTCGATCCTATTGCTCATTTCGACCAACTCACGATGCGCACAAGCAAAGGCGCGCGACGGCTGGTTCTGAACCGAAGGATCCAGGTCCGTACGTCCGTTGGTCTTGGCGCTGTTTTTTTGTCATCAGCGAAAATACTCTCCGCCAAACGCATCATCGGGCCAAGAAACGGAATACAGCCAACAAGAAGCATAAAGTTGAGCAGAAATTGCAGGTTCAAAACCTGCTGAACGGTGCTAGCCCCGGAAACAAGGTCAACTCCGTCAAGCCGGAAGAGCAAAAACAGCACCAGCCCCGCCCCACCGCCACGCAGGAACAAGTTGCTAGACACGACCCGGCGCACCGAGACATCGGCCTGCAAGGTCAGAACAAACGCAATAAAGGCACCGCCCAGATTGGTCCCAAGAACCATGGCAAAAGTCGCCGACAGGGGCAGAACGCTCTGAGCCGCAAGGGTTGCAAGCAACAATATCGCTGCGACGCAGTAATGCACCAGCCAGGCAAAATACACCGCCAGCAAAAAGGCCGTCAACGGGTCAGCAGAAAGGTAATTCAAGGCCCCCGGAGCGGCCTCGCTGTTTGCCAGAGGCGCGTTGGTGTCGCGAATAAGATCAAGCGACAGAAAAATCAGGGCTAACCCAATCAAACCGGTTTCCCGTCGACCGGCGCAAAAAAACCGCAGCTGGCTTCCAAAGGCTCCCTCAAAACCAGTGCGCCCAAGGCGAACAGCCCCGAACAGAAGTGCCGCAGCAGCAGCCAAATTCAAAACAATAATTGTGGGTGAGTTTTCTACTATCACCGAGTCTTTGGATTCCGGGCCAATCCGGCCACTTCAGAATGAGTACGGCCCCTCGGCAGCGTCTAGCGAAACAACGCTCCATATATCGTTCTTTCCGGTCTCGAGAACTGCGCAGCCCGTAGGTCCAGAAAAAAAACCAACTGGAGCGGCCGCGCGTCGATCCAGTGCAAAACCGCTGCAAAGGCCCGGCGCTGTCATGGCAACGTGACCGCCAACGCGACCAATGTGAACGCCATGGACATGTCCAGCCAACACCGTGATGTCCCCTGAGTGAACTGAAAGAATATCTGCCAGATCGGAACGGTTCTCCAGTCCGATAACATCCATGAAATCAATCCCGATGCAAAATGGCGGGTGGTGCAACATAACGACAACCGGCCCGTCAGACCCAGAAAGTTCCCGCTCCAAAAGATCAAGACTTTCCACGCGCAGCTTGCCGCCGCCTTGTCCTTCAACCAGTGTATCAAGCCCGATAACACGGGTATCGCCCACTGTGTCCGCCCAATCGACAAGCCCATCCACTGGCATGGTGTCCAAACCTGAAAAGGCCTTTTGCATTGGCTTGCGCGCATCATGATTTCCAGGAACAAGATAAATAGGCAGGTCAAACCGCTCCAGTTGCGCGCGCGCGAAATCGTAACTGCCCGGGCTGCCATCTTCGCTGACGTCACCAGTTACTAGAACCGCGTCGAGCGGGCCAAGAGCTTCACCTTTTTCGATCAATCGATCAATGACCCCAATCAGGATCGAACGGGTATCAAGCACGCCTGAACACAAATCGCCGCGCGATACCGCGTGCAAGTCACTTAGATGAAGAAACGTCGCCATGACTATTTGATTCCCGCGCGCAGGAAAGCCTGAACGAATTGACGCTGGAACACGAGGAACGCGATCAACAAGGGCGCAACGGACATCATCGTTGCCGCTGAAATGACGCTTATGTCCACACCATTTTCCGGTGCGCCAAAGATCGACAGGCCAACCGTCAGCGGGCGTGTGTCGGGCGAGTTGGTCACGATGAGCGGCCAGAGGAAGTTGTTCCAGTGGGTCGATACCGACACCAACGCATAAGCAAGATATGTCGGGCGCGCCAAGGGCACATAGACTCGCCAAAGAATTCCGAACCAGCCGCAGCCTTCGACGCGCGCTGCCTCATGCAGTTCTATAGGAACACCCTTAAACGCCTGCCGCATTAGGAAAATGCCAAAGGCAGAGGCCATATAGGGCATTCCGACGCCAAGAATCGTGTCAAACAATCCGAGGCGTGAAACCATTGCATAGTTTTCCACGATCAACACTTCGGGCAGGATGAAAAGTTGCATCAACACGAGGATGAACACGAAATCTCGACCCGGAAACTGGACCTGGGCAAAGGCAAATCCTGCCAGCGTCGTGACAAAGAACTGACCAATAAGGATCACCGTCACTAAAAGGAAGGTGTTGAGGAAATAGCGTAGCCAAGGCGCGCCCTCCCAAGCGGTGCGGAAATTGTCGAGCGTCCATGGCGACGTGATGTTAAAATTGACCGCGTCTGAGGTGCTGTGGAACGCCGCCCAAAAGGCAAAGACCAGCGGGGAAATCCAAATCACGGCCAACAGCAGTGCACCAAAGGATTCGATATGTTTGGAAAATCCGCTCATTGGTAGTGAGTCCGCTTGTCGAGAATGGTGAACTTGACGCCGGCAACCACGCCGAGCACGACAAGCACTAGGATGGTCATTGCCGCTGCGTGGGGCGCATCAAAGAAGGCAAAGGCCATTTCCCAGATGTAATAAAGGATAAGCTTGGAGGCGTCGTTGGGCCCGCCCTTGGTCAGGATGAACAAATGATCGATCAATTTCACAGAGTTGATCAACGCATTGACCATGATAAATAGCGTCGTCGGCATCAACAACGGCAGTACGATCCGGCGCGTATAGGTCCAGCGGCTGGCGCCTTCAATGTCGGCAGCTTCCTTGAGGTCCTCAGGGATCGTCTGCAAGGCCGCCAGATAGAAGATCATGAAAAACCCAGCCTCTTTCCAGATCGTCACGATGATTACAGCCCACAGCGCAGTTTCAGGCTGTCCCAGCCAGTTGATTGAGGGAAGGCCAAACAGACCGCCGATCTGGTCGAGCACACCCAACCCGGGAGTGTAAAAAAACAGCCAAAGGTTTGCCGCTGCGATCATTGGCAGGACCGTGGGCGTGAAATAGGCGGTGCGTACAAACCCGCGAGCCGGAATCTTGGAGTTCGCCCAAAGCGCCATCGAAAGCGCAATTGCAATAGAAATAGGGATGGTCGCGCCCGCATAGATCAAGTTGTTCACGACAACTTTCCAAAAGGTTGGGTCGGCGAACAGGTCGGCATAGTTCTCGCCGCCGACAAATTCGCTGGGGCGTCTTCTGGTTTCTCGGCTGTACAAGCTCGACCACAAGGTCGCAAGCGAAGGATAAAACGCAAAGGTCGTCAGTAGAATTGCCGCTGGTGACAACAGAATCCAACCGTAGATGGCCTGTCTACGACGCTCGATATTCACATGCTCTGCCATATAGCGGCCCTCAAGGTAGGGTGCGTCGGGCATCTCTGCCCGACGCCAGGGAGTTGAGGTTATTGGTAATCACGCAGCAGGCGCACAGCCGCCGTCTGGGCTTCCCCCAGCGCGTCTTCAGCCGATTTTGTGCCGGTCAAAGCCGCCTGAATTGCGTTGTTCAGACCTTCGCGCACGCGTGCGGTTTCAAAGGTCGAGAATTCGGCAACAGCATTTTCCAGTTGGTTTCGGGCAACGAGAGCGGGTGGGAACTCTTCTGTATAGGATTTAAGCGCCTCGGTTTCATACGCTGCCGGAGACACGCCCATATAGCCGGTCGCGATGGACCACGCTGCCGCTTGCTCGGGAGAGGTCATGAATTCGATCAGCTTCATGGCCGCCGCGCGCTCTTCGTCCGATGTCTCCTTAAAAACATAGAAGTTGCCGCCGCCGGTAGGCGAACCCAGCCGCACATTGGCCGGAAGCTCGGCGACGCCAAAGTCAAAACTGGCGTTGTTCTTCACAGCCGTAAGGTTGCCGGTCGAATGCCACATCATCGAGGTCTGACCTTCAAGGAACGCCTGCCGCAGGGTACCCCATTCAACGGTGCCAGTGGGCATGATGCCATGCTCCTGCGACAGCGACTGCCAGAATTCCAACGTATCGACAACGGTTTCGTCATCGAAATAGGTGGTCAGGCCGTCATCGGACATCACCTCCTTGCCGTTCTGGATCGCCAACGCCTGGAACATCCAATAGGGATAGCCTGTCGATGGGATCATCAGGCCATAGGTGTCGTCGTTGGTCAGTGCCTTGCCCATGCTAATCAGCTCGTCCCAGGTCTTGGGCGGTGCCTCAGGGTCAAGACCTGCCGCACGAAACTGGTCCTTGTTGTAATAGGCAACGATAGTTGAACGCTGGAATGGAATGCCCCAAGTTTTACCCTCGATCCGGCCATTGGCCATCAATGCAGGATAAAAGCTCTCTAGCCAGCCCGGGTTAACCCCGTCGATATCTTCGTAGGCCACGATCAGATCCTGCTCGATCAGATCATAGGCATCGATTGAGAACATCACCGCCAGCTGAGCCGGTTCACCCGATGCAAGTGCGGACAAGGCACGAACGCGCGTGTCGTCATAGTTGCCTGAATAGATCGCGTTGACCTTGATGTCAGGGTTGGCGGCTTCAAAATCGGCAACGATGCCATCCACTACCTCGGTCAGCGCGCCGCCAACCGCGATAGGATAATACATTGTTAGTTCCGTCTCAGCCGCCGCCGCCGATGTCAGCGCGGTGGCCGAGACGGCAGCCAAACTTATCTTCTTAATAACGTTCATTTTTTCCTCCCAGTGATGACAGTTATTCTTGCCTTTCCAAAGTTCAGTTGCTCGACCTACCCGGCCAGTCGCTTGCCCATGTCGTCAAAGAAATGCAGGTCTTCATCGGCAAAGCTGATCTCCAGATCTTCTCCTGCCGGAATATGTTTCAGTCCGGGCATGGAGACGGTCAGACCATTGGCAGCAGGATGTGACAGGCCAATGAATGTTTCGGAACCCAGGAATTCGCATTCCGATACTTTACAAGTCAGCCTGCCCTTGCCCGATTCCACCACCTTCACCGCTTCGGCGCGAAGGCCAATTGTCGTTGCGCGCTCAAATCCCGGCACGCCTTCTGACTTGATCAGCGCCATTGGCGGGGCACCGACAAACTCGGCGACAAAAGTGTTAGCAGGCTTGTAGTAAAGCTCTTCCGGGGACCCTGTCTGCTGGATATGGCCGTCTTTCATCAGCACGACCATGTCGGCCATGCTCATCGCTTCGGTTTGGTCATGCGTGACGTAAACTACGGTGATGCCCAAATCGACCTGAAGTTTTTTGATGTCCTTGCGCACAGAGGCGCGCAGCTTGGCATCAAGGTTCGAAAGCGGCTCATCCATCAGGCACAGCGGCTGGTTTGCCACGATCGCACGTGCAAGCGCCACACGCTGGCGCTGACCACCCGACAATTCCCCCGGCTTACGCTGCTCATAGCCCAGCAAGCCAGTGATCTCGAGCGCCCGGGTCAGTTTCTCGCGCCGTTCCGCCGCGACGACTTTTCGCACCTTGAGGCCAAAAACAACGTTTTCCGCGACACTCAGATGCGGGAACAATGCATAAGACTGGAACACCATCGACAGATTGCGTTCTGCAGGGGCAGAAGTAGTGATGTCACGCCCGTCAATGACGATCCGCCCCTCATCCGGCAATTCTAGTCCCGACAGCAATCTCAGCGTCGTTGACTTGCCGCAGCCCGACGGGCCAAGCAGCGCTACGAACGAACCACGCGGGATCGAAAGATTAATATTCTCGACGCCAAGCTGCCCATTCCAGCGCTTAGCAATATTGTCGACGTGAACAAACGGTTCTGCCATATTCAGCGCTCTCCTTGTGAGTAAGTAATGGCTTCGCCCAAACTGTCTGCGAGATCGGAAAATTCAGGGCCCGGAGGACGGTCGCACACGACAACGTCGACATCCGAGATGTTGCCGCCCAATGCTGGCGCAATGCGACCAAATTTACTGCTGTCTATTACGAGGATCGATTTGGCTGCGTGCTGCTGCATTTTCATTCTCACCCGAACCTCAGCTGGATGAAATTCTAACAACCCACCATCATGCGCCACACCGGCAACGCCAAATATTGCGAACTCGGCACGAAACCTGTCAAAGAAATCGGTTGCTTCTTCGCCGATAAAATCACGATCGGGCAGGCGCAGCTCGCCTCCTGGCAAAAGGATACGGTTTGAGATTTCATTACTCAGCGCCATCGCGGCACTCAGGTTGTTCGTGATGACCGTTAACTCCTGGTGGCCGGACAGTGCCTTGGCAACTTCAAGCGGAGTCGATCCGATTGAAAGGAACACGTTTGCCCCGTTGGGGATCATGCTCGCAACAAGTTCGGAAACCGACCGTTTGCCACGTATGTTCGTTCCGGCTCTCTGATCAAATGGGGTATTCAAACGGCTTTCAGCCAGCTCGATCCGCCCATGCGCGCGCCGCAGGTTTTCACCGTCGCACAAAATGTCCAGATCGCGGCGGATGGTTTGCGTCGAGACCCCTAGCATTTCCGCTAAAGCCCCCACACTGACACCGCCACGCTCTTGCACGACCTGCTGGATCAAATCCCTCCGTCTGATCTTCTTTGACGCCATTTATCCCCCTTCAAGTTGCCAGAACCATACCACTAAGAAACAACAAAACAACATTTTTCAACCAAAACCACATAAGATCTTGTAGAACGCCCTAGTTGCAAGTTTCGTAAAGATTATATCTATCAATGCTTTGCACGTGAAATTTCAAATCTCCGTAACAACGATTTGCTAATAATGTTGTTTTTTCTTCCATTTTGCTTTGTTGATGCTACATTCTGGATTGCGTCAAACTTGTCGGGGCGCTCATCAAAAAAGGAGGACATTTGGACACATGTTTGACGCCAACTCGATATTTTCGCGTTATCAGTCCATACGTCCCAGACTCCCAAAAGCAACATTCACCGCAGCCACTCTGGAAATAGAGTCACTTCTGGATATTGGCGACGAGGTAGACGCCTTTGTGTTTGATGCTTTTGGCGTTCTGAATGTTGGGGAAACCCCGATTCCCGGTGCGGCAGCTCGTTTGAAAGAGCTCAGGGAAGGCGGACACCAGATTCGCATTCTTTCCAATGCCGCCAGCTATAATCACCAGGGCGCCACTGCCAAATTTCAAAAGCTCGGAATGCAGGTTGACGCAGATGAGATTGTAACCAGCCGCGACGCAGCCTTGGCAAACCTGAACGACGGTCTGTGGGGCTGCATCGCCTCTCCGTCTGACGACCTGACGGACATCTTATCCGAGACGATCAGGCTTGAGGCAGACCAGACAGACTTTGACCGCGCTGACGGTTTCTTGTTTCTCTCGACCGAAATCTGGCAACAATCACAACAATCCATGCTTTGCGACAGCTTGTTGGTCAACCCGCGCCCAGTGGTGATCGCAAATGCTGATCTGGCAGCGCCACGGGACTTCGGGTTTTCACTGGAGCCCGGTCACTACGGGCATTTGCTGGCAGATGAGGGCCTTCAAGACATCAGGTTCTTTGGCAAGCCATTTCCGGAAGTATTTGAGATGGTCGAAGCCACGCTTCCAGGAATTCCGCCCGAACGCATCGCGATGTGCGGTGACACTCTTCACACCGATATCCTCGGTGCAGCAGCACGGGGTTGGCGCACAGTCCTTGTCGCGCAAGACGGAGTGTTTTCGGGGCTGGATACTCGCACATTTTGCGAACAATCCAGCTTGACACCGAGCTGGCGCCTACTTCGCATATAGAAAACATAGTGATGTTCCCGCTCTTGGCGAGGTATCAGACCGAAAATTAGTCTTGGTTCGAACGGCGATTAAGAGACTATTCTCACGATTTCGCAAAGCTGGTTTACTGCGCGTTGCCTTCGTTCGGACATCGCGCAGCATCGGCAAAAATGGGCTCATCGCGTGCGTTCTCTGCACACATGATCAATGACGGCTATATGAGGGGTTGAAATGATGGTTCGTTCGGTCCGCAGATAAGACTCGCATTCAACCAAAGATCGTTTCAAGTCACACCCCTTCAGCGATGCTCGCTGTTTGGTGTCGTACAATCAAAACCCAATGGTTGCGAATTCTGGCGCTCGTTATGTTGCTCTCCGTCGACCGCGAAGCGGACAACGCTGACCTTTTCAGTGCATACTTCGATGCGAAGTTTCGGAAACTGATTGCGCGACGCGACAACAATACCCGGGCCTTGTACTCTACCAATTCGGGAAACGTGTCGCGAAATAGCTGGGGAGTCGGACTGTAAACAGCCGCTGCAGCATGGATCTCAAGGAAATGCCCACTGTTGTTTTCGCGGGGCTTCCATCCTCTGGAGAGTAGCCAATCGCTTGTCGTGTTTCGGTGATATCCCAGCGCATACCTGGGTTGTCTGACATCAGGTTCAAGGCTGCGAAGGAAATATCCTTAGCATCCATTGCGGCGCGCATTCCGCCTAGAAAGTCCCGATCACTCAACCACATTTCCTGACCCCACCGGCCCATCGCCATGTGTGTGCCAGGTTGGTTGCCGTGAGTCCATTGCGTCCAGCCGATGCGCAAGCAGATGACCGACAGTCCGTGATGCTCGGCGAAATAGGCCCCTGTCCGTTCACAGAATAGCTTTGACATGCCGTAGGCGTTTACTGGCCCTGGTGGTGTCGCGCTGTTGAGCACCTCATGCGTGAACCTTTTGTCGCCATGGACCCAGTTGGAGCTGGCAAGAACCACGCGCCTGACGCCCATGGCTGCCGCATGGTGATAGAGAGAAAGCGTTGCATCCATATTGTGTTTGATCGCGGAGGCCCAAGTGGCGGAGGGCTCTCGGTCACCAGCTAGATGCACGATAACGTCCACTCCCTTTAGCAAACTGACCCA
This sequence comes from Ruegeria sp. CH11, assembly GCF_056537105.1. Classification (NCBI taxonomy): domain Bacteria; kingdom Pseudomonadati; phylum Pseudomonadota; class Alphaproteobacteria; order Rhodobacterales; family Roseobacteraceae; genus Ruegeria; species Ruegeria sp. CH11. Next base: position 11,312 of record NZ_JBQFQX010000007.1, read on the forward strand.
ACTGCTGTCGTCGGACAGGTCTGCTGTGTGAATGTCGGGATGATCAACGGGGCGAATGTCGAGGCCAGAAACGATGTAATCGCAGTCGCTCTCTAGCGCGTCGAAAAGTTTGCGGCCTAGGTGCCCGCCAGCGCCTGTAATCAAGACATGCATGACAGGAACTCCTTGTTGTTTGTGAGGCCCAATGGCATTTGGGATGCATCTTCCTCCGCCAAGACGCGGAACGTTTGCCGAAAATTCAGCGTTTCATTCGGTGCGAGGTTGCGTGCCGGGGAGTGCCACTCCGCTTCGCAATAGGCGTAATCGCCCGAGTTAAAGACCTCAAACGGATAGTCGTGTACAAATTGATCGCCCTGTTGAGGTTCTGGTACTGAACACATCAGCAGAGGGCCATCAGCGCCGCACCGCGCCACTGTACGTCCGTTTGGGTTCGGTAGCCCGACCTTGAATTCCTGCTGTCTGTTGCAATCCACGACAATGCCGTTGCCGTGCGTAGCCATCATCCCTTCGGAAGAGCCAAAAACAGGATGAAATGCAGGGTCTTTCAATTCGACACCGACCTTGGTGGGGGTGTTAAGCATCATGACTGACCAAATGCCAGTCAGGCGCGAGGATGTCCCATGGTTGACTACGATGTGTTCTATTTCCCAGCTTTCCGCCGAGGTCAGCGTGATGCGGCGCGACACTGACAAGTGCGAGGTCGGGCATAATGCGCTGGTCATGTCGATACGAGTGCTGCTTCTTGAAGTGATCTGGTAAGAGCCGCTGTCCAACACGGGAAACGGAGCGCCGTTTACCCAGGATGCATCTGGGGCGATCCACGTTTTCTCTCCGCCCCAGAGCGGAAAACCAAATTGTGGAGAGCGTGTGGGCAGATCAGTAAGCCGTGTGTCATTGACATCCAAACCGTCGAGATCTGCGTTCTGAAATAGGAGGGAGCGACCTTGGAAGTTTATATCCCATAGGCGGCCCCCGATGCCGGGCAGGAGTGTCAGCTGCAGATCGTTTTGCTGCAGGTTAAGAACGCTCCATCTGTCCGACATGTACCCCCTCCTATCGGTTTCCCGGCGCGATCGAATGCGCCGGGACAATCCCTTAGGTGTGCTTGAACTGGACGACGTTTTCGGCCGTAATCGGCATAACCCCGGTCTCAACGCGCTCCGGCAAAGGGTTGATGCCAGCCGCCTTCCAATCGGGCAAGACCTTCAGCGCATCAGTGTTCTGCCAATGCATCATGTGGAAGGCGAGAAAGATCTCCAGATAGGATTTCTGAGCCACAGCGCCGTGAATTGTGCCGTCTTCGATATAGGGAAGCATATCATCATTTCGGTCCATCGCGACGATCTTGATGTCCTTGCGTCCTGCCTCATTGACGGCAATTGCCGCGCCTTTGCCGCTGTCGCCGTCCGTGCCGCCAATGCCAACAATATCCGGGTTCGCCTGAATTGCCTGAAGGTAGGCTGTCGGCGCATAGGACGGGTCGGCCTTATCGTTGACGACGTCGACGACCTCGATATCTGGGTATTTCTCAGCAAAGATTTGTTTGTACCCTTCGACCCGCTCCAATGTGGAGGGGGCAGGGAAAGTGCCGAGGATAACCTTGCCTTTCCCGCCAATCGCTTGTGCGAGCATTTCACCGCCGACACGTCCTGCCTGAACGCCGTTGATACCAAGGAATGTGGACCGGGGACTGTCGGGAATATCGCCAATACAACATGTGACCGGAATGCCCGCCTCGACCGCACGTTCGACGCCGGGAGCCAGAGTGGCCGGATCACCGGGGAAGATAAGGATGCCTGCGGGACGTCTTGCGATCAGTTCATCCAATTGGCGTGCTTGTGCGGCCGTGTCGAAATCCAACGGGCCGGTGAATGTGGCCTTGATGCCCATTAACTCTTCAAGGTCTTCCATCGCATTGCGATAGTCCACCCAGAACGGCACCTGCGTTACGATGGACAGGAACACATACTCTTTGCCGGCCGCTTGTGCCATGGCTTCTTTGGACAGCATGGGCAGTCCGAACGCTGCGGCCAATCCAGCGGTGGTACCCGCTGTCAGCAGCCTGCGCCGATTCACATTCAATTCAGTCATCGTAGTCTCCCTGTTTTGGATCTTTGGTTGTTGTTGGGTTTTGGAAAGCTTATGGATTAGCCCCGTTTGCTTCGGATCAGCATGTCCAAGGCCACCGCTGTAACGAGCACACCGCCGATGACGATCATCTGCCAGTAGATCGATACGGCCAGCATCGTCATAGTGTTGTTGATCAACGCGACAAAAACGACGCCGAGGAAAGCACCAAGAATAGTACCTTCGCCGCCGCGTAGAGATGCGCCACCGATGACAGCCGCTGCCAGAACCTGAAGTTCGATACCGTTTCCTGCCGTGGGCGTGCCGCTCATCAGGCGGGAGGCCAGCAATACACCCGCCAAAGCAGCCAGAATACCGGTCAGTGCGTACAGAATGATACGTACGCGTGTGACATGGATGCCTGACAACATCGCGGCCTTTTCATTGGCGCCGATGAAATAGACCTGACGGAAAAAGCGCGTATGGCGGACGGCCAGGTCAAACAGAACGACGAGCAGAATGGTGAACAAGACGATTACCGGAAAGCCGCCTATGTCAGCTTTGCCGATCCAGGCAAATGATGCCGGCAGGCTTGAGACAGAAAAACCTTCGGTCAGGACAAGAGCGATGCCTCGCGCGATCGACATCGTGCCGAGGGTCGCGATAAGCGGATTGATCCCGAGGCCGGTCACCAGCAAACCGTTCACTACGCCGACAATTCCACCCAACACTAATCCGCATACCACAGCGAGCGGAATTGGCATGCCGGTCAAAAGCAGCATGGCTACGACGGTAGAAGACAAGGCCATTACCGACCCGACGGAAAGATCGAACCCGCCAGAGGCAAGCAAGATCGCCATACCTATCACGATGATCGCGGTGGGGGCCATGCCCACGGCCACGGCTCGAAAGTTCGAGAAGCTGAGGAAATAGGGATTAACGTTGGACATCACGATGATGATGGCGGCGATCAGAGCGATCAGCGTCAGTTCACGAATATCGACAAAAGCTTGTAGAACACGGCGCAGCAGCGGACGCTTCATGGGCAAGTTGGCTTGAGCGGTCATGGTCACGTCGCGACTCCTGATTGATTGGTTTGGGGTGCGTCCACAATTGGAACGGAATTTCCAGCGGCCATTTGAAGAAGCGTGGTTTCGGTTGCCTCGGCGGCTGCGATGTCTCCCATGAGGCGACCGTCGTGGACGACAAGGATGCGGGTCGAGAGAGAGACAAGTTCAGGAAAATCGGATGACACGACGAGGATGGCCATTCCCTCGACTGCTCGACGCAAAAGTTCCGTGTGGATTTGGAATTTGGCTCCGACATCGACCCCTTTTGTGGGCTCCTCAATGATCAGAAGAGCTGGCGCGCGTTTGAGCCACTTGGCCAACATAATCTTTTGCTGAGTGCCCCCTGAGAGATCACCAACAATTTCGTTAATCCCGCTGGTTTTGACACTGAAGGCGTCAATGGCTGTTTGGCTGGCTGCTTTGATCGAGCCCGAACGCATGAACCCAGCAGACGCATGATCGGAAAGACTGGCCGCGATCAGGTTGTCGCTGAGTGATTGTTCCAGAAAGAGGCCTTCAGTCTTGCGTTCCTCGGGAACAAACCCGACCCCAGCACGCATCGCCTGCCGCAAGGACGCAAAGTTAACAGGCTTGCCGTGCAGTCTGATCTCCCCGGTCGCGCCATGCATCAGCCCGACAATCGATCGAACAATCTCGCTGCGGCGAGCGCCCATCAACCCTGCCATCCCTACAATCTCTCCGGCTTTAATGGAGAAAGAAATGTCTTCGAATTCACCTGGATGGGTTAGGTCTTGGACATGCAAAACCTCTTCGCCGTTAGCCTTACCTGACCGCGTGACATCACCAGGGTGAGCGCCGCCGATCATCTCGGCAACGACTTGTTCTTGAGAAGTTTCCGAAACCGGTAAAGTGCTGATGTGGCGCCCATCTCGCAAAACGGTAATGCGATCCGAGATCTGGAAAATCTCGGCCATATGGTGGCTGACATAGACGATGCCAATCCCTTTCTTTGTCAGGGACTTTAGGACTTCGAATAGTGCGTCTACTTCGTCGGGTGCCAGTGCCGACGTCGGTTCATCCAGCAAAAGGACGCGGGAATTCAACGACAGCGCCTTGGCGATTTCAACAATCTGGCGGGAGCTTATTGGCAAGTTTTCCACGGGTGTTGAGACGTCGATATCCAGACCGAATTCCGCCAGTAACGCCTCCGCACGGCGGCGCAGTTCAGGCCAGTCAACTACGCCAAACCGGGTGGGTACGCGCCCCGCGTAGATGTTTTCCGCAACAGATAGCGCGCCAGCGAGGCTGAGTTCTTGAAAAACACAGCCGATGCCCAGGGATTGCGCGTGCGATGGGCTTTCGACTCGCTGTTCCTTGCCGTCGCACAGGATACGCCCAGCAGAAGGTTGGTGAAGTCCATAAAACAGGCCGAGACAAGTGGATTTTCCGGCGCCGTTTTCCCCGCATAGCGCGTGAACTTCGCCGGGTCTCAATTCAAAGTCGACGCCATCCAAAACAATGTTCGTGCCGAAGCTTTTGCCAACTCGATCCAGCTGGATCAGTGGCTGTAGCCCCGGTGAGTCAGGTTTCATTGCTGGCGTCATACAAGCTTCCTCCCGCCTTTTGATTGGCATCTGATATCTCAGATGTCAACTGAAAAAGAAAAGACCGTGAGGTGCCCAAAAGAAAGGGGCGGCGCCGTTCTGGCCCGCCCCCGTCACAACGAAGCTACGTTTTTGCTAAGATGCGGTCGCTCCTTCGAGGACGATGGCGGCGCTTTTGTAGGCTTGTCTGGTGCGGTCAATATGCGCTGTGAGAAGAGATTTGATTTTGGCCATGTCACCTTCGCGAACGGCAATAGCGATTTTTGAATGCTCGTCGAAGGAGAGCTCAGTATGCTGAGGCAGCTTTGCCAAATGGGTTCGCAATGCGGCAATCTTACCGATGTAGCGTGTATAGCTGGCCGTCAGATAATCGTTACCGGCATGTTCAAAAATCAACTGATGAAATGTGGTATCCAGTGAAAGGTAGCCCTTTTCATTACCTCGCCTGCGTTCTTTCTCCATGTCCTTCACAACACGCTGCATGTCGCTGGCAAGACCTTCCGGGTTCCGCAACAATGCAAGTTCAAAGGCGGCAGTTTCGATAGCCTGTCTGAAATCGCAAATCTGAGTCACTTCCGGCTCAGACAGCGAAAAAACGCGTGCGCCTTTTTGAGGCTCGATACTGACCAACCCTTCGTCACGTAATTGAGCGAGTGCTTCGCGTACTGGCGATTTTGATACGCCCAGCTCTTCGGAGATTTTTCGCTCCGACAAAACCTGACCCATTTTCAGGGAGCCATCGATAATACTATTCCGCAAATGTTCCAGTGCGAGTTCACGCAAAGACTTGGGTCTCTCAAGCGCCATCTGAGGATATCTCCAAAAAAAGGTGTTGCCAGATGCAAGATATCTGATACACCAGATTAGGCAAGCTGGTATATCAGATATCAGAATGTATTTGGGAGATCAAAAAGTGCGCGCAGAGTTGGTCGTCGATTGTAAGAACCAGCACGGGGAAGGGATTTTCTGGAATCCCGCCGATGGTCTTGTCTGGTGGACCGACATTGAAGGCTGTGCGCTTTGGTCATTTGATCCTGCAACGTCAGAAACTGCCTCTCATGAGATGTCGGAGCGCGTGTGTTGCTTCGCGCCGCGCGCGTCTGGCGGTCTGATCGTTGCCTATGCGGATCGAGTTGTCTTGTTCGATTCGCCCAATTGCGAGCAAACCATCGTGGCACGATTCGAGCCGAACAACCCAGAAACACGGCTGAACGACGGGCGAACCGATCGACAGGGGCGATTGATTGTTGGAGGCATGAACGAAGTGTCTGGCAACGCCGATTCATCGGTCATCTGCGTTGATAAGGATTTGAGTGTACGGACGATTATCGAAGCAGTGTCTTGCGCCAATTCGACCTGCTTTACGTCCGACGGTGAGACGATGTTCTTCGCCGATACCCCGGATCGGGAAATCGTCGCGTTTGACTACGACACCCGCAGTGGAACCGTTTCGAACCGTCGGCAGCACGCTTCCTTCAATGATGAACCTGGCTTGCCTGATGGGTCCTGTGTCGATGCCGAGGGGGGCGTTTGGAACGCCGAATGGGAAGGCCATCGCGTTGTTCGCGTCGCACCTGACGGCACGATAGATCGAGTGATCGAGGTGCCGGTCTGGAAGCCTACCTGTTGCGCTTTCGGTGGGCCTGATCTCGATACGCTGTTCATCACGAGCTCAAGGCTGATGAGTGACGAAGCAGCTTTAACAAAAGAACCGGAATCCGGCGGCCTCTTTGCTGTGAAACCCGGCGTTCGTGGCGTGATCGACGCGCCATTCAAAGGATAACCAACGAAATTCTGGAGGAGAAAACTATGTTGAAAACGCTTATGACCACTACGCTTGCCGCGGGGTTCGCCACGCTGGCAGCGGTCGCTTTGGCGGAAAATTATCCAACACCGGTTCCACTTGAGGACGGGGCACAAGCGCCAATCGATGCAATAGAACCCAAGAACGATACATTCCGGATCGCGTATATGCCGCCGGCGACCGAGTTCAACTACTACATCGCCATCGGTGAAGGCATCAAAGCGGTTGCTGCTGAGGCCGGGGTCGAAGTCTTCATGCTTGCGCCCCAGTCCGGTGCGGACATCAACGGCCAAATGGGAATGATCCAGGATGTGCTGACGCAGGATGTGGATGCGATCATCTTTGGTACACACGATGAATTTGCTGCCGCACCACTGCTTAAGCAGGCCGTCGACAAGGGCATGGCAGTTTTGATGATCAACTCGGACATCCCGAACTTCCCGACACCCATTCATGGCGTTGTCGGGTACTCTCAGCGGAACGGCACGCATGCTATCGCTGACTGGGCCATTGAGACTTATGGCGATAAACCGTTGAAGGTCGGCATTATCGAAGGCCAGCCAGGCTATCACTCGACCGAACGTGTCGGCGGCTTCCTCGACGGTATCGAGGGCAACGAAAACTTCGACGTAGTGGTGTCTATCGACGGTAAATGGAACGTTGAGGGCGGCAACACTGCTGGTATGGACATCCTGCAGTCGAACCCTGATCTCGACATGATCTTTGCGGCGAACGACTACATGATCATCGGGGCATCTTTTGCGGCGAAAGCGCTTGGCCGCAGTGACATCGTCCTTTTGGGCAATGATGGCGACACGTCCGGCCTTGAAGAAATTGCGGCTGGCAACATCACGGCAACCGTCAACACCTCACCATTCCTGATGGGTAAGGCGGCTATGCACGCAACCATTGATGCGCTCAACGGGTCCTATCCCGGCGGCTGGATCGAAACGCCCACATCAATTGAAGACAAAGATGGTGCGATCAGCGTGCTGCAAGAGCCAGAAAAGCTCTTCCCGCAGCCGTCCAAAGAGTACTGAGTTTTCTCCCCGCTTCCCGGTGGCGCGTGCGCGTGCTGCCGGGTCGCAAACCAACCGAGTTTCACTTTTGTTGAGGCAATCGCGATGACACCCGCAACGCCCCTTTGGGAGTTTGTCGATATTACCAAGGCCTATCCTGGGGTTTTGGCGAATGACAAGGTCTGCATCCGGCTTTTGCCCGGTTCCATTCATGGGCTGCTGGGTGAAAACGGCTGTGGCAAGTCGACTATGATCAAGACACTGTCCGGCGTGCAGCAACCCGATAGCGGTCAAATCCTGCACAATGGCAAGCCGGTCACGATCAGCGACCCGCAGGCGGCACGTGAACTCGGCGTCGCAACAGTTTTTCAGGAATTCTCTATCGTGCCCACCTTGTCGGTTGGCGAAAACATCTTCCTTGGCAATATGCCTCGGTCCCGCTTTGGCGTGATCGACTGGGCCAAGGTCCACAACGAAGCCGCTCGGGTTCTGGCGGAAATGGATGTCGATGTTTCACCCGAAACCATAACCGGCTCGCTATCGGTAGGCGAGCAACAACTGGTCGAGATCGCGAAAGCTGTCGCGATGGACGCCCGCATGATCATCCTGGATGAGCCGACGGCGGCATTGGGTGAAGATGAAATTGAGCGCCTGCACCATCTACTGCGCAATATGCGCGAGCGCGGCACCGCTATTCTCTATGTGTCGCACAGGCTGGATGAGGTTGAACGGATCGTTGATGAAGTGACGATCTTGCGCAACGGCTGTGTTGTGCGTGCAAGTGGCGAGACCAAGATCAACGTCTCTGAGATTGTCAGCGCAATGGTCGGTGAGGACATTGGTGAGCATTATCCCAAAGAGCAGAACGCGACCAAGGATATTGTGCTAGAGGCGGCGGGTCTGGCCACCAATTCGGGCGTGAGAGATGTATCGTTTTCGTTGCACCGAGGTGAAGTTCTGGGCTTGGGTGGCGTATTGGGCAGTGGCCGCACAGAGATTGCCCGCGCCCTGTTCGGAACAGACGAGCTAACAGGCGGACAGATAAGACTAAATGGCAAACCGGTTCGCTTTCGTCGGGAAATTGATGCGATCCGTGCGGGCTTGGCTCTTGTCCCAGAGAATCGAAAGTTTGACGGGTTGTTTTTCAATTTCCGCGCAAGCGGGAACGTCACCGCAGCGTCCCTTGGCGGGCTAAGCCGGTTCGGCGTGTTGAATCTTAAGGCGGAAGAGCAAGCTACCCATGACCTGATCCGCGATCTGGAAATCTCAACTCAGGCCGAGGAAAAGACGGTCAACTTCTTGTCTGGTGGCAATCAGCAGAAGATCGTGATTGCACGTTGGCTGTTCTCAGCCTCTGACATCCTGATCCTTGATGAACCGACGCAAGGGATCGATATCGGCGCCAAGATCGCTGTTTATAAGTTGATTAACAGGCTCACGCGGGCGGGAAAATCGATCATTCTGATCAGTTCAGACCATGATGAGTTGCTTGCGATGAGCGATCGGATTGCCGTCGTGCAGCACGGAACGATAGTGCGCACAGTCGATGCATCCGACCTTACGCATGACGATCTTGTTCGCGCGTCCGCCGACACCCCCCAATCCAAGCCTAAGGAGGCTTTCGCATGAAGCGGATCTTTGACACCCAGTTGATCGGGCCATTCGCAGCAATGGTGATTGTCGCACTGATCGTGGCCCTTACGACCGAACGCTTCCTGAACCCGGGCAACCTTTCTAACCTTTCGCTACAGGTAAGCATCGTGGCCTTGATCGCAATCGGGTCTACTATCGTGATCTTCGCTGCGGGCATCGATCTGAGTTCCGGGTCTATGGTGGCTTTGCTGACCATGATCCTTGCGCAAATGTTGAAATTTGTCGGCATTCCACTGGTTCTGGCGCTGCCCCTCATACTCTTCATGGGCGGATTGCTTGGTCTGTTCATTGGGCTGATAACAGCCTACGGGCGTATCCCGTCGTTTATCACGACATTGGCGGCGTTGATTGCCTTCAGGGGCCTTGCGCTGACCTTCAACAATGGGTCTCCGATCTTCTCGCTGGATCCGGCGCTGGAGCCAATCTTTTACGGCAAGCTGTTCGGCGTTCCGATGCCTTTCTTCTACCTCGTGTTCTTCTACGTCCTTGCCGCGTTCACTATGAACTTCACGAAACTCGGCCGTGAGATCTATGCCGTGGGTGGTAACCCAGCCGCTGCCGTTCTGACGGGTATCAACGTACGAAAAGTTCAGACGACGACATTTGTCATCGCGGGTTTTATGACTGCGGTTGGTGCGATCCTGATGTCAGCGCGCCTCAACTCTGGTTCACCCAACTATGGCCAGACGCTAGAACTGCAGGCCATTGCCGCTGCTGTTGTCGGCGGAGCCAGCCTTGCAGGCGGTCGTGGCAACATCCTCGCCACGCTGATGGGGGCGATGACAATCGTTATCGTCCAGAATGGTTTGAACCTGAACGCTGCGCCATCTTCGGTTCAGAGCATCGTGTTGGGCCTGATCATTCTGTTGGCCGTCGGCATAGACATGTGGCGTGCAGAGATTTCGGGCTTGATGGGTCGAATGTTCGGCCGCACTTCATCGCAGCAGTCGTCTAACGTAAAGAAGGAGGCCTGAGATGGATCTGGGGCTTAAGGATAAGCTGGTCCTGGTGACTGGTTCAGGTTCCGGCATCGGCAAAGCCACTGCCCGGGTCTATCTTGAAGAAGGCGCGCGGGTCATCGTGCATGGCCTGACCCAGACGGAAGTGTCCGACTGCGTCGACGACCTGTCATCTCTGGGCAAGGTCGAAGGCATTGCGGCCGACCTGACCAAGACCTCAGATGCAGAAACACTGGCGGATTTTGCCCGCGCGCGCGGGGCGGTGGATGTTCTTGTGAATAATGTCGGCATCTTCTCGGTCAAACCGTTCGAGGATCTCACGGATGACGACTGGATGCACTACTTCAACATCAATGTCCTGTCCGCCGTTCGGATGAGCCGAATTTTCCTGCCTGACATGCTTGGCCGGGATAAGGGATCTATCATCAACATGGCCAGCGAAGCGGCAGTGAAACCGCTCCCTCAGATGGTGCATTATTCTGTCACTAAAACTGCCATGTTAGGTCTGACACGCGGCATGGCAGAACTGACAAAGGGCACGAAAGTCCGGGTTAACTCGATCCTGCCTGGTCCGACCTGGACCGAAGGTGTCGAAGCCTATTTTGACGGTCTCGCGGATCAAAAGGGTGAGCCGCTCGATACGATCGTCGACAATTACTTCAAATCAGATGAGCCCACATCGCTCATACAACGCTTTGTCCAACCAGACGAAGTCGCCCGCATGATCGTCACGATCTCAGCAAGCACGGCCTCCAATGGTTCTGCGCACCGGATCGAAGGCGGCATCGTTCGCAACATTCTTTAACTTCTAACTGGAGGAGCCCTACATGGCCGCTCTCACTTTCTCTCACATCGGCATCACAGTTCCCGACCTGGAAAAAGCCGTGGAGTTTTATTCCAAGGCATTCGGCCTCTACGTGCTGATGGAACCAACTGAAATCCTGCATGACGAAAGCGCCATCGGTCAGATGTGCGACGATGTATTTGGGGAAGGTTGGGGAAGCTTCCGCATCGCGCATTTGTCGATGGGCGACGGTGTTGGCATCGAATTGTTTGAGTTCCCGAAGACCGTCGAAGAAGAACGCCCGTTTGAATATTGGCGGCGTGGCTTGTTTCATTTCTGCGTACAGGACGAGGATCTGGAAGGCCGCGTCAAGGTTATCGAAGACCTGGGCGGGCGCCAGCGCATGAGCCAAGTGCGCAAGTATTACCCAGGTGAAAAGCCCTATCGCATGGTCTATATGGAAGACCCTTTTGGCAACATTTTCGAGCTCTACAGCCACTCGTACGAATTGACCTATTCGGCGGGTGCTTATGACTGATCGCGCCGCCTTTCCCCCCAGAACGGACAAACCCAAGGTCGTGATCACCGATTACGACTTTGGTGATGTTGCCGTTGAGACGGAAATCCTGGAAGCCGCAGGAGCCGAGGTGATTGCGCTTCAGGCCAAGCGTCAGGAAGACCTGTTCGATGTCGCGCCGCATTGCGCAGCGATGATGAACCAATATGCCCGGATCGGGAAAGAAACGATCACGCGGATGCGAAACTGCGAGGTCATCGCGCGCTATGGCGTAGGCGTGGATATCGTGGATGTCGGCACGGCGACGGAAAAAGGTATCCTCGTCACCAATGTGCAAAACTATTGCACCGAGGAGGTCGCCGATCATGCGATTGCCCTTTGGCTGACCCTGGCGCGCAAGTTGCCTGACTATGATCGGGCCACTCATGCAGGGATCTGGAAATGGCAAAGCGGGCAGCCGGTCTACCGTTTGCGCGGGCGGACGATGGGTGTCGTCTCGCTGGGTAAAATCGGGCAAGCCATCGTGGCGCGGGCGCAATCTTTCGGGGTTACGGTCATCGCCTACGACCCGTATTTGCCAAGAGAAGTCGCGGCAAAGATTGGGGTCGAGCTGGTGAGCAAGCCCGAATTGCTGGCAAGGTCCGACTATATCCTGATGCAGGCACCGATGACGCCGAACACGCATCACTTTTTGTCGGATGCCGAATTCTCGGTCATGAAACCCGGTGCGATACTCGTGAACACCGGACGCGGACCAACGGTCGACAACAAAGCCCTGTTCCGGGCGCTGACCGAAGGCCATCTGGCCGCTGCAGGGCTCGACGACCCCGAAGAAGAGCCGGCCAAGCGCGCCAACTGGATGCCTGATGACAACCCGTTGTTCACACTGCCCAACGTCCTCGTAACGCCACATGCCGCCTACTATTCCGAGGAATCCATACACGCAGCGCGGGTCACCGCGGCCACTCAGGTGGCCAAGGTCCTGACAGGGCAAAACCCCGACTATACCGTCAATGCCGACGCATTGGCCGTATCTACCGCATAACAGGAGACAAGAATGCCAGACGTCAGCACGGGCCTCAGGGTTTTCAATGATTTTGAAAGAAACCCGGAACTTCTCAAAAAATTCGACAAGGTGTTGGAGGCGTACTCTGCCGCTGCCATTTTTGCGGATGTGCAGTACCGAACAGGCGTGATGGACAGCGCCATCAAACCCGCCTTCCGCGCCAAGGTGACAGGCCAGGCCGTGACGGTTCAGCTTTCAAAAGGCGACCTGGTCGACCCATTGCGAGCGCTTGAAATGGGACAACCCGGGGACGTGATCGTTGTGGACGCGGGTGGAGATCGTCAAACGTCGGTCTGCGGCGGTTTGATGGGTGGTCTGGCCAAGAACCGTGGCATTCGCGGTATGATCGTCGATGGCACCGGGCGCGACACAGATGAGTTGGAAGACATCAACTGGCCAATCTGGACGCGCGCGATCACGCCGCGCGGAACGCACACGATGTTCTCGGAACGTAAAGAAGAACTTTCGATTAATGTGCCCATTGCCTGTGGGGGCGTCGTCGTAAACCCCGGAGATTTCATCGTAGCTGATCTTATGGGCGTCGTTGTGGTTCCACAGGAAATTGCCGAAGAAACCGTGCGCCTTGCTCAAGAGCAGGCTGACCGTGAAGAGGAAACCCGTAAATGGGTGGCCCAAGGCAAAACCGTTGAGGATCTGCTGAATGAATTCGGTCGCATCTGAGCCAGCGTTGATCGGCGTAGATTGGGGCACGTCATCGTTCCGTGCATTTCTAATCGGTGCGGAGGGCGAGGTGATCGATGGGGTCTCGTCGCCTGAAGGCATCATGCAGGTTGCGGGGCAAACCTTTGACGCGGTCCTTGATCGTCTCATCGGCCCTTGGGTCTCCAACACTAACCTGCCGATCCTGGCATCCGGCATGATTACCAGCCGCAATGGCTGGGTCGAAACGCAATATGCCGAAATGCCGCTGGGTGCTGGCGGTCTGGCGCGGGCGTTGGTCCCCCACCAAGCGGCCAACGGAGCGCGCATTCACTTTGTGACGGGTGCGTCGACAGAACATGCCGGAGGACCCGACGTAATGCGCGGCGAGGAGACCCAGATCATTGGGGCATCTTCGCTAGGCCTGAGCGAAGGTATGTTCGTGATGCCGGGAACGCACAGCAAATGGGTTCAGGTTGCGGACGGGAAGATCGTGGATTTCTCGACTTACATGACAGGTGAGATCTTTTCGGCGCTGAAAGAACACACGATCCTTGGCACATTGATGAAGGAGGACGCCTTCAGCGAAGACGCACTCGTGATGGGCGTAAAGGCGGGCCTCAGTGGTGAGTCGAACCTGCTGCACAGCCTGTTTCATGTTCGGACGCTTCCTCTCATGGGCAAAATCCCAAAGGTTGCCACGGCCGACTACTTGTCGGGCTTGTTGATCGGGACCGAGGTTGCTGCCGCGACCGGCGAAGTAAAAGACGTCGGCACGATCACTGTTGTTGGACGCAGCGACTTGTCCGACCGATACGAAATAGCGCTTCGAACTGCTGGTTTCGACAGCCGTCGCGCGCCAGATGATATCGTTGCGAAAGGGCATTTTCTGATTGCTCGCGCTGCGGGGTTGGTTGGATGATTGACCTCACCGCAGCTCTTGCCGAGAACCCGCTGATTGCGATTTTGCGGGGGCTAGCATCAGAAAATGCGCGCCCGGTGTCTGATGTACTCTTCGATGCCGGGTTTCGGATAATCGAAGTGCCGCTCAACTCACCGGACCCGCTGGAATCGATAGGGCAGATCGCCGTGAAACATGGCGCTCAGACCATCGTCGGCGCTGGCACAGTGTTGACTGTGGATCAGGTCGCGGCGGTTGCTGATGCAGGCGGGCGTATCATCGTGTCGCCCAATATGAACCCGGACGTCGGGCGCGCGGCTGTCGCTCGGGATCTTTATTGGTGTCCAGGAGTCATGACCCCCTCCGAGGCCTTTACGGCGTTGGATATCGGAGCATCGGTCCTCAAATTCTTTCCGGCGGAAATGGTGCCGCCAGCTGCCATTTCTGCCATGCGCGCCGTATTGCCTGCAGACGCAGTCGTCGCTGCGGTAGGGGGCATAACGCCGGATACGATGGCGCCGTATCATGCCGCGGGTGTAGATGGATATGGGCTGGGATCCGCACTGTTCAAACCGAGCTATACATTGGATGATATCGGCAGGCGCGCGCGCGCCTTCACCAGTGTATTGGAGGAACTTGGATGAAACAGGCCCTTGTAACGGGCGGAACGCGAGGGATTGGTGCGGGTGTTGCACGGTCGTTGGCAGACGCAGGTTGGTCCGTCATTGCCGCATCCGCCTCCCAATCCGAATTGGATGCATTCGAGCCTCAAGACGGGTTAAAGGTGCAGCTCTTGGATGTCACCGACCAGACGTCCATCAATGATGTATTCGGCGAACTCACGGGTCTCGATGCCTTGGTGAACTGCGCAGGTATTCTTTTGCGTGGCGAAGAATATGACATCGACGTCTTCGCCAAGGTGCTCGATGTGAATCTGACAGGCACCATGCGCTGCTGTCTTGCCGCGCATCCATTGTTGGCTGAAGCGAGTGGGGCCATCGTCAACACCGCCTCTATGCTCAGTACCTTTGGTGGGCCTTTGGTTCCGGCGTATTCCGCTTCTAAGGGCGGCGTGGCACAGTTGACCAAGGCGCTCGCAGGTCGCTGGGCCGAAGACGGTATCCGGGTCAATGCCATCGCGCCGGGTTGGATTGAGACAGAGATGACCCAGGGCCTTCGGGAAGACCCTGAACGAACAGCGGGGATCATGGCGCGTACGCCTATGAAACGCTGGGGGAAACCCGAAGAAGTCGGTGCGCTTGTGCAATGGCTTTTGAGTGAAAACGCCAGCTTTGTGACCGGATCAATCTATCCGGTCGATGGCGGCTATCTCGCTATGTGAGGAAAATCAATGAATGACGATGACACCGCCCGAATGCCATATCAGTTGCCGTTTCCCAAGGATGCGCAAGACGAGATCGTGATCCAGAATGCCATGAGCGAAGACGACAGGCTATGGGTTCCGCAGGCAGAGAACGTCTGGTTCCGACCGCTCTGCTTGAACCGCTCGCAAGGTTATTGGATGAACCTTCTCAAAGTGCGCAAAGCTGGTGTTCTTTCGCGGCACCGCCATCCACAGCCAGTCCACGGTTTTGTCCTGAAAGGGCGCTGGCATTATCTGGAACATGATTGGGTTGCGGAAGAGGGGGGATATGTCTTTGAGCCGCCGGGTGAGACTCATACTTTGGTCGTTCCCGACGATGTTGAAGAGATGGTCACCTATTTCCAGGTCAATGGCGTTATGTGCTATGTTGATCCGTGGGGCAAGGTCACTGGCTACGAAGATGTCTTTACCAAGATTGATCTGTGCCGAAAACATTTTGCGGAAGTCGGTCTTGGAGAAGACTACGTTGAACAGTTCATCCGGTGAGGCGCCGCGTTTCGCGCTTGTAGCGCATGATGCGCGAAAGGACGAAATCGTTGAATGGGTGGGTCTGCAATTGGCCCGCCTGTCCAGAGTACAAATCTTTTCGACTGGGACTACCGGTAGTCGCATTAAGCAAGCCTATCCAGAACTGGATGTGACCTGCCTTAAAAGCGGACCACTCGGAGGCGACCAACAGATCGGCGCTATGATCTGTGAAGAGAAACTGGATGCACTGATTTTCTTCGTCGACCCTCTGTCGCACATGCCACATGATGTCGACGTTAAGGCTCTGACCCGTCTCGCAACAGTGTATGATCTGCCAATGGCATGTTCGCACCAAAGCATTTCAGAACCGACCCAATACCGCTAATGAGCCCTCCACCGCCCATCGAGATGAACACGTTGTCGATTTGCTGAAGCTGCTCCAGCAACTCCAACCCGATCACACCCTGTCCAGCGATCACATCATGGTCATTATAGGGAGAAACATAGGTGTAATCTCCCGAGGTGGCGAGGCTTTGCGCATGAGCTTCGGCGAGGCCGGATTCCGCCCCATGCAGAATAACCTCGACCCCGAAAGAGCGGATCTTGTCGAGTTTAGCGCGCGCCACGGTTTCCGGCAGCACTACGGTAAGGTTCTGACCGGTCAGCGAGGCCGCGCGTGACGCAGCAATGCCGTGGTTGCCCGAGGACGCAGTGATCAGCTTTTGCCCCGGCTCCATCGCCGTCATCTTGCTGGCGGCCCCCCGCATCTTGAACGATCCGGTCAGTTGGAAATTCTCAGCCTTGAAATACAGATCGCATCCGGTTTTGACGCCCAACGACAGCGAAGGCAGTACCGGCGTCTGGTAAATCAACCCAGTTACGCGTTGCCGCGCCCGGACCGAACGCGCGGCTGATTGGAAAATGCTTTCGTTCATGCCGTCACAGATGCAACAGGAGGTACACCCTTCTCTTCAAGTCGCTGCAAAAATGCGCTGACTTTACACAGCCCAGCCTCCAGAATTTTGGGATCATTAGCATAGCCGATGCGCAACCAGCCTTCCATATGCAGAACCGAACCAGGTGTGAACATCACTCCGGTTTCTTCCAGCAAGGAGATACAGAAATCGCGCGATGACATATCGAAATCATATTTCAGCAGTGCCGTCGTGCCCGCTTGTGGCTTAACGTAGGAAATTCTGGGTTCATTCGATACCCAATCATCAAGGATCTGGAGGTTTCCGCGGGTGATCCGGTGACTACGTTCAAGAATGCGGGCTTTGTTTTCCAGAGCAAGGGCGGCGAAATAGTCATCCAGCATACCCACGCTGATCGTGTTGTAATCGCGATGGATGGAAACCGCCTCAAGCACCTCCGGCGCCGCTGCGATCCAACCCAGTCGCAGCCCTGCCAGCGAAAAGGTCTTGGACATACCGGCCACGCTGATACCCCGTTCATAGAGGTCCGCAATGGCGGGGCAGAACCCGTCCCCTGTTTGACTGGTGCCGCGATATACCTCATCGCACAGCACATAGGCCTGACTGCGCCGGGCGATCTCAATGAATTGTTCCAAGTAACCGGCTTCCATCAATGCACCGGTCGGATTGTTGGGGTTGTTGATCGCGATCAACTTGGTCTCTGGTCGGATCAATGCGGCGAATTCTTCGAGATCAGGCAAAAAGCCGTTTTCTGGCCGCAGGTGAAGGATATCAACTGTGGCGCCATAGCTCTCGGGGATCGAATAATGCTGCTGATAGGTTGGCCGAACCGAGATTACATGGTCGCCCGGTTCCACCAGCGTTTCATGAACCAGCGCATTAGCCCCGATCGCGCCGTGTGTGACGACGATATTGTGACGCTCCTGACGGCCATAGAGCGTCGCAATCGCATCACGCAAACGGTCGGACCCTTCGATTGCACCATAGGTCAATTTCATCGGCTTGAGATCGTCAAGAACGTCCGAGTTCTTGCCTGACAGTTCCAGAAGCTGCTCGATCGTCAGAGATGCTACACAGGTTTCGGCCAGATTGAATTCGCAATGATTTTCGAATTCATTCATCCAGATCTCAACACCAAAAGGTTTGATTTTCATATTGTGTCTTCCCTTTCCCTCAGTTGCCTTGCGCCTGAGACAGTTTCCAGATGCCATAGGCCATGGCGATGTCCTCAAGGCCCAAACCGACTGAGCGAAAGTAGACTGGCTTGGTATAGTCAGGCAGCGGAGCCTTGCCGCAGGCCAGTGAACCCAGATCGCCTTTGATCTGATCTGCCGACCATCCATGGTCAGCCGTTGCGATCTGCATCTCCGCTGCTGCACCCGGCGTGGTCGCCGCGTAGTCGCAATAGACCTCGGCCTGGTTCAGAAAACTCGGTGGAACCTCATGCGCATTGGGCGCGTTGGTACTGATGGACGTTATGAGAGCAGGTTTGCCGATATCGGCCGGATCAATCACCGGTGTTCCTGATGACGTGCACAGCATTACCACATCCGCGTCAGTAACGCAGCTTGCGGCATCGTCGGCGATGGCAACTTTTTCAGACAAGGACTGCCATGTGAACTGACGCTCCGGATCCTGTGTCAAAGAGGGGGAATAAACAGCGATCTGATCCCAATTCCGAAGTCCCAGAACATGGCGCAGATGTGCCTGTGCAACCGCTCCACTCCCAATAATCGCGAGCTTTTTGGCGTCGACCCGGGCTAGATAGTCAACGGCCAGTGCAGTCGTGCCAGCCGTACGTTCAGTCGTCAGCCTGCCCGCGTCGCACCAGACCAGAGGTTGACCTGTCTGCATGCTCATCAGAGCTGTCCAGGCGGTAATGATCGGTGCGCTGTCCGTCACAATATAAGGTGACAGTTTGGCACCGAAAACACCCATCGCTTCAACCACTCCCAGATAGGTGATGAAATCGCCATCCTTGTTGGGGAATTCTGTCACGGTCTGCGGGGGTTGTTCGGCCTTGTCTTGTGCCAAGGCCTTGAACATCACTCGTAATTCGCCTTGAACGTCAAGCTGCGGCAATAATTCCTTGATGATTTCGTCTTGCAAAATCATTGGCGTAGAGTTTTCAGGCATCAATGCTTCTCCAATTATGCCGCGCATCAATCCTGCAGGATCGACACAACTTCTTCCAGGCGTGCATGGTCACCGGCCGCGAGAACCGAACCATTCATATCGAATGAAAGAGGCCGCCCCTCCCAATCGGTGACGTGCCCGCCCGCCCCGGTGATCACGGCCGCTGGTGCATAGATATCGAACGCATCCAGGCCGCCATCCAGCGCCAGATCGGTCCGGCCCGAGGATAGAACGCCGTAGGAATAGCAGGATCCGCCATATTGCACGTATTGCACGCGCTTGCGGACGCGATCGAATTTAACCTGTTCGGCAGCGCTCATAAAATCGCGATTGCTGCACGTCGCGTATGCCGTCCCGATCGAGGCGCACGACCGGACACGAACCGGGTTGCCATTGAACTGGGCGAATTCCCCTGCAACTCCAACCCAACGTTCTGCGGTCAACGGATGTTCCATAACACCCAGGTAGGGCGCGCCTTGCCAAGCCAACGCGATCAACGAGCCGTAGACGGGAATGCCGGCGATAAATGCGGCCGTGCCATCAATCGGATCCAGCACCCAGACAAATTCGGAATCGAGATTGGTGTTTTCGAATTCTTCACCAAGAATTCCGTGATCCGGATAGGCATCCATGATCCTCGCGCGCAAGGCGGCCTCTACGGCCTTGTCGGCGGCGGTTACAAAAGATGCATCCGGTTTTATCTCAACTTCCGGTTTGTGCTGATGGGCCTGCAGCAGCATGGAACGGCTAAGGTCCGCCAGTTTCTCGGCGAATGTCAAAAACTCGGAATACGGAGGAAGGCGCGAAGTCATAAGGGCCTCTTAATGCGTCAGTATTTGGCTGAGGAACGTTCGGGTGCGTTCGCTTTTTGGCTGGTTGAAAAACGTCTCCGGCTCAGCCTCTTCAACGATTTCGCCGGCATCCATAAAGATCACGCGATCCGCGACCGATCGTGCAAATCCCATTTCATGTGTCACACAGATCATCGTCATGCCGTCCTTCGCCAGAGCGACCATGACCTCAAGCACTTCGTTGATCATTTCCGGATCTAATGCCGATGTAGGTTCATCAAACAGCATCACCTCAGGCTTCATACACAGCGCACGGGCGATCGCGACGCGTTGCTGCTGGCCGCCGGAAAGTTGAATCGGGTATTTCCCAGCCTGTTCGGGGATCTTCACGCGTTCGAGATAGTGCATCGCAATTTCTCGCGCTTCTGGCTTCGGTGTCTTGCGCACCAGTTTCTGCGCCAGCATCAGGTTGTTGAGGATCGTCATATGTGGGAACAGGTTGAAGCTTTGGAATACCATACCAACTTCGCGGCGTACGGCGTTCAAATCCTTCAGATCGTCGGTCAATTCGATCCCGTCGATAACAATTTTACCTTCATCATGCTTTTCAAGCCGATTGATGCATCGGATCATGGTGGACTTTCCCGACCCTGAAGGACCACAGACAACAATCCGCTCACCCTTTGTAACGCTCAGGTTTATGTTCTTCAGTGCCTGGAAGGTGCCGAAATGCTTACCGACCCCTTGCATCTGGATCAGAGGCTCCGAGGATGTCATATCAGCCCTCCCTTACGGCATAGCGGCCGACATATCGTTCGATACGGGCCAGTATCTTCTGGATGATGAACGTCAGGATCATGTAGATGATCGCCAATGAGATGAAGATTTCGTAGGGCGCATAGGTTTGCGCCACGATGGTGCGCGCTATGCCCGTCATATCCATTAGTGTGATGGTGCTGGCAAGCGCAGTGGACTTCAGCAAGCTTATGATATCGTTGCCATATGCGGGTAGCGCCAGACGTGTCGCAATCGGTGCGGTCAAGTAGACAAAGCGCTGCGATTTGGAAAGACCCAGGGCCTCGCCGGCCTCGAGCACACCGCGATCCACACCCAAAACACCGCCTCGCAAAATCTCTGAGACATATGCGCCGGTATTCAGCGTCAGAGCAAAGATCGCGCAGCCAAACGGGTCGCGAAAGATCGGCCAGAAGACACTTTCTCGGATGAATTCGAACTGCGGAAACCCGTAATATACGATGAAGATCTGCACCAGGATCGGCGTGCCGCGGAAGACATAGATGTAAACCTGAGCGGGCCAATCCAGATACCATTTGCCGCTGATCCGCATCAGCATCAGCACGATGGCAAGCAAGAGCCCCAGAAACCCCGACAGGATCAAAAGCTGAAAGGTCACGCCCATGCCCATCAGCATCTTGGGCAGGGATTCGACGATGAGGGAAAGATCAAAACTCATGACAGCCTCGTCGTGCGTTTGCCAAAGCGTTCAAGCCCCATCACGGTCAGGGTAATCACCGTCGAAAAGCCCAGATAGATCAGTCCGACGACGATATACATGGTGAAGGGTTTGCCGGTTGTCCCAATGGCTTGTTTGGCGACAAAAAGGGTCTCGTTGAGCCCGATGATCGAAATCAGGGCCGTATCCTTGATCAGCGAGAGCATGTGGTTGCCAAAGGCAGGCAGCGCCAAACGCCACATCTCGGGAACGCGAACGTAGATAAACGTCTGAAGGTTCGACATTCCGAGCGCCCGCGCCGCCTCGATGCTGCCTGGTTTGACCCCCAGGAACGCACCGCGAAAGGTCTCGGTCGCGTAGGAGCCAACAATCAGAGCAATGGCGATGGTCCCGGCCCAGAAGGGTGGCACATCCAGAAACTTTATGTTGGGATTAAACATCTGCGCAATCGCGGTCAGGGTAATCGCGGACCCAAAATAGAGCAGCAAGATCACCAAAATTTCAGGGGTTCCGCGGAAAATTACAGTGTAGGCGCCTGCGATCTTCTGTGCGATACGGTTATTCGACAGTTTCGCCGCCGCGCCGATCAGCCCGAACAGGACCATCAGCACCAGCGATGCCAGAAACACCTGCAGAACAACGACAGACCCCCAAAAGAAGTCATCCCACCAGCCGGCCAAGACTTCCACACTACGTCCCTTCGATTACTTAGTAAGATCGGTGCAAAATCGGTTCTAAGACGCGGCGGCGCGTTACTGTGTGCTGCCGCGTCAAGGGAATTCAGCCGTCGCCCCATTCCTCATTGTGGATTGGGAATGGGAAGTATTTCAACGCGTACTCGGTCAGCTGGCCGTCGTTGATCAGCTGCTTGATGGCACCGTTCAGGCGTTCCTTCAGCTCAGGCTGACCCTGACGCAGGCCGATGCCCACGCCGATGCCAAAGAACTCAACCTCGTTGATTGGCGGGCTGACGAATTCAAAGCCGCTGCCTTCTTCCTGAGACAGGAATCGCAGATGTGCTTTCATGGGGTTGGTTATGATCGCGTCAACGCGGCCATTGACCAGATCCAGGTACAGCGGCTCTGATCCGTCATAAAGTACAACTTCAGCATCCGGCAGCTTGGCATTAAACCAGTTTTCATAGGTCGAAGCGCGTTCGATCCCAACCCTAAGACCATCAAAGTTTTCGGGGATTGGATTGCCGTCAGCATCGAACAGATTCAGGTCCTGCCCCGATTTCCCTACGATCCGGCCAACCGAGTCGCGGTACGGGCTGGAGAAGTCCATTTTTTCCAGCCGGCTTTCCGTGATCGACATTGATGCGATGATCAAATCGAACTTGTTGGCAAGCAGCGCAGGGATCATTCCGTCCCATTGCTGACAGACGAACTCCAGATCGGCGCCGATGATTTCGGCTACGCCTTTGGCAACATCGACGTCATAACCCGCCAATTCACCGGATTCGGTACGGTAATTGAAAGGAGCATAGGTGCATTCCATGCCGACGCGCAAAGTTTCTGCCGACGCAGGTGCCCCCAGCCCCAGCACCGCCAGACCGGCAGCTACAAGTTTGGATTTAAAGTTCATTTTCGTTCCTCCTTGTGTGAATGGATTGGCCGATTTTTATCCGGCTTCTGTGACAATTTTCGAAATCTGCTCTAGCGTCTGATCAATTTCGGAAGCGGTATTGTAATGCGCGATGCCAATTCGAACGACACCTTCATCCAGTGGCAATCCAAGGGCTCTGGCAGGTTCATAGGCATAATTATGGCCATGCCATGCATGAATTCCGGCTTTGGCCAGAGCCGTGGTAATGGCGTCTGGTCGCACGCTGGCGTGCCGGAACGAAACCGTCGGCACCCGTTCACCAATGCGATTTGGATTGACAATCCCATAGATCGACATGCCGGAAA
Organism: Ruegeria sp. CH11; assembly: GCF_056537105.1. Taxonomy (NCBI): domain Bacteria; kingdom Pseudomonadati; phylum Pseudomonadota; class Alphaproteobacteria; order Rhodobacterales; family Roseobacteraceae; genus Ruegeria; species Ruegeria sp. CH11. The sequence continues at coordinate 34,478 of NZ_JBQFQX010000007.1, forward strand.
TATCCTGCAAACCAGAGATAAATTGGGTGGTCAGTGGTTCCTCATAAGTTCGCGAAGCTTCGTATGCTCGCGCGATCAAAGAACGCGGATCGCCGGTGCCTCCGGTAGCTCTGCCGATATCTTCAAAATAGCGTACAGTCGCCGACAGGCCTGCCAGCAGCTCGTATTGAGGTGTACCCATCTCATATCGATCCGGGCTTGCATCCGATACGCATCGACCCTTGTAAGGATATAACGACGCCAGCAACGCCTCACGCCCCCAGATCGCGCCCAGATGCGGTCCGAAAAACTTGTACGACGAGCAGGCCAAAAAATCGCAACCAAGCTTCTGAACGTCGACCAGGTGATGCGGCGCCAATTGTACCGCATCCACAAAGACCAGCGCGCCTGCATCCTTGGCGATGCGTGTCAAACGCTTTACGTCATTGATGGACCCGGTAAGATTGCTGGCATAGTTCAGCGCCACAAGCCGCGTTCGGTCGGTGAGCTGCGCCATCAGGTCGTCGGGTTCGACTTGCCAGCTTTCGCGATCAAAATCGACCCATCTGATTTCCAACCCTTTGTCCTTGGCGATTTCAAGCCATGGCCCGACGTTGCCTTCGTGCTCCATCCGACTGATCACAATCTGATCGCCGGGCTGGAATTCGTGGCAGATGCTGCGCGAGAGATGAAATGTCAGACTGGTCATGCTCTGACCGACAATGATCTCAGCAGCTGAGGACGCGCCCAAGAAAGTCGCCATGTCCTCATGCGCCGTCAGCCATACTTTGTCGGTCTCAACGCTGGTCTGGAATTTCCCACCCGCATTGCTTGAATGGTTGAGAAGATAGTGACCTATGGCAACGACAACCGAACCCGGAACCTGAGTACCTGCCGGATTATCAAGATACGTACGTCGCACGCCATCATCCTGCACCGAAAGCGAAGGAAACCTGTCGCGTACATTGTCAATTGGAAATTCCAAGTGTCGTATTCCGTGTTGTCGGCGCCCAGCGATCGCCTGTCGGAATGAAGTGTCACTCAAACTGTCAGCAGAATCCTATCGTCCTAAAGGATGAGATGTGACCAGGCGCAGTTTCTTTTAGGTAACCCGGATCGCGCTCGAGATGCTGTCCTGACCTTGCGGCAGTTCCTGTGGTTCCGGCCAGCCGTAACCGACGCAAAGGCATCTCGTACCACGGTCCGGCACCCAAATATGTGCCAATTGCTTCATAGAGCATCTGATAGAATTTTTCAGTGACGACAGAGACATGTGGCTTATCGCTGGTGAAGCACACACATCCACCTGTGGACTCCACACATTCATCAAGCTCTTCACTTTCGATCCAACGTCTGATGCTGTCAAATGCGCTTTTGATCCGAGTCGTTTTCTGGATCAGCCATTCGCCCCGCTGCGCCAAAGCGGCAAAATCCGGGTGTTCATACACTGTGCTGTCCGAAATCTCGATTGCTTCTGGGGTTTCGAAAATTGTCGCGTACTTGGGCCGGATTGCAACGAGACAATCTCCTGCAGACAACAGAGAAGTAGCGTTGGCAACAAGCGTAGAGGCCGCCCTGGCAGCAACCAAATGTCTTGTGGATACAAATCTGCCCACGAGCTTGCAATCCCGCTTCGCAGGCCCTGATCGCCCAAATGATCGCCATTGAAAAGCACCGCATCGCCCAGAACCGAACGCAAATCTCTGAAATGATGATCTGCAACAGAACTTTCTGACAGGTTAGATGTGATGGATCGTTTCCAAGTCGCCCGTGTAATTCCTGCTCTGTCAACATTCTGACACAGTGCACGCTTGACTCATATCTCGCGTTTGAAAACGAGACCATTTTAGTCGGGTTTCGTGATCCAGAAATCGTCCCATAGGATGTATGAATTGTGCTACGCGCGCGTCAAATGTTGTCGCGTCGAGATCCTGACGGTAATTTTGGTAGAGATATTGCCAAGGTCAGACGCCATGTTCCAATGCCAACCGTTCACTGAGTATCCCACGTTGACTGACGATCTGGTGGTGAATCTGATCGGAATGATCGGGAGTGACAGCTTTGTTAATGACCTGGCGGATTTGATAGAGCAGCAGTTGGGATACGGAAATTTTCACATTTTTCTCTACCGCAGAAAGCAATCTGCCGTATCTTTGGCGGATCGCCCAACCCCCATCAGCTACGAACGCGGGCTCCATAACTTTCTGAACTATACATACGTGATCAATCCCGCGTATCGTGCATTTTTGGCGGGCAAAGCATGTGGTGTTTACCCTATGCCCTCATTACTGGAAAGCGGAGGTGGAACTCGGGTGCATACACGCGATGTCGACGTCCATGTCGACGATACTGAACAGATTGGGTATCGAACTCCGGGTTGGCCTAAGAACATCGCCGAAACAATCACACTCGTGTCACTACCCAACGACACGATGCTGGATTTTAGCTTCCTAACGCCCCGGAACAGTCCACAAACTGCAGCCTGTTGCGAGTCTTTGGAAACGTTTTTTCCATACTTGCAAGCCGCAATTGACAGGCAGTTCGCAATTAACCCGTCGAGTTTGATGGCGGAAGATACTACTGGCGTACAGGACGATAGGTTCAACGATTTTGGTGGCGATACGCTTACCCAACGCGAACGCGAGGTAGCCCAACTTATTTTGATCGGGCATAGTAGTAACTCGATCTCTCTGAGACTTGGCATTTCACTACCTACAGTTAAAACTCACAGACGGAACATTTACAGCAAACTACAGATATCGTCGCAGGCCGAACTGTTCAGCTTATTTTTGCTACATCTCAAATGAAACCCTTGTCGGAATTTTGAAACCAGGTTTCGTAACCGAAAAGCTTTCGAGTAGGCCAAGCGTGCAAAGAACGAGGTCTTTTTGAAGAAGGACCAGAACAGTGTTCTGAAGTGGTGTGAATGGCCACGGCGTACTTCACCGGAGTGGACTTTGAACCCCAGTGCGATAGTCGATGGCAGCCGAACTCGCCAGTCGCCGGACAAAGACGACGTTGAAGCGCCTTAGCCAATTTTGCCAACACCGGTTCTATTGGAACCCAGAGTTCAAATCGACATAATCCATTTTTTGAAAATTCTCACGGTGACCCGCTCTTGGTCGCCAAGTCGGCAAACGAAATAGAGCCCGCGATCCAATGGAACGCTGCTGTTATCAAGGCGAACCAACAGACCTTGTTCCAAATCTCTTGCTGCCAGAAGATGTCGCGCCAATGCGACGCCTTGTCCGTTTAGCGCAGCCTCAAGCAGTACAGCGCTATCCACGTATTTGATGTGCTGCGCAGTGATCCGATCAGAGCTCAGCCCGACCTGGGTGGCCCAGCTTTCCCATCCGACATTGAATGCGTCGTGCAACAACGGGAGATCAACTATGGCCTCGGCGCACATTGGTAATTGCGTGTGTTCAACAAGAGACGGCGCGGCCACAGCAACCAATTCTTCCTGTTTTATTCGTTCATAATACAGCCCGCCCCAACCGGGCTCGCCAAACCGCAAGGCCACATCGACCTCGGAGGTATGGAAATCCGTAAAGTCATCATTTGTGTCTAGCAACAATGCAATGCCCGGATGCTCTCGCTGAAAAGCGCTTAACATCGGCACAAGCCACTTGATCGCCAACGATGTGGACAAAGACACTGTAAGTGACCGGCGGTGATGTAGTCGCCTCACTTCTGATACACCCAACTGCAATGTCGAAAACGCCCCCCGCGTCGATTGAAATAGGCGTTCTCCGGCATTGGTCAATTCGACGCCATTGGGTCGGCGATAAAAAAGCGTCACGCCAAGGTGCAGTTCCAGCAGCTTGATTTGGCGACTAATTGCCCCATGGGTGACGCTCAGTTCATCTGCCGCTTTCGTCAGACTCGAGCGGATAGCAGTTTCGTTGAAAGCCTGAAGCGCTCGGAGGTGTCTAAGGGATCGTGCCATATGAGAAAAACTAACATCATGATGCCGAGAACTCGATAGATTAGTCGGATTTTTGCGAGGTAGGATGACTTCGGTTCAACAAATCTCACACTCTATTCACAGGAAGAAAGGGGAGACCATGCCAGAGATCAAAGTTGCGCTGATGACAGGGACCGGACAAGGGATCGGCAGGGGTTGTGCCATTGAAATGGCAAAGGCTGGCTACAAGGTTTCGCTGATGTCCCCTTCGAGCCGCTCGGTTGAACTTGCGGCGGAGCTTGGCGGTATTGGCCGCCGCGGCTCTGTTCTGGATGTAAATGACTTGCAGGCGATGATTGACGACACCATGAGCAACTACGGACGGATTGACGCCATCGTTAGCAATATGGGCCATGGTGGAACGGTGCCCGAGGCCATCAAAACCGTCGGTTTCGATCCTGACTTTGACGGGCCGCTTTTGGAACTCAGCGACGAACTGTGGCACGAAAGTCTGGACATGTACGTGCTGAACGTTGTCAAGATTGCCCGTATCGCCACGCCCATACTGATCGATCAAGGTGGGGGTGCTTTCGTAAATATTTCGTCCATGAACGCGGTTGAGCCACGTGCGCCATACCCCATGAGTATGTTACGGGGCGCTCTGCACAGTTTTTCAAAGCTCTATGGGGATCGTTATGCGCGGCACAACATTCGCATGAACAACCTGTTGCCTGGGTTTTGCGAAAACGTAAATCTGTCCGAGCACGCCCGTCGGGGAATCCCGGCGCAGCGACCTGCGACGTTTGAGGAAATTGGAAAAGCTTGTGTCTTTCTTGCCAGCGACGGTGCGCGGTATATCAACGGTCAGAGTATTCTTTCCGACGGCGGAATGAATCGTGCGGTAAGATAGCAACGAGGTGATGAAAGATGATTGTCACAAAACTGGAAGACATCATCGGTACAGATCGGGACGTTTCTGGACCAAGATGGAATAGCCGGAGGATATTGCTCGCCTCGGATGGAATGGGGTTTTCGTTAACAGATACGATCGTCAAAAAAGGTTCATTGCTCGAGCTTGAATACACCCATCATTTGGAAGCGTGCTACTGTATTGGTGGCAAAGGTCAGATCAAAGCGCCTGACGAAGAAGCTTGGCGTTCTCTTGAGCCGTTTACCCTTTACGCATTGGATCAACATGATCGACACTTGGTGCGGACCACGGATACTGAATTGAGGCTTGTCTGCGTCTTCAACCCGCCGCTAAGTGGGCACGAAGTGCATCGTAAGGACGGAAGTTATGCGCCCTCGCATTGCGACGGCCCTTGTAATGGCTGAGCACACCAATCAAGCCTACCATGCGCAGAAACGGGCAAAATGAGCCCAAAACATCCTTTCCCTGCAATCTTTTAAACTTCGGCTGAGTGCCGCTTCGACGATAGGCCTTTGGCCTTTTGCGCTCACGCTACACCCGCAGCGACAAAGGTGAAGAGCCCATTTGATTGAACGCTGCGGAGAGGAATGAAAGAGCTTGTTCTGTGAATGTACCCAACGCGCGCAGTTACCAAGCCAAACCCGCGCTGCAATCACGGAGTTCGGCCCCTTTTCGGAATTTATCCAGTATTGATACCGTCGTGCGTTTTAACCTGGCGAATTTATGTAGACGGTGTTCGAGACCATCCAGCGTCAATGCAGGTGCGTGGCAGAGAGAAGAGCTAGCTTCACCGAACCAACAAATTCCTGCACCGGCTAACAGAACAAATTTTGGATGAAGAGAAACAAACTCTGCAGACCGTTCAGGGATAAGACATGGCATCACCTAACTGTTAACGGTCTTAACAGGTGCTTACGCCTCTTTGTGTAATCCATCAAGGATATCGATCGAACCCACCGTCTGAACAAAACGCGCCAGCGACAGATGCCGCCAGCGCATTCCGCGTCACTGGGTAATAATTTCTGGTCCCATGAACGTGTTGGGCAGGAATGTCGACAGGAACGGGACGTAGGTGACGATGATCAGGAACACGAACAGCACGGCCAGGAAAGGCAGGGCTGCTTTGACAACGCTCATCATCGGCATTCCGGCGACGCCTGAAGTGACGAAGAGGTTCAGGCCCACCGGCGGGGTGATCATCCCGATCTCCATGTTCACCACCATGATGATGCCCAGATGGATCGGGTCGATGCCCAACTCGATGGCGATCGGGAACACCAGTGGTGCCACGATGACCAAGAGGCCCGAGGGTTCCATGAATTGACCACCGATCAGCAGGATGATGTTGACCACCACAAGGAACATCACCGGACCAAAGCCTGCCGACAGCATCGCATTGGCAACCTGCTGCGGGATTTGCTCATCCGTCAGCACATGTTTCAGGATCAGTGCGTTGGCGATCACAAACAGCAGGGTGATCGTCAGTTTGCCCGCATCAAACAAGGTCTTTTGAGTGTCCGGGTGCACAATTGCGGTGACAATCGCCCAAGGCTTGCTCCTAAGGGGAATACGTGGGCCGGCGGGCGCGTCCTCGATCACCGCAGCGGCGGACAGGCTACGGGTTTTGGGGGCGGCCAGTGGCCCCATGTCTTTGTACACAAAGGTGGCGATGAAAAAGGCATAGACGGCGGCGACAGCGGCGGCTTCCGTGGGGGTGAAGATGCCGCCATAGATACCACCCAGAATGATCACGATCAGGAACAGGCCCCAACCGGCCTCGCGGCCTGACTGGAATACTTCGCCCCAGCCTTTCCATTCGCCCTTGGGAAGGTTCTTGATCTTGGCTATCACATAGATCGTGACCATCAGCATCAGACCGGCCAACAGCCCGGGAATGACACCTGCAAGGAACATTCGGCCCACCGACACTTCGACCGAGGCGGCATAGACCACCATCACAATGGAGGGTGGGATCAGGATGCCCAGCGTACCGGCGTTACAAATCACGCCGGCGGCGAATTCCTTGGAATATCCGACCTGCCGCATACCGGCGATCACAATTGTACCGATGGCAACCACCGTCGCAGGTGACGAACCTGACAGTGCGGCAAACAACATGCAGGCAAACACACCCGCAATGGCGAGGCCGCCCGGGAAATGGCCAACACATGCAATTGAAAAACGGATGATCCGCCGCGCCACACCGCCGGTCGTCATGAACGACGACGCCAAGATGAAGAACGGGATCGCCAGAAGGGTAAAGTGGCCTTCGAAAGCGGCAAACAGGGTCTGCGCGACCGAGGCGAGCGAACTGTCGGAAAACCACAGCAGGAACAGAATTGAAGACATCCCAAGCGAGATTGCAATCGGGACGCCGATCACCAGGAATCCGATGACCATGGCAAAGAGAAGGACGGTTTCCATTATTTTGCCTCCGCGTTCTGGGCTTCAATTTCGGCCAGTTCTTCTTCGACCTCGTGGCTGGCCACGAGCCGATCCGTCTTTCCGTTCAGGATGCTGAATGTCGCCTGAACAAACCGCAGCAACAGCAAGGCCATCGAAATCGGCAGCACGATGTAAGGCAGAAAACGCGGGATTTTTTCGTAGGCTTCTCCTTCGTTAAAGGCGCCTGCCATCCAGGCAAGGATACCGGGCATCGGGATGTCATTGGTCTCGTACCAGCCCTTTTCGCGATAATCCTGCTCGAACCCAAGCGGGAACCAGCGCCCTTCGGTGGCGGGCAGGTTGGCGAAGTTGGCCCAGTAGTCCCAAGATCCCTTCAGCATAAGAAATGAGAAGGCGACACATACAGCGGCAGCGGCCAGCGCCAGCGGTTTCCGGGCGTTGCCGTGCACCATGTTCACCATCAGATCGACCCCCAGATGCGCGTGTTTTTTCACCGCGTAGGAAGCCCCCAGCAGAACAAGCCAGGCGAACAGGAAAACCGTCATCTCCAACGCCCAAAGGATATTCGAGTTAAAGACATATCTGGCGACGACGTTGGCAAAAGTCAGAGCGGTCATCAGACCCAGAATGCCAGCGATCAAGACCTCTTCGACCCGGTCCATGAACGAGTGATTGTTGGTCATAGCCGACCCTCCCAACAGCAGTTTTCAGGAAAACGGCAGGCTGGATTGTCCTGCCCGCCGATGGGATGGCTCAGAAGCCAGAGTTGATCTGGACCGCCGCGTCGAGGGAGTCCTGACCGATATCGCCCGAGAACTGATCCCAAACCGGCTGCATGGCAGTGATCCAAGCTTGGCGTTCCTCATCCGACAGGGTGCGAATGGTGCCGCCTGCATCCAGGATCGCTTGACGGTTCTTTTGATTGACCTCATAGGATTCTGAGTTCCGGGTGGCTGTAACCTCGTCCAGAATGGTCAGGAACTGCTCGCGTACTTCGGGGTCCAGACTGTCCAACCAGTCGACCGAGGTCACCACCAGATAGTCGATAATGCCGTGATTGGTCTCGGTGATGCCGTCCTGCACCTCGAAGAATTTCTTGCCATAGATGTTGGACCAGACGTTTTCCTGCCCATCGACGACACCCTGCTGTAGCGCGCCGTAGACCTCCGAGAATGCCATTTTCTGAGGGCTACCTCCGATGGCTTCCATCTGCGCCACCAACACGTCCGAGGACATGACCCGGAATTTCAACCCATCCGCATCGGCCGGAGTAACCAGTGGTTTGTTGGCCGACATCTGTTTCATGCCATTGTGCCAAAAGGTCAGACCCTGAAGGCCACGACGCTGCATCGAATCCAGCAGGGCTTGCCCGGCGTCCGAGGTCTGGAACGCATCGACCGCCTCGATATTCTTGAACAGGAACGGCAGGTCGAAGATACGGAATTTCTTGGTGAATTTCTCGAATTTGGACAGTGAGGGCGCGGCCAGCTGCACGTCGCCCTGCAACATGGCTTCGAGCACCTTGTCGTCGTTGTAGAGGGTCGAGTTCGGAAAGACCTCCATACAGGCTTTTCCGTCCATCTCATCGTTGATGCGCTGTTCAAGTAACGTCGCTGCGATGCCCTTGGGGTGTTTGTCGGTATTGGTAACATGGCTGAACTTGATGACGACTTCGCCCGGATCACAGGCGGCAAATGCGGAACCCGCACCAGTAACGAGCGCAACAACCAGGCTTGATGTCTTCCAGAATTTCATAGCTTCCTCCCGTTCTGTCAGGCCGGTCTGACCCGATCAAAGATGCTGAGCGAGAGTACATGCTTGGGCGGCGATGATTTTTCGGAAGAATTGATCAGTATATTCGATCAATATCGGTGTAAAAGTCGGGTATCGTGAATAACAACCCATATTCGCGGAGCGCTCCGGTATGTTTCTGGAATTCGAGGAACTGACTCTGAATGTCGGCGAGCAGAAGATATTTGTTCGTCACGGGGGCGACCCTGGCAATCCGGGTCTTTTGTTGTTGCACGGCTATCCGCAGACATCGGCTATGTGGCATGCGGTTGCCCCGCAGCTCACAGATCAGTTCAATGTCATCTGCCCTGACCTTCGCGGATATGGTCGGTCGTCCAAACCCGCCTCAGATGATCGGCATATGCCCTATTCGAAACGCGAAATGGCAAAGGACATGGTTTCGGTCATGTCTCAGATGGGGCATGAGGCGTTTCTGGTCGGCGCCCATGATCGCGGTGCGCGCGTTACCCATCGAATGGCTCTGGATCATCCGAAGAACGTCCGGGCGATGGTGCTGTTGGACATCGCGCCGACGCGTGAAATGTATCGCGATACCTCAAAGGAGTTCGCCACCGCCTATTGGCACTGGTTCTTTCTGATCCAGAAACACCCCATCCCGGAACAGATCATCGGCAATGATCCCGCGCAGTTCTGGAAATTGAAATGCTTCAATCAGGCCAAGGGTGAAAACCCCTTTATCGCTGCGGCCCTCGATGAATACATCACCGCCTTCAGCACACCCGAGGCCATCCACGCCGCGTGCGAGGACTACCGCGCCGCGGCGACCATCGACATTGAACATGACGATCAGGACAACGGGCGGAAGATAGAACAACCGCTGCTGGTCCTTTGGGCCAAGCGTGGGGTCATCGAGACCTGCTTCGATGCAATGGCGCTTTGGCAGGAGCGAGCGCACCGGGTCGAGGGCGAGGCCGTCGATGCTACGCACTACATGGTCGAAGAGATTCCGGACGAAATAGCCAGCCGAATACGCGCATTTTTCCTGCGCCAGATCGAACAGAAGGATGCCGCCGAATGAGCAGGACGCTTTACGACAAACTGGTGGACGCACATAAGGTCTGCGATCTGCCGGACGGCGACATGCTGATCTATGTCGATTTCCACATCATGAATGAATACACCAGCCCGCAGGCCTTTTCCGGGTTGGATCAGAAAGGACTTTCCGTCCGGCGGCCCGAGGCTCATTTGTCAGTGGTCGATCACGTGAATGCCACACGGCAGCGCGATCCGCATGATGCAGCGTCCAAGTTGCTGATCGACAATCTGGAGGCTAATTGCAAGAAGCACAACATTGCCTTCTATGGTCTGGGCGACCGCCGCCAGGGAATTGAGCATGTTGTTGTCCCCGAACAGGGGCTTGTCGCACCGGGGATGTTGATCGCCTGCGGCGACAGCCATACCACCACCTATGGTGCCTTCGGAGCGCTGGGCTTTGGTATTGGCACATCCGAGGTCGAACATGTGCTGGCGACGCAGACCCTGCGCTATAAGCGGCTGAAGACGATGCTGGTCAATATCGATGGCGATCTTGCCCCCGGTGTAACCGCCAAGGACATCATCATGAAGGTCGTTCAGGTGGTCGGCGCAGGCGGCGCCAATGGCTATGCCGTCGAGTTTTCCGGCTCAGCCATCCGCGCGCAGGAAATGTCCGGGCGGATGACGATTTGCAACATGGCGGTCGAGTTGGGCGGACGGGCTGCCCTGATTGGAGCCGACGAAAAGGCGCTGGAGAAAATCAAGGGACGCGCGCATAGCGGCACGCTGGATTTTGGTGGTCTGGAGTGGAATTCGGACCCCGGCGCAGAGTATGATACGGTATTCGAGATCAACGCCGCCGATATTGCCCCACTTGTCAGCTGGGGCACCAGCCCGGATCAGTCGGTGCCGGTCGACGGCTCAGTTCCGGCCGAGACCGAGGGGATGACGCCCAAGGCGCGCGAGGCGCTGACCCGAGCACTGGACTACATGGACCTGAAAGCTGGTCAGGCGATGACCGATATCAAAATCGACAGCGCCTTTATCGGATCTTGCACCAACAGCCGTATCGAGGATCTGCGCGCTGCAGCCACAATCCTGAAAGGAAAAAAGGTCGCTGGGTCGGTGAACGCCATCGTCGTTCCGGGCTCGACCTATACCCGCCTACAGGCCGAATCTGAGGGGATCGACCGGGTGTTCAAAGAAGCGGGCTTTGACTGGCGCCCGGAAAGCGGCTGTTCGATGTGCCTTGCCATGAATGACGATATCGCCATGGATGGCGAGCGGATTGCCTCCTCGACCAACCGCAATTTCGAAGGTCGACAAGGCCGCGGGGCACGCACCCACTTGATGAGCCCGGAGATGGTGGCCGCCGCCGCCATCCATGGCCGTATCGCGGATGTGCGTGAGTTTCTGAGCGAAGGAGCGGAATAAGATGCCAAAAACTGTTCACGGGCTCGCCGCCGCCTTGCCGCTTGCCAATGTCGATACCGATGTGATCATGCCTAAACGCTTTCTGATAACGATCACACGCGAAGGGCTGGCGGATGGCACATTCGCTGATCTGCGCTTTCACGACGACGATACGCTGCGCTCGGATTTTGTGCTGAATACGCATCCCTGGCACAAGGCCAGAATATTGATTGTCGGCGACAATTTCGGCTGCGGATCTAGTCGTGAACACGCGGTCTGGGGGCTGGTTCAACTGGGTATTCAGGGCATCATCGGCACCAGTTTCGCGGGCATTTTCTACGACAATGCGCGCAAGAACGGCCTTGCCCTGCCCATCGTCAGTCCCAAAGTGCGGGATCAGTTGATGCAAGCGGCGTCCCATGAGGGTGGTGTCAACTATACGATTGATATCGAAAACCGGGTCATCAGACATGGCACGGCAGAGCTGCCGTTTGACATGGACGACGCAACGCAGACCGCCCATCTTGAGGGGCGCGACGATACCCTGAACTCGCTGGAATTCGCCGATGCGATCCGCACATATGAAAGCGGATTGGGCGAACGGCAACGGGTGCGCGTCATACAGTAGCCGAGGTGGTTTGATTTGGAATTTCGCCAACTTCAGTGCTTTGTGGCCGTCGCCGAAGAACTGCATTTTCGAAAGGCAGGCGAACGCCTGGGCCTTAGTCAGCCAGCCTTGTCCGACCGTATTTCCGCGCTGGAGCACGAGTTGGGCTTTGCCCTGTTCTTTCGGACAACCCGGCAGGTCAGCCTGACGCAAGCGGGGTCCGAGTTCCTGCGCGACGCCAAGCGGATACTGGCAGATATCGACAAATCCGTTTCCAAGGCCCGGCACACGGCCAACAGTGGGCTGAAGACACTGCGAGTCAGCGGCGTTGACGAGGCAATCTCGATGCTGTTGCCGCCGGCGCTGATGGAATTCCGCAAACGGCAACCTTCGGTTCACGTGGACATTCTTGAGATTTCGTCTTCGGATCACCATACGCAAGAGCTTGCAAACCACCGCACTGACATTGCATTTGTTCGCCAACCTCCCGAAGATGAGTTCCTGAAGGCAGATCTGTTGTACCAGCAGGGCGCCGTCGTGGTTTTGCGGTCCGCATCGGAACTTGCCAGTCGAGAAACGCTATCAGCGGCGGATATCAGGGATCATCCGATTATCGGGTTTCCAAAACACGCCCGCCCGATCCTTCACGACCTGCTCTGGAACAGCTACCGTGCCGAGGGATGGCAACCGGACATTGCCTGCGAAGTCATTGACAAATCCACCATGCTGCAACTGGTGGCGCACGGGGTCGGCATTGGGCTGGCACCCGCCTGGATTCGCGCCCTCGCGCCGCCGCATTTAAGTTGCATCCCGTACCAAACGAACGGCCAACGCATCGAACTCTACGTCGCGCGACGAGCGGCAGGAAACTCGAAAATGGTGGATGAGTTTGTGGACGTAGTCAAAGAAGCCTCATCGCGATTGCATGCCGTCGGGGTTGGTCGGTGACCGGACTCTGAATTTGTTCTACGCGATCACTCTTCGCCGAAAGGGATCGTAAGTGAAGCTTGGTTTGGGTCTTTCGTGTGGACACAACCGATCGTCATCTTGGCATTATCGTTGTTCGGGCATACTACCGCATCACGCGCTACGAGTTCATCACAGACGTTCTTTGCGCCCAGGAAAATGCCTCGCGACATGCAGGTTGGCGTCTTTGCGCATTGTTCCCTTTGTGAGCTTGCCAAACCTTGGTCGTATCGGGCTCAGCCTGGATCCGGATTTTGGCGAGGCCGCTGCATCCTGCGTTAGGTCTGATTTTGGGCGGCCTCCCAGGCCTCCAATTCGTCTTCGTCCCAAAAGCCCAGATATACACCATAGTCTGCGTCGTCTCGGCACAAATCGGTGTCTATCTTTTCATCCGAAATCGCGACGCGATTGTGTTGCCTGCGGGTCCAGGCGAACATCATATCGCGCAGGCGGGCAACCTGGTTGGCATAGTCAGGCAACCCACCAAGATCCCGCAGTTCCTGCGGATCAGTTTCCAGATCGAACAGCATGGGGCGGTGGCCTTCGACCCAGGTCATCTTCCACCGTCCGTCGAAGATCATGGTCAACGCGCAGGTCTTGGTATCCTGCCCCAGATGGCGCAGGTAGGGGCGTGCCGAATAGTCATATTCGGACACGACAAAGTCGCGGGCCTGATGCCTCTGCTTTCGCAAACCCGGCAACAGTGATTTCCCTTCGAGAATGTGGTCTGGCGCGGTTCCACCTAAGTATTCGACGAATGTGGGGGCAAGGTCGATGGCTTCGGTCAGCTCGGGACTGACGGTCCCGCGTGTTGAATCTGCCTCTGGCGATGGATCGACAACGATCAACGGGATACGGGCCGACGCGTCATGGAATAGCTCTTTTTCACCCAGCCAGTGATCTCCCAGGTAGTCGCCATGGTCCGAGGTGAATGCGATCAGTGTGTCCTGCATCTGACCGCTGTCTTCGAGGTATTTCACGAGCCGTCCGATCTGATCATCGATTTGGGTGATCAGGCCCATATAGGCCGGAATCACCGTTTCACGGACATCATCGCGGCTGAAGGCATGGCTATAGCGGTGATTGAAATAGCCAGCCAGCAGGGGGTGAGAATCCTTGCGTTCCTCTTCGCTGCGATTGACGGGCAGGATGTCATCGGGCCCGTACATGTTGTGGTAGGGCGCAGGCACGATATAAGGCCAGTGCGGTTTGATAAAGCTCAGGTGCAGGCACCAGCTTTCGTCCTTGGCCTGCTCCATGAATTCGATGGCGCGGGTGGTTGTATATGGTGTTTCGGAGTCTTCTTCGGCAACCGCAGCAGGTTCCGAGGCATGTTTCAGAAGCCAGCCAGACAGAATTTCCCCATCTTCGCCGCGCCCGGAATTAGCCCATTGATGCCACGGATTTGGCCCATCGTACCCCAAGGCAGAAAGGTGCTTGTTGTAGTGCGATGGTTGCTTTTTCGCCCCGTCCGGAACGACGCCATCATTGCGGTCCCAAATTTCAAAGCCACATTCGGCAACCAATGCACCGATGCCGGTCGACGCGTCGAGGCCCAGACGCGCCATCCCCTCGGTATCTGCGGTCATATGGGTCTTGCCACACAGAACGGTCCGGGTGCCCAATGGCCTCAAGTGATCGCCCAGTGTCATTTCGCCGACGCGTAGCGGATGCTCATTCCAATAAGACCCGTGCGACCGCACGTAGCGTCCGGTGTAAAAGCTCATCCGGCTGGGGCCGCAGATGGTCGATTGCACATAGGTTCGGTCGAAGCGAACGCCGCGTGTGGCCAGCGCGTCTATGTTGGGCGTCCGTATGCTGGGATGGCCAGAGCAGCCCAGATAGTCATACCTTAGCTGGTCGCACATGATGAATAGAATTTTCTTTGGCATTTTGCGTCTTCCTAATGAGACATCAGGATGGGAACGTTCAGCGACTGTGCGATCTCCTGTGTGACGCCGCCCATCAGGTCTTCGGACCAGCGCGAATGTTCGTAGGCCCCCATGATCAGGGGTGAGGCGCCTTCATCCTGACAGAGTTGCAACAAAGTTGCTGCGATTGTTCCGTTGGCGGCTAAAGTGCGGTGTTCAAGATTCAAACTATGCCGCCCAAGAACTCGTTCCAGATTGTCCTGGCTCATCGGATGTTCGCGACCGCGCCCTTGATCGACAGTAGCCAGAATGATGCGCTTACGCTTTTTCAGGACAGGCATCGCATCAAAGAAAGCACGCGCGGCCCGCCGGCCGCCGTCCCATGCGACAACGGCGGTATCGGTAATTACTTTGTTCATGTCCATATCGCGCGGAATCAATAGGGTAGGCCGCCCGCTGGCATATGCAATCCGATCGGGATGCAACACGAGCTCATCAGCGCCCAGAAGGTTTTCGTATTGCCCAACAATGGTCAGATCGTACAAACGCGCAAACCGGGCGACGGCCTGATCGGGTTCTGCCCGGACGTCCAGCCAATGCAGCCGGTCAGCGGCCACTTTGCCTTCGGTCGCATCGCGGAAAGAACGCGTCAGTTCCGAAATACGATCGTCCATAACGTCGGCCAGCGAGGACTTCAGCGACTTCGTCAACCAGGCCGGAATTTTCTGCGTAAATTGCGATGCCCCATGGGCCAATATCCCGGTCAGATGCGCATCGTGATGGTTGACAAGCCAGATCGCGAATTCAAGGGCAGCCCTGGATCCGGGGCCGCCGTTATACGCAATCAATACGTTTCGGAACGTCATATTACGCCCTCCTGCGCTTACCGTTTTTCCGCCGTGTCCTAACCACCAACCGCTCAACAGGAATTCGTGGATTTGGGAAGGCGTATGACAAGTCATAAATTTGTATTGCATATAAAACAAGGTTTGATTTATAAAACACACAGGAGGAATCGCCGATGGGTGGGGCAAACCGTCTGGAACGTATCGAACTCGGACATGTGCCAAAGGGTGTCAGCCTGATGGCGGTTGCGGCATTCCGGCTTTCGCGCGCCTTGAAATCAGAAGTCTCGCGGGTTGTGTCACGTGCCGATGGTATGGGGCTGGTCTCTTGGCGGATATTGATGGGCCTGTCGTTGGTAACGGAAGCGACTCAGAAACAATTGGTCGAGTTTACTCGGATGGAGCAGGCCCAGGTCAGCCGACATCTGACTGAAATGATCGAACACGGATTGATCAGCACCCGCCCTTCACAGTTGGACAGACGCACCAAGCTGTTCTTCCTTACCGAAAAAGGTCGCCAAAAGCACACCGACCTGTTTCCCGATGTCGAGCGGCTGACTGACGCAATGGACGCGGCCCTCACGCAACAGGAAAGATTGCAGTTTCTCGAGATGTGCATGCGCCTCGAACAGGCAGCCAAACAGGCAAGCGGCGAACCGCTCGCGCCAGGCAAGCTCGCGGCAACCCGCGAAACAGAAAATTCCCTTCAGGAGGTAACACCATGAAACTCAAATCCAAATTTGCCGGCGCTATCGCCGGTGCGGTCCTCGCACTTGCGGGTGTGGCACAGGCAGACGATTGGGAACCCAAAGGCACGCTGAAACTGCAGATTGGTTTTGGTGCTGGCGGGTCGACCGATACGATGGGACGGGTGATCGCGAAAGTGATGAAAGAACAGACCGGCTGGAACATCATTGCCGAAAACAAGACCGGTGGCGGCGGGGTCGCCATGTTTACTGGCATTTCCAAGATGCCGCCCAAGGGCAACGTAATCGGCATGGGTGTGAATATGCCGATCCTGATCAATCTGGTGAAACGCGGCGAGGAGCTACCGTTTGATTTGGACAGTTTCGATTATCTGGGCACCGTGTCACGTGCCCAGCTGGCTCTGATTGCGCGTGCTGACGCTCCGTTCAACACGCTGGAAGAGATGGTAGAATACTCCAAAGCCAATGATGGTCTCGCCATCGGATTTGGCGCACCGCCGCAAAAATTGCTGATGGAAGTTGTAGACCGCGAAACCGATGCCGGATTCCGGTTTGTATCGACCAAGGGTGAGGCCGAAACCCAAAAGTTGCTGCTGGGTGGTCAGGTTCTCGCAGGGTTCTCGGCCGGAACGCATCTCAAATATTTGGAATCCGGTGATTTCAAAATGATTGCCAGCGCCAACGACGCGCGCCATTCGTACGCGCCTGACACGCCGACGGTACGTGAAGCCGGCTTTGATGCCTATGTCGATCCGTTCTTCTATTTTGCTACAACAGCCGGAACAGATCCCGAAGCGCTTGCGGCTTTGACGGCGGCGCTTGAAAACGCGATCGCCTCTGATGAAGTGGCGGAAGTCGTGCGTAACGCGGCGACGTCGGAAACGCTGAATCTCGGTCCCGAGGGCACCAAACAGATGATGGTGGACGGTATCGAAAACGTCAAAGTTCTGTTCGCAGAATAAGCCAACGGCGCGCCTGTACGAGAGGTTCGTCGGGCGCATTTCCCGGAGGGGATGATCATGACACATACAGCGGATCGCGCGACAGGTGGTTTCTTTCTGTTGTTTGGGCTGCTGCTCTATTTCGCGATCATTCCCACCTTTGTTGAATCCGTCGACGACGGATGGGTTCTGCCCTCAACAATTCCCAATGCAGTGGCCATTGTTCTGGCGGTTTGCGGCGCTCTTTTGATGCTCAAGCCCACGGCGCACAAGGCGCAGGGCCCGCGTGAGTTCATGTTCGCCGGTCTCTATTTCACATTGCTGGCGGCTGGATTGCTGCTCATGTCGTTCTTGGGCTTTGTTTACGCGGCGCCTGTTCTGGCCCTGGCGATCATGATGCTGATCGGCGAGCGCCGGATGTTCTGGCTTTTCCTCGGCGTTGTTGTCTTGCCCGCCAGCATCTGGCTGTTGGTAGCAGTCATTCTGGAACGGGCTCTACCGTAGGAGGGTGAATTATGGTTGATCTGGCTACCATTGTTGCCGGGTTCGGCGATGCCTTTACCCTTTGGAACCTGGCGTTTGTCTTGTTCGGGGTGGTGGTTGGGCAATTTGTGGGCGCCGTTCCGGGGATAGGACCGGTAATGGCAATGGCCATCGCGATACCCTTTACCTTCGGACTGGACCCGTTGCCTGCGATTGCCTTTCTGGTCGGAGTCAACAAAGGTGGTCTGGTTGGCGGGGCGGTGCCTGCGGTGTTGATGAACACACCCGGCACCCCGGACGCCGCCGCCACTGCGATGGACGGGTACCCGCTGGCGCGCGCAGGTAAACCGCTAAAAGCCACCAAGATGGCGCTGTTTTCTTCGGTCACCGGCGATACATTCAGCGATCTGGTTTTGATTACGGTGTCGGCACCGTTGGCAGTCCTGGCTTTGCGCATGGGGCCGGTCGAGGTCTTTGCCCTGATGATCTTTGCCTTTGCTGTGCTGTCTGGCCTGATCGGGAACTCGCTGATCAAAGGTATCATTGCAGCCGCCTTCGGTCTGCTTTGTGCGATGATCGGAAGCGATCCCGAAAACTACACTCCGCGCCTGTTGTTTGGATATTGGGATCTGTTTGATGGCTTACCGCTCGCCTCGGTCGCCATTGGTATGTTGGCCATCTCCGAAATCCTGCGTCGGCTTTCGCAAATTCAGGGTGAAGTGAAAGGCGCGATTGAGGTCAGAGATACAGGTGACCCGGATGATCGTCGCGTGACCTGGGCCGAGTATTGGGCCTGCCGTTTCACGATGCTGCGCGGCGCAGTGATCGGCACCATTCTGGGGGCGCTACCCGGGATCGGCTCAACAGCGGCGGCCTTTATGTCTTATGCAACGGCCAAAAGCACGTCGAAAGAGCCCGAGACATTCGGCAAGGGCAATCTGCAAGGTATCGCTGCGGCCGAGTCCGCGAACTCGGCGGTGGTCGGGTCGAACCTGATTCCGCTGCTCACGCTGGGCATTCCCGGCAGTGTTGGCGCGGCACTAATCATCAGCGCGTTCATGATCCACGGCATTCAGCCGGGTCCGCTTCTGTTCCAGGATCAGGGACGTCTGATCTATGGGCTGTTTGGCGCGATGATCATGGCGAACTTCCTGAATCTGTGGGTCGGGCAGGCCGGTCTTCGGCTCTGGGTCAAGGTTGTCTCGGCCCCGGAATCCATCATCTTTGCATCGGCTCTGCTGCTGTGCATTGTTGGTGTTTCGATGGCGACCGGAGGACTTTTTGGCGTTGCCGTCATGCTGATCTTTGCGGCGATCGGATACCTGATGACCAGTTATGGCTACTCGGTTGTGATCTTCATCATCGCTTTCTTCCTCGGGCCTCGGTTCGAGGTTTCGCTGTCCCAAAGCCTGGCTTTGATGAACGGAGATTGGGCCCGGGTAGTCAACTACCCCATCGCACTGATCCTTCTGGTTTTGGCGGTTGGCACGACCGCATGGTTCCTGTCTCGCAGACCTTCCGAGGACACCTCGGGTTCGGTCAGTATCGAGGATTGAGGCGGAGATCACAGGAAAGGCAGCGACATGCAGGATGTGATCCAAGCCTTGAGAGATCTGCTGGGCCCAAACGGGTGGGTGTCGCCGCATGAGGCTTCGCATTACCTCGAGGATATTCTGGGTTCCGCCGGTACATGCCTGCTGGTTGCGCGTCCGGAAACGACGCAGCAGGTTGCGGATCTGGTCGGAATTTGCGCTAAGAACGGCGTGGCCATTGTCCCGCAAGGCGGCAACACCAATGTCTGTCGCATGGCGGTGCCGTTGGACGGGCGGCAAACGGTGCTGCTGTCGTTATCGCGTATGAACCGGGTCATCGAAGTGAACCCGCTGGCGAACACAGCAACGGTTGAGGCTGGCGTTCTGATGCAAACCCTGCAGGACGTAGCGCTGGATGCAGACCGAGTGTTCGCGCCGGATTGGGGCGCGCGAGGCACGGCCACCGTTGGTGGTGCAGTCGCCACAAACGGCGGCGGTCTCAATGTGCTGCGCTATGGTACAACGCGCGAACAGGTGCTGGGGGTGGAAGTGGTTCTGCCTGACGGGACTGTCTGGAACGGTTTGCGCGGCCTGATCAAGGACAATTCGGGATATGATCTGAAACATCTGTTTATCGGGTCCGAGGGCACCTTGGGTGTGATCACCAAGCTGGTGTTCCGTTTGCATCCCAACCAGCCGGTGACGCAGTCGATGATGGCTGTACTTGACGACATGACACGCCTGCCCGAGTTCTTTGATATGGCCCGGCAGATTGGGGGGCAAAACCTGACAGCGTTCGAGCTGCTGCCCGGGCTGGGGATCGAAAAGGCGCTGGAACGCTATCCGGACCTTCAGCGCCCGCTTGAAACGCGCGCGGATTGGTATCTTCTGGTCCGATTTGCCGGACGCGAGAGTGTCGAAGAGCCGCTGATGCACCTGTTCGAGCAGGGGTTCGACCAGGACATTCTGACGGACGCGGTCCTATCGCAATCGGTCGCGCAAGAGAGGAACCTGTGGGAAATCCGCGAACAAATGATCCCGCATCAGTATTTTCAACGCAAAATGCTGAAATGGGACGTTTCAGTTCCGACGCATCGGATGGTGGAGTTTGTGGGCCAGGCCGAAACACTCGTTCACGAAATCGATCCCGGCGCGATCTGCTATGCGGTGGGTCATGTCGGCGATGGCAACATCCACTACAGCGTGTTTCCGACCGAAGACTCGGCGGCTGCGGTCAGTCAGCCGATCTACGAAAAGGTAGACGCTCTGATCTGGGATCTTGGCGGTTCAATCGTCGCGGAACATGGCGTAGGGGCTATCTTTGTCGACCGGATGAGGCGACAGAAAAGCGATGTGGAGTATCAGATGATGCAAGCCATAAAACGCGGCTTCGACCCGAAAGGTATCATGAACCCGGGCAAGTTGCTGCAGATTGACTGATGGGTTTTTCGGCCCGCCGCCCGGTTTACACTGCTTCCAGCTTTGTTTTGAATTGGTCTTTGTTCCAGCGGTACTTTTCCGCTGAACGAGCAAGACCGGCGATCGCCTCTTCGGACAGTTGACGCTTCACTTTTGCGGGCATCCCGATGACTAGGCTGCCATCGGGTACAACCATTCCTTCGGTGACCAATGCGCCTGCTCCGACCAGGCAACTCTTGCCGATCTTCGCGCCATTCAGGACTGTCGCGCCCATTCCAATCAGAGTGCCATCACCGATCGTGCAGCCATGCAGCATCGCCCTGTGGCCGATGGTGCAGTTCTCTCCGATCGTCAGGGGAAAGCCGGGGTCTACGTGAAAAACACAGTGTTCCTGCACATTGCTACCCCGGCCAATGACGATGGGTTCGTTGTCACCCCGCAGGACCGCGCCCCACCAGATCGAAGCCCCTTCGCCCAGTGTAACCTGGCCGATCACCCGCGCATCTGGCGCGATCCAGTAATCGCCGCTGTCGGGAAGGCTGGGGGTCAGATTCCCCAGCGCATAGAGATTGCTCAGCCCCATCATTCGAAGAAGGTTGCGTTGCGGCCGCCGATGACGATGTCAAAGCGGAATCCCTGATTCACATCAATATCCGGCGTGTCATAGGGTTTGCCGATGTTCCGTTCGAACGTGTCGCCCATCAAGATCGCCATCGGGTCCGATGCGTTGTTTGGTTCGTCGGGAAAATACATCTGGGTGATCAGGCGCGATGATCCGCCGCTGATTGACAGGTGGATGTGTTTCGGCCGCCAACGTCCAATATCCGGGCGTGCCAAGTAAGCACCTGGGCTTATCGTCCAGAACCTATAGTTGCCCTCTGCGTCGGTCAGCACCCGGCCCATCCCAAAGAAGTTCTCGTCCAACTGCAGGCCCGAGCTGTCCTCGACATGGCGGTACCGGCCATAGTGGTTGGCGTTCCAGATTTCGATCAGACCATTGCGGACCGGTGCACCGCTTTGGGTTCTGACGGTGCCCGTCACCTCAATCGGCTCGCCATCGGCACGGGGCCGATCTGGAGAGATACGGGTCAGGTCCCATTCATGCGCGCGCGTCGCGTGACGGGCGGGGATATAGGGCACAAAGCTTTCCCGTGCGACGTCCGGGATCAGTTTCAGGCGCTGGCGCGGTGTGCGCTGGTCCGAGGTGTTGTCTGTCGGACCGATCTCAATCTGTCTTCCAAGCTTGGTCATCCTGGCGTCCTCTTCTCAGCTTTCAAAATCGTCGAAAAACGGGGTTTCACTGTCTCCGGCCATGACGATGTCCATCAGATAAACTTCGGCGCCATCGACCGTGCGCCCGTCGTGACGCGCAATCAGCTTCGGTTTGTCCGCGTCACTCAGTGTCGCCAAAAGCGGATCGCTGTCATTGGCCGGTTGTTCAGCAAAGAATATCTGAGTCACGATACGGTTGATGCCGTCTGAAAAGATCGTCAGCGTGATGTTTGGTGCGCGATCTCCGGCGGTTCCGGGCATAATGGTGCGGAACGTGTATTCGCCGGTATCCGAACGCAAGCGGCCATAGCCGTCGAACCACGGGTCGATGTCCGGGTTGCCTTCGGTCGCGGGGGTCCGATAGACGCCCTTTGCGTTGGCTTGCCAGAACTCCATCACGACACCGTTGGCCAGATTGCCATGCCGGTCCAGCACGCGCCCGCGCAGGATAATATGCTGGCCGCTGGCGCCAGCAACGACACCCGGATCAACCCGTGTGAGGTCTTCTAGGCTGGGATCGCGGAAATAGATCGGGAAGTAGGGCCCGCAGGTGTCTTCGTTGGTCGGCAAGAGGGCGTTTTGCCCATGCTCTTGCGTCATGGTGTTTCCTCCATTGCAAGTCTTTTGTTTTGCATATAAAACGTTTGCGCGTAAATATGAGAGCAGTCGAGCCAGGAATGACCGAATCCCCCAATCACAATGTCTATTTCGTGCCCGGACTTCACCGCGGTCTGCGCGTGCTTGAAATCCTTGGCGCGGCGGATGAACCCATGTCGCTGAGCGAGATCGCCCGCGCTATGGACCTGAGCCGATCGTCCGCCTTTCGTCTGGTCTATACGCTGCGGCAGATGGATTTTCTGAAAGAGGCAGAACAGAAAAACACCTATACGCTTGGTGCGCGGGTGTTGAACCTTGGGTTTGCCTATCTCAATCAGCAGCCGATCACAGCCATTGCTCGGCCCTTCCTGTCGGCGCTGCGCGACAAGACAGGTGTTGGCGCGCATCTCAGTGTGCTTGAGGGGCATGACGTTCTGTATCTGGGCAGTCACCAGGCGCGAACCGGGTTCGTCTCCAGCATGGTGACCGGAACCCGGACTCAGGCCTACGCCTCGGCGATTGGCTGGTGCCTGTTGGGGGATCGCAGCGACGAAGAGTTGAAGGCCTTTTGCTACGGGATCGAAATGGTGCCATTTACGGAACATACGCCCACATCCTGTTCGCAACTTCGCCAGCGTGTGCAGGATGTTCGCGACAACGGATATGTCTTTTCGCAAGGATTTCGCGATCCCGGCGGATCCAGCATCGCGGTACCAGTGCGTGACAACACCAGGCAGATCGTAGCCTGTGTAAACCTGTCCGGGCCGGACAGCGGTTTTGACTTTGACCGGATTGACGAGTTTTACGTGCCCGAAACCAAAGCAACGGCGCTGCAAATCTCGCGCGAGTTGGGATATGCTGGCCCGTGACATCGTCACAAACAGACGTCCAGTGAAAGCGGTCCGCGGAAAGTAAAACCGTACCACTCGACGGCATCCGCATTTGCCAACCGCATGTTCGGAAAGCGTTGAAACAAACTGGGTAGCATGACCTGTGCAACGCTCATGCGGGACAAATGCGTCCCCATGCAGAAGTGAGCGCCATTGCCAAATGAGAAGTGACGGTCTTCGGTTCGGAAGATGTCGAATTTTTCCGGATTCTCATAGATGGCTTCGTCGTGGTTTGCCGAGGCCTGAATGGTCGATACCGGGGTGCCCGCAGGAAGATCGACACCGCTGAGCGTCACAGGTTTGAGCGTCTTGCGCGGGCTTGTTTGGATCGGGGCAACCCAACGAATACCTTCTTCGAAGGCGCGCGCCATCATTGCCGGGTCTGCCATCGCCGCGTTGCGTTGCTCTGGGTTGGTCAGCAGCCCGAATACAACAGTAAGCAAAGCATCGCGCGGTTCGTTCACACCGCCGCCAATGGCCACTTTGATATTGCAGCGTATTCTGTCCAGTGGGATCGGATTCTTCGCATGGGTCATCCCGCTGAGAACGCTGTCATCGGGCGTATCGCGATAGCGGGCCATGTTGTCGTCGATCAGTTGGTTGATCTCGTCATTGGCGATGTCGCAGCGGGCGAAAACCTCTTCATCACCTGAAACATTGCCGGCCCCGTCGATCAGAGTCTGGCTCCACTTCACAATTTGATCTGCGTCGGCTCCGTGCAAGCCCAGAACGTCGCCCAAGATAGCCCCTGCATAGGGTGCCGCAAGTTCTTGGAATAGATCCAGGCGCCCCTGTTTTCGGGAAAGTTCCTCTAGGTAGTGCTGAGTCAGTTTTTCAGCAAGGGCTCGCCAGGTTGTCTTGATCTTGCTGGCAGAAAGGCCTGGCGCCATAGCCATACGCTCGGATCTGTGTTGCGCGCCATCTTTGCGCATCATCGACGTTGCCTGAAAGGCGCGCTCCGCTGGGGTTCCAGTGTCCTCGGAGGTGAAAAATTCAAGGTCCTCTTTTGCGCGCCGGACATCTTCGGCTTTGGTAAGAAGAACCCGACCGGTTGATTTCATCAACGCGATGGGGGATTCACGACGCAAGCGGGCATAGATGTTCATGGGGTCGCGGTGCAGATCCGCAATCGAAATACCCTCTATGACCGGAATACTGTTCATGCTGTCCTCAGCTTCCGATGCCCAGAATAACACGTGCTTCGTCTGGCGATGCAATGGATCCGCCAAGATGGTCGACAATCGACACGGCTTTCTCGACCAACTGAGCGTTGGATGTGCAGTGTTCGCCTTTGCGGATGTAGGCCGTGTCTTCCATGCCGATCCGGCAATGTCCGCCCAGCAGATAGGCCTGAGCAAGCATCGGAAACGCCATGCGGCCAATGCCAAACCCGGCCCATTCGGTGCCTTCAGGCAGTTGGCTGGCAAGAAACGCCATGGTTTCGGGGTTGGCTACTGCGCCAAACCGAACGCCCAGCACCATTTGTACCATCAGCGGCGTTTTCAATACGCCACGTACCACGAAATCCTTGACCATGTGCAGATCACCAGAGTCGAAGATCTCAATCTCTGGCTTCACGCCAGCGCCGTAGATGCGGTTTGCCATGATTTCGACATTGCGCGGGCTGTTGATGACGCTCGCCTGTCCGGACCACATGGTGTTGAAGTCCAGTGTACAGATTTCCGGTCGCAACTCCTCGACATGGGCAACACGGTCTTCTGGCGCGCACAGGGTCGAACCTGGGGCCGCGATTTGCGGATCGTCGTCGGACGGTACAAAGCGGCCACCTTCTCCCGTGGTCAGATTCAGTATGACATTGTCATTTTGCGCGCGGATTCGATCCACAAGCTCGTGATACAGATCCAAACGCATCGAGCCCCTGGTGGTTTCGGGATCGCGAACGTGCAAATGCACAATCGAGGCGCCGGCCTTGGCGGCATCCAATGCCTGTTCAGCTATCTGTCCAGGTGTCACCGGCAGATGAGGGCTGATTTCCGGCGTCATCAGATTGCCAGTGATCGCGGCGGTCAGGATGGTCTTCTTACCCATGTCAATCCTCCAGCGCGCGGGCCACAGCCTTGGCCAGTGTTTCAACAATCAGCTCAATTTCTTCGGGCGTTGAAGTATAGGATGGCGCAAGCAAAACGTGATCCCCCGAGGTGCCATCTGCGCATCCTTGCGCGGGGTAGCACATCATTCCAAGACCCAGCGCCTCGCTTTGAATGCGCGGGGCCAGTTTTCGGCTGATCGGAAAGGGCGCCTTTGTTCCCTTGTTGGCTACAAGCTCGATCGTCCAGAACAGCCCGCGCCCGCGTATGTCGCCAACATTCGTATGGTGCTCAAAGCTCTGCTTCAGCGCTTCGCCAAGTTGTGCCCCACGCGCGCGGACGTTTTCCAGCAGGCTTTCCTGTTCGATGACCTTCTGAACAGCCAGCGCACCAGCGGTGGCTATCGCGTGCGACATGTAGGTGTGGCCGTTCCACAACGTTGCGCTGCCTGCCTCAATGGTTTTGATGACCTTTTCGGCGGCCATGACGGCGGCGATCGGCTGATATCCGGCACCCAGACCTTTGGCCATTGTGGTGATATCTGCGGCAATGCCTTCCTGTTCCAAGGCAAACAGGCTTCCGGTTCGGCCCATGCCACACATGACCTCATCTGCGATGTATAGCACACCGTAAGCGTCGCAGATCTCGCGGATGCGCTGGAAGTACCCTTTGGGCGCAGGTTGCGTGCCCAAAGAGGCACCGACGACGGGTTCGGCCACAAAGGCCATGACGTTTTCCGGCCCCACTGCACGGATGCGATCGTCCAGCAGGTTGGCCATGCGCAGCGCGAAGTCTGTTTCGCTTTCACCGTCAGCACGCAACCGGTAATCATAGGCCGCGTCGATATGATCAACGTCCATCAGCAAGGGCTGGAACGGCGCCCGGCGGCCAGCATGACCTCCAGTGGCGAGCGCACCGAGAGTATTGCCGTGGTAAGACGGTGCTCGGGCAATGATCCGTGTACGGTTGATTTCGCCGCGTTCGAGATAGTACTGCCGTGCAAGTTTCAAGGCGGCTTCCATCGCCTCGGACCCGCTGCCCAGATACATCACGCGCCCCGCGCCCGTGCCCTTTGGAGCACGCGCAATCAGAAACTCGGCCAGTTCTTCGGCAGGTTCGTTGGTGAAAAAGCTGGTATGGGCAAAGGCCGTCTTGTCCAGCTGTGCCTTGATGGCATCCCGAACAGCAGCATTGTCATGCCCCAGACAGGAAACCGCTGCTCCGCCGCAGGCGTCGAGATAGCGATGGCCATCCGCATCAATCAGATAATTTCCGTCTCCGCCGACGACATTGGGCAGCGAGGATTTCAAGTTACGGTGCAGCACATAGGTCATGAGGATATCGTCTTGCATACAGAACGGTGTTTTGTATATTAGACGATAGTACAAAGTGCAATAGGCGTTATGGGCAACAGGCGGGTGGAACAGCGGAAACGATGGCAGGCGCTCTCAACAATCTGAAAGTTCTGGATGTGACGCACGTTCTTGCGGGTCCCTTCTGCACCTACCAGCTGGCATTGTTGGGCGCGGATGTCGTCAAGATAGAATCACCGACGGACCCTGACTGTGCACGCGGTCGAGGTCCTGACGCGGACGCCAACGCAAAAGGCCTTGGGCTGAACTATCAGGTGCAGGGCGGCAACAAACGCGCGTTGTCTCTGGACTTGAAGGGCGCGCGCGGGCGTGAGCTCATGCTCGAATTAGTTCGCGGCGCAGATGTGTTGGTTGAAAATTACAGTACCGGGGCGCTGGATCGCCTGGGCTTGGGATATGACGCGCTTAGCAAGATCAATCCTGAATTGATACATTGCTCGATCACCGGATTCGGGGATGTCGGACCGGATGCTGACGCCGGCGCGTATGATAACGTGATCCAGGCGATAAGCGGCACCATTGAACAATGCGGTGGAACAAAACCGGGCGTATCCTTCATCGACTACAGCACAGGCTATTCCGCTGCCTTTGCGATAACCTCGGCACTCATTCAACGCGCGCGGACAGGGCAGGGGTGCCACATCAGCGTTTCGATGCTGGAAGTGGCGATGCAAATGATGTCGCCCGAGGTTGCGGCCGCGCAGCACCCCGTCAAGGCCAGCCGCGACAAAGAGGTTGGGATAGCAAGCTACGAAACCGCAGATGGGCGTTTGATGTTGGGGGTGTTTCGACCTCAACAGTATGTCAAATTAGCCGCAATGTTGCGCGGGATCGGAAACCCCGTTCCGGGTTTGGATCAGGTCAACAGTTGGCCGGATGTCTGGGGCTTACCGGATCATGTGCGGGTCGTATTGAAAGGCGTGTTTCGCACCCGGACGACCTCGGATTGGGTGGGCCTGCTGCGCGCCGCTGATCTGCCCGGTTCCGAGGTGCAATCCCTGTCCGATGCGGTTTCAAACCCGCAACTGTCGGCACGGGAATATTTCCGACCCAACCCCGGAGACAATGCGGCCACGCTTCCGCTGACGGCGTTCCGTATGAGCGATGGCGGCCCCAATTTGACGAGCGCCCCACCAATGCATGGTGAGCACAGTCGCGACGTGCTGACGGAACTGGGACTGACTTCCGATGAGGTCGAACGGCTGATCGCGGAAGGAGTTGTCAAATGATGCGCGACGCGCCGATCCAGATCGCCCAGCCCTTTACTACTTTGCCCGAGGCACTGCGCCACAAGGGCGAACCCTCGCGCTGGGCGAGAATGACCCGACCGGGACAGCCCATGCACTCCTTTCTGGAGGGGGCGTTTTTTGATGAGGCGCGACATCTCTGGCTGTCAGATGTGCCATACGGCCGCGTGTTTCGCATCACCCCGGACGGGACATGGACGGTTGAGCACAAAATAGAAGGTGAGCCGCATTCGATGCGCCTTGCCCCTGACGGCCGCCGGATCGCGGTCGATTACCAGCACGGGCTGACGGAACTGACCGGCGAAAACAAGTTTCAGGTGCTCAGCAACGGGCTTGAAGGGCAACCATTTCTGGGGCTGTCAGATATGTGCTTTGGGCCAGACGGAACGCTTTGGTTCACCGATAGCGGGCGTAGTTCCTACAGTGACCCAACTGGACGGGTTTATAGTATGTCATCGGATGGAACGCTGCGCCTCGTGCTGGATTGCGTCCCGTATTCCAACGGCATCTGTGTTTCGCCCGATGGGGCTTGGATTTATGTTGCTGCCACGCGCGCCAATCAGGTCTGGCGGTTCGCGCGCCGCTTGCCGGAGACTGGCCAACCAATGGTGGGGACATTTCTGCATCTTTCTGGTGGTTTGGGACCCGACGGGCTGGCCACAAATACTTTGGGCTGGTTGGCTGTTGCGCAAGCGCAGGCAGGCCGAGCCTATGTTTTTGATGCCCTTGGTGATCCGATATCCGAAATTCGATTGCCGAAAGGGCTGTGGACCACTTCGGTCGTGTTCCACCCGGATAACGATCAGCTTTTGTACATCATCGACGCTCAGCACGGTGGCGTGTTCACCTGCAAGCTTCCCGACTGACGAGGACCCAATGCAAAAACAAGACCTGCACGGCTATGTGCCTGCAATAGCGACGCCCTTCGACGGCACAGGCAACATCATGGAAGACGCATTTGTCGACCTGTTTGAGTTTCTGCTAAGCCGGGGTGCAACCTGCGTCTGTATCGCGGGCGACAACGGTGAAAGCTGGGCTTTGTCGGCAGAAGAACGGGGCCGTCTAGTGAGGCTGGCTAAGGACACCGCCAAAGGTCGCGTTCCGATCATGATGGGGATTTCCGCTCCAACCATTGACGCATCGCTGGCCTATGTGCGCGCCGCCGAGGAAAACGGGGCCGATGTGTTGCTGTCCATGCCGCAAACCTATGTGCTCAAGGCGTCCGAGGCCGAGCTGATGGGCCGGTTCGAGAAAGTTTCTGCCGCGACTGACAAACCGCTGGTTTTGTACAATTCTCCGCGCCGTATGGGCTTTTCGTTGACTGTGGACCAGACCGAGATGCTGCTGAACAATCACAACGTCATTGGGATTAAGGAAAGCCAGCGCGATTTCTTCTATCACACGCGCTTGCTGAACCGTCTGGGAGACAAGCTGTCGGTGATGACAGGGCCCTGCCACTATATCATGCCCGCGTTTGGCTTGGGAGCGAAAGGTTTCATCGCCACCGGGCCGGAGTTCACTGATCTGCTGCCCTCGGACATGGCTGCGGTCGGAACCGGCGCACCGGATGAGACCTATCGCAAGGCCCACTACCAATTGACCGTGCTGTATGAACTGCTGATGGGCACCGCGACCTGGCCTGCCTCGTTCAAGGCGGCGCTGAACCTTATTGGTCAGCCGGCCGGCGTGCCGCGCGATCCGGTTTTGCCTGCATCTAAGGTGGATATCGACAAGATCAAGCGGACCTTCGATCAATTGGGGATCAGCTACGGATGATCCGTCTGGTCCCAGATCATTCCGACCAAATCCGGCGTGCGGACAAGGTCAGCTTCTCCTTCGACGGCACGCCTGTGATTGCCCATTCGGGTGAGACCGTGGCTGTGGCTTTGCTGCGGGCTGGCTATCTGCACCTGCGCGACGCGCCCGAAGATGGCGCGGCGCGGGGTGCGTTCTGCCTAATGGGGCTGTGCCAGGAATGCACAGTGCGTGTGGATGGGACCATCGTTGAAAGCTGTCGCCAGCCAGTGGTAAGCGGGATGGTCGTAGAATCGCTCAGGCGCAAAAGCACGTGACGCAGGTTTACGATATCGCGGTCATCGGGGCAGGCCCCGCCGGAGCCAATGCGGCTTTGACGGCTGACCGGCGGGATTGCCGGGTCGTTGTGATCGATGAGCAACCCAAACCCGGAGGCCAGGTCTGGCGCGCGAAGAGCGCGGCAATTGTCAGCGCCCCCGAGACGTCAGAAACGCAAGCGGGTGAGGCCTTGCGCAGCGCTATCACCGACAGTCGTGTGACCCACATAGGTGACGCGCGTGTCTGGCAGATCGAGCGTCAAGAGGTCGGATGGCACATCCATGTGCTACACAATGGTGCGTCAGACGTGATTGCCGCGAAGGTCTTGATCCTTGCGACCGGGGCACGTGAATTCGTTCAGCCGGTGCCGGGATGGACCACGCCCGGAGTGATCGGGTTGGCCGGGGCAACCGCCCTGTTCAAGCAGGACCTGACACTGCTCGGAAAACATACCGTCGTCAGCGGGACCGGCCCTCTGGTGTTTTTCGTGGCCAGCGAAATCCGCAGGTTGGGTGGCAATGTCGCAGCGGTTGTAACTCCTAATTCACGCGGCGATTGGGCGCGCGCTATACCGGCTATGTTTGACAGACCTGATCTGTTGGTCCGCGGGGGGCGCTGGATGGCCGACCTGATGATGGCGCGGGTGCCAATCCTTTGGCAACATGCGGTAACGCGGGTCGACGGTGACCAACGCGTCACTGCTGTTGGTTTGCGAAAACTGACGGCGGATTGGGCTCCTAGGGGTGCTGAGCACAAGATTGAGGCCGACAGTCTATGTCTTGGAAATGGTTTGATCCCTTCTGTTGAAGCCGCCCAATTGACCCGGCTGCCTTTGAGTCATCGACCCGAGCTGGGTGGTTGGGTCCCCAAGGCGCAACTGGACGGAAGCACAGAGATTGACGGTTTATTCCTGTGCGGCGACGGCGCAGGCATTCGAGGGGCTGCCGCGGCAGAAATTCAGGGCAAGCTTACCGGGCTTAGTGCGTTGGCATATTTGGGTCAGGACACAGAGTCGGAACAAGCGCGTCTGCGACCCGCTTACAAGCGTGCTGCCCGGTTTGGAACAGCCATGACAGCGCTGAGCATTCAGCGTCCCGGAATGGCGGAACTGACAACATCCGATACGGTGATGTGCCGGTGCGAAAGCTTGCGCCGGTCCGACATCGCAGCTGAAATCTCATCGGGTGCCGCCAGCACCAACGCGGTGAAATCAGGTTTGCGCGCGGGAATGGGGCCGTGCGGTGGCAAATATTGTCAAACCGCCGTGGCGCATCTGATCGCGCGTCAGCTTGGGTGTCCGGAGTCCGAAGTGCCGCCCCCGACACCGCGCCCACCGTTGCGTCCGGTTCCGGCAAGTGCCCTTGCTGGTGATTTTGACTATGCTGACCTTCCCATCCCGAAACCGGCGCCGCTGTGACAGATCGCTACGATATCGCGATTGTCGGTGGCGGCATCATGGGCTGCGCTGCCGCATTGCAACTGGCAGCAGGTGGTATGCGCCCGATTGTGCTTGACCAGGGGGATCTGGGGCAGGGCGCGTCCGGTGTCAATGCCGGAACACTCAGCCTTCAGATCAAGCGCGTCAAACTTATGCCTTATGCCTTGCGTGGCCACCATGACTGGGAGGCCATGGGCGATGCGGTCGGTTTCAAAAAAAGTGGCGGCTATACGCTCGCTTTCACCGAACGCGAGGTCGAGCTGCTGCACGAGCGGCAGAAGCTCAAGGCCGAAGCCGGGGCACCTATCACTTTCGTCTCGAACAACGCTTTAAGGGCGGCTGAACCAAACCTGAATCAAAAGGTTCTGGCTGCCAGCTTCTGCCCCGAGGATGGTTATGCCAATTCCTCGCTGACAGGGCAGTATTACCGTGCACGCCTACAGGGGGCTGACATACCCTATCGGGAGCGTTCAGCCGTGACGGCAATAAGTCGGACAGCCAAAGGTTTTGAACTCACTACCACTCATGGACCTGTCCACGCGACCCGCCTTCTTTTGGCTGTAGGTGCGTGGTTGAAACCTGTGGCCGCCTTGCTTGGCGTCGACCTGCCGGTGCGCGCGCGGATCAACACCGTTTCCGTGACGGAGCGGATGCCACCTTTGACCTCGTCGGTCATTGGCCATGCGACCGGCCTTTTGACCATGAAGCAAAAGACCAATGGCACCGTGTTGGTCGGTGGCGGTTGGCAAGGGCGTGGGACACCACAAGAGGGTAGGGGCGAAGTTACCGCTGAAACTGTCATCCCCAATATTGCACTGGCGCAGTTTGCCGTTCCCGCGCTGGCGAAAGCCCGTGTTCTTCGCAGCTGGACCGGGTTTGAGGCAAACGTTCCGGACTTCTATCCGCTGGCGGGCGCTTTGCCGGGTATCAAGGATGCCTTTGTTCTGGGTTGTGTCCGCGGCGGCTATACCATTGGCCCGTATATCGGAAAACTGATGGGGGATTTCATCTTGGGGCGCGAGCCCGAACTGCCTCTGTTCGATCCAGGGCGCGACTTTGACAAGGAACAGCTATGAGTTTGATTTCAACCGACACCTGCCGCCTGGATGGCAAACTGGCCGTGGTGACCGGGGGCGGAAGCGGCATTGGCGAAGCAACGGCAAAGGTTTTCACCGATGCCGGCGCCAGAGTGGTCGTCACCGGTCGGCGATTGGAGCCGCTGCAGCGCGTTGCGTCCGAAATAGATGGGCACGCCATCGCCTGCGACGTCTCGGATCAAACCCAGGTTCAAGCGATGTTCGCCGAGGCCAAAGAAATCACTGGGAAAATCGATGTTCTGCTGAATAATGCCGGTGGCCCCGGCCCGATTGCACCTGTTGCAGAGGTAGACATGGAGGCGTGGATCGGCTGCATGAACATCAATCTGGTCGGCGCGATGTATTGTCTGCAGGAAGCGGCCAAAATCATGAGCGCGCAGCGATTTGGTTCGATCATCAACATGTCGTCCCTGATGGGAATTCAGGGCTATCCAATGCGCTCGGCCTATGTCGCATCGAAATTCGCGTTGATCGGGATTACGGAAACCATGGCCCGCGAACTGGGTCCTGTGAACGTACGCGTCAACGCCCTGATGCCGGGTGCGGTGTCCGGCGAGAACATGGACCGCATTCTGCAGCGCAGGTCCGAGGCCGAAGGGCGCCCTGTCGAAGAAATCGAGCGCGAGAACTACACCGATGTTGCGGCTTTGAAACGCTGGGTTGCCCCGGAAGAGGTGGGCAGGGCGGCCTTGTATTATGCATCAGATTTGTCGTCGGCGATCACGGGTGACAAGATGAAAGTGGATTGTGGCAGGTTTTGACGAGGGACCAGCAAGCAAACGTGTTGCGAAGCGTAGCCAAGGGCACCGCACGAAATCACAAGATCGGCCGACAGCCCCGTTATAAGAATGACCTTTTCTGCCATCGATGTTTTCAGGTCAGGCCGCAATGTATCTTTGGTGCCGGACATTCGCTTTGCCGCTCAATACGGCTGAGTTGCAAAAAATTACCGCGGAACATGCGGTCGTCTTTACGATCGTTCGAACTGCTGCATCCCGCCCAAAGAGATCAGCTAAGTCGATCCTAGGTTCAGGACTCATAGCCAATAGATGGCAGTTGCCTCGAGAGTGATGGCTGAGAGGAAGATATTCGACCAGCGGTCGTATCGTTTTGCCACGCGCCACCAATCCTTGAACCTGCCGAGCATGATCTCGATCTGTTTGCGGCGTTTGTACCGTCGCTTGCCGTATTTCACAGCCTTCTTGCGCTGTATCCGACCCGAATTGAATGCGCGTATCCCCCTGTCTTTGATCGCTTCTGCGACCCATTCGGCGCCATAGCTGTGATCTCTGAACAGCCAGTCGACGTCTTGCAGGCTGCTGAGCAATGCCCGTGCGCCGATACTAACGACGTACAATCCCAGTGGGCCAAACCCATCATTCCGCGTTTGCCTGCCATAGGCCGCGAAATAGGTGGCTTCTATCTCGGTCTGAGGAAATTGCTGCGCCAGATGCGCGTGGATCGGCATTGGCAGTTTGGTGCTGCCATATCGCCCGAAATATCCACGGGATTGGTCTTGCGGGATACGATCGCAATCCTGCCTATCAGGCAGACAATCCCCAGCAGAGCCTTGATGGTTTTGCGCAAGTTAATCTGTTTCGTCCAAGGTCGAGCTTTTTGTGCATCTGATCTGCCAGGCCGATAGAACAGCGCAAATGGCGCAATTGTCAGAATTAGGGTCGCAAGCCCGATCAGACTGTGCCTAGTTTCGGCCATCACATCCAAGTTTTGTACAAGCCCTGCCGCCAGAAACGAAATGCGCAGGCTGTTGTCCAAGGCGGCGCATCTGATCACCGCCAACAGGCTGACGCCCTTGACGCGCCACCGTGGCCTCATAATCGCGTTTTTAGTGACCACAAAGGCCAGCAACAGCAGATGCACTGACGCGCCCGAGCATGGCAAGTCCACCAGAATTTCTCTCTCTGGTCCAAGGTGCTGCGCACGCCGTCACAAACGACACTCGAAAACAGAAGGCTGAGCATGTGACAAGACATCTCGTCCGAAACCATCTGCAGCGGAAATCCTTTGTGCGCTGCAAGACCATTTCGTGCGGCAGGGAAAATAAGAACAGGGTAACCATCCAGAATGGCGACAGCGCGAAGGGGCGCTGACTTAGCTAAAACAACCCAACCAGTGCAAAAACACGCAAAGCAAGCGCAATCGCGTTGAAGATGTTGCCCGTCAGAACCTGTCCAAATAACCGGATTAGGGCCGCAAATAGCAACAACGCAATGGCTGGTGTCTGAGAGCGCGAACCCTGCGGACAACCGCTCAGCAAGCTCATCCCTTGCAGACCCAATATCACAAGGACTTAAACGTATCCGTAGGAACCATAAGCTGGGCTGAGCCAGCTTTGAACAAGCTATTGCAGCGGCTGCGTGGCCAGGATTATGGATGCAATGGCAAATGCGTACCATGCCAAGGGATCTGCGGTCAGCCGGTTCATACCGACCGATGTGAAGGGCAAATGCGCATTTCAACTGCCCAAGATCTGCAGTCTTTTGAGAGAAGCGCTCAGTTGAGATATTCACTGCAATTCTGGTCAACCGCCTATTGAACATAGCGGTGGAGCAGGTCAGGGAGTTCGGCTCAGCGGCTTCTGCTTAGGCTTGTGTCAGACCCTGATGATACGTTCAAGTTCCGCGCGATCGACTTTCGACGCATGGCGCTTGTCCATGGGAATTCGCGCGATCGGAAACACATTGGTTACGTCAAAGTCTAGAGCATTTTTTCGCCATACATCTATGTGATCCTGTGATCCTTGAACGCAAAGTGCGGGGCCCGCTTTCGCATTGACAAGCGCGCACCGATCTACGCCCGGCCATTGCCGCGCTGCGACCTCGATAGCAAGTGGGAACAGCGTACCTGAATCGACTTCAATTTCGGAGCCGATCCGCCCCAACAACCATAAACGTCCGATGTCATCCAGTGCACCGGCATCTCCTGTTCGATGCCATATAACGCCCTCCTCTAAGATTTTGTTTCCCTTTGAGTCGGCCGGGTCCAAGTACTCCTCATTCACATGCGCGCCGGTAACCTGGATTTCATTGTCGCGAATGCGGAGCTTGATTTCAGGCACGGGGTGCCCCACGAGAAGACCCTTGCCACCGGTCATTCTGCGGCCATCTTCTTCCGAGATGTCTTCGGCATTGAGATGAGCAATCGGTTCGGCTTCGGTTGATCCATAGACGCATATGACCGATAGGCTGTGTTGGGTTTTCAATGACTCGACAAGGTCTGGAAACACCGGTCCGCCGCCCGTGAAGACTGTGTGCAATTGTCCTGTATCGCCCGATTGACCTAATTTTTCACATAGTGACGGAGGTACGAGGGCTCGTGTAATCAGCTGTGACTGAATCCAGCTTTGCATCTGCTTGGGCGATAAACGGTCAAGCTCGCTTAGTCTCCAGTCTGGAAGAATACTTGTGCGCCCTGCAGCCAGGTTGATGAGAGTGAAGACTGGGAAGGCCACCAGATCGCGTTCAGCCTTGTCGCTATACAGCAGGGGTGCGATAGCATCATGTTGTGCCATCAAGAACGCATGAGAGCGGGGGATGGCCTTGGGCTGACCGGTTGATCCTGACGTGAATGAAATCAGAGCGGTGTCATCCGGTCGAACACTGAGTGCCGGGGGGGCACGGCGGCTTTTGCCCGGCCTCAGAAGGGGCAAGAACCAAAGGTTCGGAACCAAAAATTTCAGCGCAGCAAACGCGCCGGCAGTACAGAACGCTTTTGGTTTTGTTGTCCGAGCGGCATGGCGTAAACCGGCCAGCCCCATTGCCGGTTCCGGCAGAACGACTGTTGCACCGAGGGACCATAAAGCGGCGAGGCTTGCGTACAGGTTTGCATCGACTGGCATTGCCAACAGCACGCGATCGCCAGGTTGGATACCCTTATCCTGCCATCGACCTGCCAACTGTTGAATACGCGACTGCAAACCTTGAAAACTGATCTGGCGGCCTTTGCCATCCACAATGGCCGTTCTTTCTGGAAACCGTTTTACCGCGGAAGCAAATTGAGTGAGCAGATCAGTCATTCAGCTTTTTTCCAAGCAGGGTATACCGCCTGAATATCGTCGCGCCCTCCGCTGCACTGCGATCGGCAGACGTATTGTCATCGTGGATCAGGGCATGGATGGCGTGTTTGTATCCCATCCTGAAGGCGGTCTTGTGAAACCTGTGGGCCAAGTGTCGTCCAGCACCTGGCTCAAGACTTGCGTAAGTCTTGAGGATAACGGATGCGGGGGCAGGGCCCTCAGCATAGTTAGGAATTCCGAACAGAAAGCCGGCCAGTGTCCCATCGCGGCGACGCGCAAAAAGGATCAATTCGCGTTTCATCATCGGTACAAACGGCATGTACATGGCCATAAAACCTGCCTCGGAAATCGGCTTATAGAATGGATTGTTGGAAAAAGCTTTGGTTGAAAGGGTGAAAACCTGTCGGAGCAGCAATTCGGGGTCGCTTCCGTCCCATTCTTCTATGTCAAAGTCATCGCTGTTGGGTGGGTCATTGCAAGCTTCTGCGCGAAGCAGCACGCGGGCCGAGAAATACCTGCTGATCTCCTTAAACCCAGCGGCCTGAAACACATCGGGTTCGTGAGGTTTGTTGTTAGGTTCCATCAAAAACGGAGCGGATCCGTCGCTGTGCGCTACGAACCGATAGTTGTGCCACGTGTCCCCCGACATAGGGCCGATAATGCGGTCGATGCCAGCCTTTCGAACCCGTTCCGACCCCTTGTTCAAAATGTCCGAACCGGCCTCGGGCGTATTGCAAGAAAAGTCGCCGAACGTTGCCGTCGGACTGCCGTCCCAAATAGGTCCGTCCAGATACACGGTCAGCCGTGCAGCAGCTGTTTTGATCGTCTCTATCGTCATGAAATTACTCCGATAAAAGAACCTACACCAGTCAATCTGACAACGACCCAACCGTAGTAGATCAACGGTAGAGCAAGGGCCAATACCGTCAGCCTCGCGACCCGGTCTTTGTCGAACCATCGGGGCCGGATCAGGGGTACTGTGGCCGTGCATATCAGTGTTAGCAAAGCCAGGGCTGTGAGTGGCTCGGCCCAACGGGAAGACTCCGGGGTCAGAGCAGCAACCACCTGCCAGATCACAAGGAGTCCAGCAGCCACCGCCAGGATCGCTTGGATTTTGCCCTGCAGCGCAAGGACGCTGAACCCCATGGCCAATCCCATTGCACTAAGGCCGTAAAATAACACGGCGTTCCATCCGGTTGCATTGCCAAGCGCGAGCCAACCAAAACTGAAAAGCCCAAGGGTGGCGACGACATCCAGATCAGGGTATTTCCCTTCGCAAGGGTTCATGACACGCGACCATAAGTGCGTGATCAGCACCAGAATGGGCAGTACAGCATTCTGAAACGCGGTGACCGACAACAGTAGAAATGCGGTGATGACATAGACCCGAGCGGCATGTCGGGAAAGGCCGAGCCTTGCACCGAGTGCACCGAAACCGACAATCGAGGCCAGAAAAGCAACAGCGATTGTCGCCAGTTCGATCAGCGAGCTATCGTAGTGCACACTCAGAAAAATAAGCAAGCCAAGAGGCAGAAACAGGTTGTCAAATCCACGCCAGCTTTGCGCCTCGACCAGAGTACCAAAGGCCGCGACCATTACGCATAGCAAGAGTGTGATTTTTGGCGGCAAGTCCGACATAATCAAAAAACAGACGATCGAGACTAACAGCGTAATCACGAAGAAAACGACGGAACCTTCGACGCTTTTTTCGCCGTCTTCGACCATGAAACGCCGTGTTCCATATGTGGTTCCGGCCAAAGCAGCAGCGGCATCCGCTAGCGTCAATACAGCGATTGGCAATACATAGAACAAAGTGTTTTCTCGTGCCAAAAG
This sequence comes from Ruegeria sp. CH11, assembly GCF_056537105.1. Lineage (NCBI taxonomy): Bacteria > Pseudomonadati > Pseudomonadota > Alphaproteobacteria > Rhodobacterales > Roseobacteraceae > Ruegeria > Ruegeria sp. CH11. The sequence continues at coordinate 73,176 of NZ_JBQFQX010000007.1, forward strand.
GAAGCAAAGTCCAATTGACAAGGCGAGCAGAAAGTCGCCATAGGATGTTCGCTCGACCCCGTGGAGTGCCGCACCAAGACCTTTGGAAAAGCGCGGCAACCGCAGAATAAGCATAACAACTATTGTGGTTGTGATAAGCAGGTAAACCGGCCATCTGTCGGGAAAAAGCCATGGCAACAACAATGCAAATAGGCCTGTGCTGACATGCATCAACTTCCGTTGCACCTCAGCACTCAGGCCAGCGGACCTTGCAAGATAGCGGATGACCGCCATCACACCAAGCAAAGCTAGCACCGATCCTGCGGCCAGAAGTATTTGCAGGATAACATTCAATATCTCACCTTTTCGACCACAAAATCCGAGTAGAAGAATGCCATGTCGCGTGCTTTCTGCCGTGTTTCGATGTCGGTCAAGGTTTCGATTCTGTCGCTATATTCTTGCGGCGCGCGCCGGGGTGCCATCATGTTCCAATAGACCAGCCGGGCATTTGGCTCGGTTGCAGTCAGGATCGTGCCATAGACCTGCCTGAACATTTCGGGCGACATGTATTCAAAAATGTCGGACAGGTTGAACCCGCTCGCTTTTTCGCCCGTTGAAACGAATGCTTCCAGCGACCCACGACGGATATCCAGGCGATCAAGCCGGGATCGGATTGTCTCAAAATGCTCGGGACGCCATGCCATTGGTAAGGCATCTCCGTGGGTGCCTTTGAGAATCCAGTGCAGATAAGGATTTTGTGATGGATCGGTGACAACCGCTGCGTGATGTATCCGGCGCGCAACATGTTGGGCCGGACTGCCTTCAACATGGTCAAAAAATGCGCTATCCCGCCCCATGCGTCCCATGACGTAGCGCGAAAAGAATATGTTCAGCAAAAGCCGCCAACGCAATGTGTTAAACCGAGTGTCGAAAAAGGTTTGCCGTGCTTCCGAGGAGCGTGGAGTGAACACGGCATCAATTGTATTGCGTGAATGCACCAGCGGTAACAGCCATGTCCGAAAGATACGGAAGTACCGCTCGAACTTTCCGACGCCGCCAATGCCATACTTTTTGACTTTGGGTAGCCGGGTCTTCCAGAACTTGCGCGTTTCAGCATCTGTGCCCTCCATCGCCTGGGTCAATAATGTACCCCGCCGGTTGCTTGGGCGTGATCCGGTAAGTTCGAGGAATCCAGGATGGGACAGTGCTTGGTAGGCTGCTATCCTGAGTTTGAGGCATGCGATCTGGGCGGGCGACAAATCCAGTACGACAATGCGTGAGGGATCAAGTGTCAGCATGGCCAGAGCATTATCCCCCGCCGAGCAAATGGATACCAATGTCTGATCCGCGCAGTCACCCAAGGCGGATGTCAATACATCTGCGTCCTCCCACAATTGGGCGTATCGGATGCTGTCGAAATCCGCCTTTTTCTCGATTTCGCTACTACACATCGTACCGTTCCACTGTTCCGCGCGCGCCGTCGACGGTTATCATCTCTCCATCATCTATCCATTGAGTAGCCCCCTTTAGCCCAACAACGCAGGGAATACCCAATTCCCGCGCGACAATGGCCGAGTGAGATAACAGCGATCCCCTCTCAACAACGATGGCAGAAGCGTTTGAGAACACGGCAATCCAGCCTGGGTCCGTGTGACGCGCCACCAGAATTTCACCGGGATTCAGGGCTTCGTTGCGTGGGTCGCGGATTACGCGCGCCCGCGCGGTGGCCTGTCCTGCAGAACAACCCGTTCCGTGTTTTACTCGCGCCGTGTCTACCTCGATATCAGCAATCTCTGACCAAATCGGCGCAATGGCGGGACCGCGAATTTCGATCCGTTCCGGAGGGTCGGGGCGTCGGGATGAGGCCTCGTCTTCCTGCTTGCGCCGTGCCACGATACCTTTCAAATCAGGCGACAGGCTAAAGCCTTCAATCGCTCCGATGGTCTCGTGCGTGGTCAGGAAAAACACATCCCTTGGAGTTTCAAGCAAATCGCGCGCGGCGAATTCCCGTCCGATCCCCAAAAACACGCGCCGCGCATAGCCAAAGATGCGCGTGCGTTCAAATCGCAGATTCTCGCGGTCGCGGACGCGCGCTTTCGCCCAACCCAAGATCCACTTTGCCAAATTCCGCTTGAACGGGTTGCTCGGAAAGAGCTTCTGCCAATCCGGTTCCAAGCCTTCCTGGCGACCACCGGCGAGGCGTTCGGAGCTGGCGGCAATGGCCAGCAAAAGGCTGGTCGGATCGTCGCGCAGCGGGACGCTTTCCAGTTTGAGTTCTTCGGTACAGCGATCGCCGAATTTCTCGAGATACGCTTCAACCTCGGCTTCGATCTTCGGATGCCCGTCAAGAACGGTCAATGCCGGTTTGTCTCTCAACTGATCGGCAAGATTTGCTTTCCGGATCAAGGCTCCCAGCCGGGTAATACGTTGTGCTGGTTCGGCCGAAACTATGTCGCCCTGACCGATCATGAGGTCATTGTGCAGTGACAGACCGTCCTCGCCCAGCCACCGTTGCAGAAGGTTGCGTGAGCCGCCAAAGGCGATCATGCACAGAAAGTCGTTGATCAATGGCGCGTCCCAACGATCCAGCAAAGTGCTTTCGATGCGTCGGTATTCGGCGGCCAGATCGGATGCGTTCGAGGTGTCGACATCCAGACCTGCCTGCAACACGCCGTTCAGCCTGCCATAAAAATCGTGCCTTGTTCGCGGCAGGCGGATCGCCTGCCAGATCAAGCCCACTGCGACATTGGCCAGTTTTGCATATTCCACGAACCGGCGCCAACCGACCGAGGGAGGCGGGTCAAAGGCCTCGGTAACCTCGCGCGGCATCGGCTCAGAAACGCCCATCATCGTTTCCATGTAATCACGGTTCAGAGAGAAGCCGGGCAACAGTGCCAGGGCGCGGTACCAATTGACCAAATTGTAGTAAACACGCCCGTCCACCCGCCCGAGCAAATTGTCGAATATGGCAGGATTCTGGACGACGACGTTTTGGGATACACCCAGCAGCCGGACAAAAGCACGATAAACCTCAGAATACACGTGCAGGGCAAAGGAATAGGTCAATGGGCTGACGACACCCGGATAACTTTCGACGATGTTGGAATTGTCGAAGATTGTAAGCGTCTCGTCCTCAAGTGCTGTGGGGCGCAGGGCCGTTGTGATTGGCCGAGCCTGCAAAATATGAAGCCCATGCGCATCTATCGCCCATTCGATGTCTTGGGGAAGTCCGAACAGTGCCTCGGCTCTTTGGGCAAGAGATGCGATGGATTGGGCTTCGTCCACGGTCAGTTGTGCTGGTGACTCCGGTGCGATTTCCGGTGTTCCATCAGTGCCAATTACCCAGCCTTCGCCATCCACCTCGCCTGAAACAAGTTGTTCTGCCAGACCCTCGACAGCGGAAATAACAACCACGTTTCGCCGACCGCTAACCGGATCGGCGGAGAAGGCAACACCCGCGGAGCTCGCATCAATCATTCGTTGCACGATAATCGCAGGGGCCACGGCCTCGCCTCCGGATTTGACCGAACGGTATGTTTCAACTGTGTCTGAGAACCCGGATTGCCAGACCTGCTTGGCTGCGTTCAGCACGGAGCTGGCACAAACATTTAGGACAGTTTCGTATTGGCCTGCATGGCTATGTTCCACACCGTCTTCAGTTCGGCCGGAACTGCGTATCGCGTAAGGCCCTGGTCCGAGCATTTCAAGCTCGGCTGTGACTGCGGATTTCAGACCCTTTTGGGGAACGGGGCCAGAGCGCCCACTGCGAAACGCATCATTGGTGATGACAAAAAATGCAGGAAGGGCAAAGCCATGACGAAAAAGATGAGAAAGGGCCGCTGCTTTGCCGCCAACAACAGCAACATCTTCGGCTTCCGTCTGGGGCACAATGAAAGTCATTCACTGATCCCCATGAGGAATGGCAAAAAACCGGCTGTGGAATAGCAGAAAAACACCCATAACCCCGCGATAGTGTCCATTCTTGTTTGGGCTTTAACCGTTGGCGTTTGAAAATACTGATAGGCGGCAACCCCACAGGGAATCAAAGCCAGTGCACCGACCAACGCGCTTGACCAGCCGACATCAGTTGCAGAACCCGTTCCTACAAGTAGTGCGTAGGACAGCAGAACACAGCCGACCCAGATGCATCCGGCCCGACGTGGACCCCATAGGGCCGAATAGGTGTCGACCCCCGCAATTTCATTTTCGGGGGCCCACAACTTGCGCCCAATTTCAAGGATGCAACCGTTCACGAAAGAGAGTGCCAGAAACAGCCACAAAGAAGATGCAGCCCTCCCCGCAGGCAACCATTCGATCGCTGTTAGCAGCAGATCAATCATGGGCATGATCGCCATATGACTAACCAGGTACAACACCGGTCGCGTTTTCAGCCACGTAGGGACTCCAAACTCAAACGTCATCGCTGCAAGCCAGATCCAGACAACAATCAACAACCATAGGAGCGATGGGTGCCAGAACCAGGCAGCGGAAATCGCCAAAGGAATAGTCAGCAATCCCAGGCCCAAAACTTCTCTCTCAGATACGAGCCCGCGCGGGATCGGCCTGTCGGGTCGGTAACGGCGGTCGTCATCAGCGTCTTTGAACTCGTCGCAGACGCGCATCTGGAAGAATAGCGCCATTGCCAGAACAAACCCTGCTGCAAAGGCGGGCCACTCGGGCAGTTGGCGACCTGCTAGCCGCGCAGAAACGCAGATACTAGCAGCGGAAAAGACAAGTAATAGGGGGACTGTCTTTTTGAGCGGAAAACGCTCGGATTGATAAATCCAAAACCGGTGCCAAAAACTCATCGTTGACGGGCCAAGCTTTCGTGGGCACGGGTGAAATGGCCCGCTGCTATCGCTGCAACGATCGAGATTTCTCCACATAGACATGTCGCCGCAGCAACCTCGGCCAGCGCTGTGCCGCAACCGCTACCCCTAAGGCCAAGTATGTTCAGCGCCGCGGTCTGACTTGGCAAGCCGGTGCCGCCACCGACCGAGCCCACCAATATGTTCGGAAGCGTTACCGAGCAGAAAAGGTCGTCGCCCTTTGGTTCCATCCGGGTTACACCCATAGCACTTTCAGCGACGCAAGCCGCGTCCTGACCCGTCGCGATGTAGAACGCCGCTAGCCCGTTGGCATAGTGCGCTTGCGCGCCAAATTGGCCCGAAAGATGCGCCCCCAGATTGGCTACGCGCCCATAGGCCAGCATCGCGTCGACTGTCGTGCCCAGTGTCTTTTCGACAATGCCTGCGGGAAGTGCAACCGAGGCGCTAACCTTGCGCCCACGCCCGGTCACCAGACCCAAAGCCGAAGCTTTTTTGTCGCCCGAGAAATTGCCCTCAATGTACCAGTTCTCGATTGACACAGGGCAGTTCTCGGCGATCGAATGACACAAAGCATCGGTGGCGATGGTCACCATGTTCTGACCCGCTGCGTCACCCGTAGTGTAGCGGCAAATCAAGAAGACAACATTTGTGTCTATGAAGGGTTCCAGCGATATTAGTTTGCCATGACGAGTAGTTGCTTCGGCCGCAGACTGGAGCATGTCGACATTCGTCACCACCCAATCAACGAATTGTCCCGCCTTTAGCAGGCTCTCGAATACAAATGCAGGGGTTCGCAGAACACCTTCGTACAAAACAGCTGTGCTTACTCCGCCTGACCGGGTTGCTGCATATGCGCCTCGGGCATAGGAGGCAACCAACGCAGCTTCGGTCGTCGCAAGAGGAACATGGAAATCGCCGTTTGCGTTCATTCCGTTCAGGCGTAGCGGGCCAATGACCCCAACTGGCAGTTTTACCGTGCCGATGAAGTTCTCAATATTGGTGCCATAGGTTTCGGTGGCTTCGACAGTCATAGGATCGGCGATCTGCGCTTGATCCGTGTCGCTGGCCGTAGGTTTCAACTTCTCCCAAAGACGCGCGACCATTTCTTTAGTCGACCTGCGGGACGGGCGTATTGCTGAAAACTCGGCATCATTTGGTGCCATCTGCTGCGGAATCTGATCGGCGTCAAAGCGTGCTTTTATGCGTTGAAGCATTTCCCGAACGTGAAACGGAATTACCAAAAGAGTGCTCCAATAGATTTCCTGAACATAAGTATTGCGATCAAAACCCGATGCGTCGGCAAGTTATCAGCCGTTAGACTGAATTCCAGCTAAATTTTTGGATCGTCCTTTCTCTATACCCGGTTTCCAGTCAGACAACTGATGAACCACGCCGAGCTGTTCAGCTTGGGCCAAAACCAAGAATAGCGTTCGCGATCATAAAGCGGTGCTGCGGCAAGGTCGAGTGAGCGGTCCATCGGTATTCCCAGTTTCACATTGCATGTCGGCAAATCGCAGACCTAATGACTTCCGCTACATTCCGGAAAGCCCTGCGTTGGTGTTCAACAGAAACTGGCGGAAAATCGGGCTGCTTGCCGCGCCGATGCAGCGGGCGTTTTCGCCAACCGCAGCTGCTTCGACCACCGGAGGTATCAAGCCGCGTTTGTCCTGATTGACAAGGTAGCGGCGTACTCTTGAGACCAGTTCTTCGCGCACTTCTGGCGGGAAGGCACCGTCGATAAAGATAGCCTCAAAGTCGATAACAGCGCAAATTGAAAGCGCAGCCTTGGCAAGTTCCTGCGCCGTCGTGCCGATCCACGGTTCGACATATCTTGCAATGCTGCTCCAATCCTGCGGCTTTTTCCAAAGAATACCGGGATCGACACCCGCTTCGATCAGCCTGTCCTCGAGCAGAAACAGCGATGCGGTATCAATCAGTTGCTGGCTTTCACCCAAAGGACCCGTCGTGCGCATCGCACCCAAGGCGCCGGCATTGCCCTGATTGCCTTCGAACACGGTGCCATTCAGTGCGACCCCACCACCGATCATCGAACCAATGAAGAAATAGAAGTAGTCGCGATACTCGGCCCCGCGACCATAGAGATGCTCGGCGTGACACGCTGCGGTCGCGTCATTGACCACGAACACCGGCAGATCGCTGAACTTGGCGACCTCGGAGAAAAAGTTCACGTTCTTCCACGAGCTGAACTTCCTGGCTGCAAGCCCGGTCAGGTCGTGCCATTTCCACAGTTCGAACGGCGTGCCAATACCGATCCCGCATACGCGATCACGAAGCCGCTGAGGTTCGCGAGAAAGAAGCGTTTCCAGGCCTGACTCCAGGAAACCGAAGACGGCCTCTGGTAGCGGGTAGTCATAGGTGGTGGAAAGCTGGCGGCGCGGTTTGCCGGTAAAATCGATCAATAGCAGGTCTGCACTTCGTCGCCCGATCTTCATTCCAACAGACAAGATGCCTTCAGGGTTTAGTTCCATCGGAATTGACGGCTTTCCAACTTTCCCGCGCAGAGGGGTGCCGCGCTTGAGAATCTCGTCCTTCTCGAGCTTGCGCATAATGATGGACACAGTCTGAGGCGAGAGACCCGTAAGCCGCGCGACATCGGCCCCGGCGGTTGGCCCATGCCGTTGTAAAACCGTCAAAATCAGCCGCTCGTTGTGGTCGCGAACGCCGCTTTGACTTACGCCGCCAGTCAGTAGTCTGAGCGTCTCTTTCTCCATAGCTTTGAACATAACCACCTCGTTTCCTTATGAAAAGATGCCGCGGCAAATTAATAAATAAACTTTATTTATTTATTGACAGCAAGGCAAGAATCGCATTTCTATACGTATGACCTGCATTGGAGGATGGAGGTGGGTCTCGCAGGCTTGCCGCGCGGGACGACAACAATTTTCTGGGAGGATAATATGAAAAATTTACTCAAGCTTGCCGCCTCCGCAGCCGCGCTTACGATGGCTGCCGCATCTGCCCAAGCGGCCGGAGAAACCGTCTGCCTGATCACCAAGACGGACACCAATCCATTCTTCGTGAAAATGAAAGAAGGTGCGACGGCGAAGGCCGAAGAGCTGGGCATGACGCTAAAAGCGTTTGCCGGCAAGATTGACGGCGACCATGAAACTCAGGTCCAAGCCATCGAAACCTGCATTCTGGATGGTGCTAAGGGGATTCTGCTGACGGCATCTGACACAAGTTCGATTGTCCCGGCTGTTCAGCAGGCGCGCGATGCAGGTCTTCTCGTCATCGCATTGGACACACCGCTGAGCCCGATCGACTCGGCCGATGCGACGTTTGCGACGGACAATTACAAAGCCGGTCTGCTGATCGGACAATGGGCGAAGGCCAAGATGGGCGATGCGGCAGCCGATGCCAAGATCGCGACGCTTGATCTGAACGTCAGCCAGCCAACCGTTGATGTTCTGCGCAACCAGGGCTTTTTGGATGGCTTCGGCGTCGACCTTGCCGACCCCAATGTGATCGGCGACGAAACTGATGCTCGTCTGGTCGGAAGCGACGTGACTGACGGCAACGAAGAAGGCGGCCGCCGTGCCATGGAGAACCTTCTGGCCAAAGATTCAGCGATCAACGTTGTTCACACGATCAATGAACCGGCCGCAGCGGGCGCGTACGAAGCTCTGAAATCAATCGGTCGCGAGAACGACGTGCTGATCGTGTCCGTTGATGGCGGTTGCCCCGGCGTGCAGAATGTGGAAGCCGGAGTTATCGGTGCCACCAGCCAGCAATATCCGCTGTTGATGGCATCGCTGGGTGTCGAGGCCGTAAAGAAATGGGCAGACGAGGGCGTGAAGCCTGAAAACACGCCCGGAAAAGACTTCTACGATACTGGAGTCGCGCTGATTACCGACCAGCCTGTAGATGGTGTGGAGTCGATCTCGGTCGCCGAAGGTCTGGAGCTCTGCTGGGGCTAATCAAAGACCAGTTGGATGAGGCGCGCATCTGCGCCTCATCATTCCTTTCACAGCAAACCAAAACTTCCTGTAAACTAGCCTCGTGGTCGCACTGTCAGCCACGAAAGAGGGGGAGATATGTCTGAAGCAAACCAAGGCACCCAGGAATTTGAATCCGCTGCCAGCAGGACAGAAACTGTCGCGGAGTTCGAAGACAATCGGCGTGGCGTTCTGGGGAAGTTGCAGCATCTTCTCCATGTTAATCCATCTTTTGTGCCGCTAATCGTGCTGGTCGGTGCAATTTTGATCTTTGGCCTGCTTCTGGGCTCGAAATTCTTCTCACCCTTTGCAATGACGCTGATCCTTCAACAGGTTCAGATTGTTGGCATCGTTGCTGCGGCTCAAAGCCTGGTCATTCTGACAGCAGGCATTGATCTGAGCGTCGGCGCGATCATGGTGTTTTCTTCTGTCATTATGGGGCAATTCACGTTCCGATATGGCATTCCGGTGCCAATCGCAGTGATGTGCGGACTGGCCGTCGGAACGATGATCGGGGCTCTGAATGGCTGGCTTGTCAGCCGCGTTAAGCTTCCCCCGTTTATTGTCACGCTCGGGATGTGGCAGATCATTCTTGCGACCAACTTTCTGTATTCCGCGAACGAGACCATTCGCAGCCAGGACATCGAAGCCAACGCTCCGTTCCTTCAGTTTTTTGGCACCAAGTTTAGTATCGGTGGTGCGACCTTTACGGTCGGCGTGATTTTCATGCTCGCTCTGATCTTCGTGTTGGCCTATGCGCTGAAACACACTGCCTGGGGGCGTCATGTCTACGCGGTCGGCGATGATCCTGAAGCGGCAGAATTGTCCGGGGTCAACGTCCATCGGACGCTGATGTCCGTCTACATGTTGTCGGGTCTGATCTGTGCATTCGCGGGCTGGGCATTGATTGGACGCATCGGATCGGTCTCGCCGACATCCGGCCAACTGGCCAATATTGAAAGCATCACCGCTGTCGTGATCGGAGGTATCTCTCTGTTCGGCGGACGGGGTTCGATTTTGGGATCATTGTTCGGAGCGTTGATCGTCGGTGTGTTTACTCTTGGGCTGAGGCTGTTGGGCGCAGATGCGCAGTGGACCTTCCTGCTCATCGGTCTTCTCATCATCGCGGCGGTCGCTGTTGATCAGTGGATCAGAAAGGTATCAGGCTAATGTCAGACACAACTCCAGTCGTCCAAGGGCGCGGGATCGTGAAGCGCTATGGCCACGTCACCGCCATCGACCATTCAGATTTTGAACTGCGTCAGGGGGAAATCCTTGCGGTCATCGGAGACAATGGCGCGGGAAAATCCTCGATCGTCAAAGCGATTTGCGGTGCGACAATCCCGGACGAGGGCGAAATTCTGATCGAAGGAAAGAAGGTCAACTTCACCTCTCCGATTGATGCCCGAAACATGGGGATCGAAATCGTTTATCAGCAGCTTGCCATGTCGCCCGCATTGTCAATTGCCGACAACATGTTCATGGGCCGCGAAATTCGCAAACAGGGCTTCATGGGGCAATACCTGCGCCAACTCGATCGCCCAGCGATGGAGAAATTCGCGCGCGAAAAGCTGACCGAGCTTGGCTTGATGACGGTACAATCCATCAATCAGGCGGTCGAGACGCTTTCTGGCGGTCAGCGTCAGGGCGTCGCCGTTGCCCGTGCTGCCGCCTTTGCAACCAAATTCATCATCATGGACGAACCAACTGCCGCGTTAGGGGTGAAAGAAAGCCGCAAAGTGCTTGAACTGATCCAGGACGTTAGATCGCGCGGCATTCCGATCATCCTGATCAGCCACAATATGCCACATGTCTTCGAAGTCGCTGACCGCATTCACGTGCATAGGCTGGGCAAAAGGCTCTGCACCATCGATCCCAAGGATTACACGATGTCCGATGCGGTGGCCTTCATGACGGGGGCAAAGGAACCCCCAAAAGAGGACGCCGCCTGATCAAGCGGAGAGAAAAGGGCGGGTACGATCTGATCTTTCCCCAAGAAGGCAATTTGAGGCCTTAAAATCTGCCCATTTGCGTCGGGCAGTTGACGCGCTTCTAGTTTACGAACACGCCAAAGTCCTATCGACGCCGCAGGGATACGTCTTGCTGCGATCCAAGCTCGCGCTGCATTGCAGCACGCGCAATGGAGCTATGAGCAAACTTACACTACTCAGCAGGGTTCCGATGACAAATATTGAACGCCAAGGGAGGACCAACGTTTACGAGGGTCCAAATGGCACACTCAGCAACAACTACACAGGCGCGTTTATCGCTGCCCGGCTTGATAGCGTCTATCGGGTCGTCGATCTATTCGGTACTCATCAGCGTGGCGGAAGCCCAATCGCGTGTTCGGCAGGTCGAATTCCTGCAATCGCTCAGCGACGAAGAACTGAAAAACCGCGGCCTGACGCGCGAGCGGATCGTACATCGGGTATTTGCGGACTCAATCTGGTTCTGATCTTTGCTGCTACAGAGGAGGCGATGGCATGACCAACCTCCTCTGTACCGCGCGACCGTTCTCGGATTAGGCGCTGCCAGCCGCCTGCTGTTGGCATATGAAGCCCGGCTTTTGCGCCGCAAGGTTCTGATTTGCGAAAGTGGTGCACAGATAGGTATCGACTTGAGGCGCGTCATTGTCGAGAGTGCAGTCCTGAATTCGTCGGTTGCCGTGTTTTCGCGTCTAAGCTGAGGCGAAATCAGCACTCAAACATTTCTACGAATTCTCAACAAAAGCGCATGCGACTTACGGCACCAAATTGGGCTAAGCCGTTCTGTCGCGCACAACCAATCAGCCGGCCAACAAGATTTCCGCGACAACCTTTGCTTCGCGCGCGGCAGTTTCCGAATGTGACATCGCGGCAATGACGATGGCCCCTTCCTTTAGCAGCAGGAGTTGCCGGGCCACCAATTTCGGGTTCTCGACTCCAGCCCTTTTGGCCAAATCTGTGAAATGGTCCAACAAAATGCGTTTGTGTGCATAGGCCTGTACATTGATTGCATTCTCTGGGTCCTGAAATTCCGCGCTTGCTTTGATGAACATGCAGCCCTTGAAGCCGTCCTCGAGAAACCATTCCTCGAGCGCGTCGAACATGGCCAGCAGCTGGCCTTGCGGGGTGTCCGACAACTCTTCCATCCGTCTGAACAACCAATTCCGGAAATTTTCGTCCCGCAGGCGGAGCACTGCAAGGATCAATTCGTCCTTGGTGCGAAAGTGTTTGTAGATCGATGTTTTCGACACCCCGGTTTCTCGTGCCACAAGGTCCATACCGGTCGCATGAAAGCCGTTTCGGTAAAACAGAAGAAGCGCTTTTCGAATCAGCTCGGCGCGTTTGTTTTGGCTCATATTCACATCCCACATTTACTGATCGGTAAATAAGTTCGAGCGTCAAATCTGTCAAGAAAATAACTAAAATATATATGGTTACCTCGGATCAACTCGGCGTGAGTAGGAAATGTGATGGAGGTCATCAAAAATTTTTGCTTGATTGGATTAACCGATCGGTACACCTTGGATACACATTAACCGATCTGTTTACCTTGGGGCTGTTGGACACCCAAACCCATCTCTCCCGGCCTGAACAGGATCGAAACACCCCGGTCATCGCGACCCTCGGAGAACCAACATGGCCTATGCCTTTGCCAAGATCGCCTTCACGCCCACTGTTCGGGACCAGCAGGACAGAAACGGGTCAGGCGCTTATGCCAACTTCCTGTCTGACGCGCGGTCAGGCGGTGACATCCTGTCGGACCACGAGCGCGCCTTTATCGAGGAATGTGACGGGTTCTATCAGGCGACCGTTTCGGAAACAGGCTGGCCCTATGTTCAGTTTCGCGGCGGCCCCCCCGGTTTTTTGCAGGCCGATGGCGAGAATGCGATCACCTATGCCGATCTAAGGGGCAACCGGCAGTATATCAGCCTGGGCAATTTGGCGGCGGACAACCGTATCGCACTGATCATCATGAATTACGCCCGCGCCGAGCGTTTGAAAATCTGGGGCCGGGTCGAAGTCGAGGAGCGTCCGACAGAGCCCACCGAAGGTTGGCCCGACCAGGCCGAGCGTCGCATCCGAATAGCGGTCGAAGCCTTTGACTGGAATTGTCCGCGACATATCCCCAGACGCCTGACCGAAAAGGAATTCGGCGACGAATTGACCCTGCTACGCGCTGAGAACGAACGCCTGCGCGCCAAGCTCAAAGAGATTCAGGCGCGCTTCGGCTGAGCCGCCTGCACTTTGCCGCGACCTGCGGCACCTCAAAATATCAACAAAGGAGTTATACAATGAAACGGAATTTCCTCAGCAGCACTCTGGCGACAGTTCTGGTTGGAACCGCTCTGTTGACGGGCGTGGTAACACCCGCCTCTGAGGCAGCGGAAAGCCCTTTTTCGGTTTCGATGAAAAAGATGGAAATCGACGGGGTGGACATCGCTTACCGCGAAGCGGGCAACCCCGACAATCCGACGGTTCTATTGCTTCACGGTTTTCCGACCTCGTCCCATATGTTCCGCGACCTGATCCCGGACCTGGCGGTGGATTATCACGTGATCGCCCCCGATTACCCGGGATTTGGCGCGTCCGATATGCCGGATGCAGCGCACTATGACTACAGTTTTGCAAACGCGGCCGAGATCGTGACGCAGCTGATAGACGCCAAGGGGGTCGATGACTATGCGGTCTATCTGATGGATTATGGCGCGCCGGTCGGTTACCGCATGTTTGCCGATCACCCCGAACGTGTCTCAGGATTCATCATCCAGAACGGCAATGCCTACGAAGAGGGGCTGCGCGATTTCTGGGACCCGATCAAGGCTTATTGGGCCGATCCATCGCGTGAAAATGGTGACGCCTTGCGAGGTTTCCTGACCATGGATGCGACCGTCTGGCAGTTCACCCATGGTGTCGGAGACGTTTCGACCGTCAGCCCAGACAATTTCTGGCACGTTCAATATCTGCTGGATCGCCCCGGCAATCAGGAGGTGCAACTTGAGATGTTCCTCGACTATGGCACCAACGTGGACGAATACGCCAAATGGCAGGCCCTGTTCCGCCAGCATCAGCCGCCAACGCTGATCGTCTGGGGTAAGAACGACCACATATTCCCGGCAGAAGGCGCACACCCCTATCTGAAAGACCTCGATGACGTGGAGTTCCACCTGCTGGATACCGGTCACTTTGCGCTTGAGGAATATGGCGAACTCATATCCGCCGAAATCCGCGACTTTCTTCCGCGCACCCAAAAGTAAACGACGACCTGCCCGGTTCCGTCCGGGCAGGTCCGGATCCCACAAGGAATAGCACGATGACCATGATGGATAAGATTGACGTACGCAGGATCGCCGCCTTTTCCGAAGGCGGTGCCGGCGGCAACCCGGCGGGTGTCGTTGTCGGCAACCGCTTGCCCGGCGAGGCTGAGATGCAAGCCATAGCGGGAGAAGTCGGATACTCAGAAACCGTGTTTGCCGCCCCCGAGGAAGATCACTGGCGGGTCCGTTATTTTGCCCCGGATTGCGAGGTTGATTTTTGCGGTCACGCCACGATCGCGCTCGGGGCCGTTTTGACGGAACGCAATGGGCCGGGCACCTACCCACTGCGGATCAATGCGGGCGATATCAGCGTCGCGGGACGTTTGGACGAAGCTGGTCAGTTTCAGATCGAACTGACGTCGCCGCCGACCCGCAGTGATCCCGTTGATAGTACTTTGTTCGAAAAGGCTCTGGCGCTCTTTGGGCTTGTGGCCAGCGACCTCGACCCCGGTATACCGGCTGCGATTGCAAATGCGGGCAATGATCATCTTGTGCTGGCGCTGCGTGACCGCGCGCAGCTGGCGGACATGAATTACGATCTGGACGAGGGTCGGCGCGTGATGGAACAGTACGGGCTGACCACCATAAACCTGATCTGGGCTGAAGGTCCGCGACGGTTCCATTCCCGAAACGCTTTCGCGGTCGGGGGCGTGGCCGAGGACCCGGCCACCGGCGCGGCCGCGGCAGCACTTGCCGGATATCTGCGCGATCTTGGCTGGCCCCATGGCGGCGGTATCGTGATCACGCAAGGTGCCGACATGGGTATGCCTTCCAAGCTGAATGTCGTCATTCCGGACCAACCCCGAGCTCCGGTTCAGGTGTCTGGTGCAACTCGCGCAATCGAATAGGGCCAGCTGAAAGGCAACGCGCAAATGACTTGAAAAGGGGGGAACCGATATGGCGTCTGTTGCAGCCATCTTTGCATCCACTTTGACCCGAGCGGCCGGGCTTAGCCTGACCGCTGGTGGGGAGGTCCAGCAAAACGGGAAAACACTTTTTCACCTGAAATGCCGCACCACGCAAACGGTTCCCGACAGCGCTTATTTCGAGTTGATCGAATGGCTACGGCAATTCAGACAGAATGATCCCCAACTGGTCTTCAGTTATGCACGTGAAATAAGTAGCAACGATCTTGGCGCCCTGGGGCTTGCGGCAAAGTCGGCCCCAACCCTTAGGGACAGCCTGCTGCGGCTCGCGCGGTATTTCCGCCTGCTGACCGATACAGCCGTGTACAGCCTCAGGGAAGAAAGCGAACCCGCGTTATTTGTGCTCGAGGCGCGCACGCCGGATCACCCGGCGCTTCAACTCCGTGATGAATGTGCACTGGCTGCTGTTGCCGAAAACATCAAAGGCTTTGTCAGCGACGAGATTGCTTTGGATCACATTCAGTTCCGGCACGCCTGTCGCGGAGATCCAACGCCGTTCGAGACCTTCTTTGGGTGCGAGGTCCGCTTCAGAGCCAGGCACAACGCCATCGCATTCGCACCAGACATTCTGAACTGGCGAAACAAACTGGGCGATCAAGGCATTTCCGACTTCATCACCCAACACCTTGATGCAGAAATCCGGAAACTGCCCGAACCGTGCTCGCTGAGGGACGAGGTGCTGGAACACCTGGCCTCGCGGCTTAGCGACGGAGCACCGCAGGCTGCTGACGTAGCAACCCATATGGGTATGAGCGAGCGAACCTTCTATCGCCGTCTCGCAGATGAAAACCTGTCCTACCGAGAGGTGCTGCGGGACGCGCAACTGTCGCTTGCGCAAGACTTGTTGAGCGACAGTAATTGCTCGATCGCAGAAGTGGCATTTCTGACCGGTTTTTCCGAACAAAGCACGTTCAGCAGGGCGTTCAAACGCTGGGTCGGCGCGGCGCCTGCGCAATACCGGCAGACGTCACCTTAACGTACCAGACGCAGCCGGGGATTGGCAGGTACTGCCAAAACCTTGGCGGAACCGGCCAATACCACAGGACCCCGTTTGCCTAGATTGGATTCATCAGCCCCAAGGGTCGCCCAAGCGTTAAGGTCAGAACCGTTTCTGACGACACGACGGTCGCCCTTAGACCGGAGAAGCAGGAATGAGACACCCAGAGCAGACTGCACGCATGGACGGGCAACCCCGGCCAAAAGTGGTTTCTCCTCCCGGCCACAGCGAACCCAGCCGATCTGGGTCCATTCCTGCCTATCCCCGGTTTCTTGCCCCCGCAGTCGGCAATTGGCGCAGAGCCATTCCCAAGGAAAGAACGCTTGCTCTGGTGCTGACTTGCGCGGTCTGGGGCACCATCGCATCCGTGGCCGAGGCCGTCCGGCTTGCCGCAAAAATCAGCGGTGCGTTCTGAACCCGAACGAATTCAATCATCCATCATCCCCGATTTCCCGCTTCCAATCTGAAGGACACTGAAATGACCCGACCACCTTTGCCGCCATTCACCCGTGAAACCGCAATAGAAAAGGTTCGCATGGCCGAGAACGGCTGGAACTCCAAGAACCCAGAAAAAGTTGCTCTGGCCTATACCGTCGACAGCGTTTGGCGAAATCGGGCGACCTTCCTCTCCGGGCGGTCCGCCATTGTGGACTTCTTGACCGCCAAGTGGGTGCGCGAACTGGACTATCGGCTGATCAAGGAACTTTGGGCCTATACCGACAATCGCATTGCGGTGCGGTTCGCCTATGAATGGCGTAATGACAGCGACCAGTGGTTCCGGTCCTATGGCAATGAAAACTGGGAATTCGCCGAGGACGGGCTGATGAGGTGGCGCATCGCATCGATCAACGACCTGCCCATCGACGAGGCACAACGTCTGTTCCACTGGACAGGTGCGACACGACCCCTGGATCACAAGGGCCTGACTGAATTGGGTCTTTAAGCAATCTAAAGACCTGACACGGCCGACGCTCCTTTCGTCGTTGGCCCAGCGATCAGCGCAGATATTCAACACCGGCAACGCAGTCTCACTTACTGCGAACAGAGAAGCTTTGTCCGCCTGACCGCGATCTCTCTGCAGCGCCACAGCGCTCTGCTCAACCCCAACCAAGGAGAACAAAGATGAAATCCGATCATGAACCTGGCCAGAACACTGAGGACGCACACATGGCTGAAAAGGTGAATCTTGACAGGCGCCGTGTCCTGACCAGCGCCGCAGGCGCAGCGGCGGCCAGCGCAGTTGCAATCGTCGGTCAAAGCGCCGCAGCGGCCACTGAAGCGGCGCGCGCGCAATATGCCGATCCGAAAAATCCAGGCCTGCCTGACATGGACATGTCGATTGATCCAAAACGTACCGCTCTGGTGGTCGTTGACCCGCAGGTTGATTTTCTCGATCCCAACGGCGTTGCCTGGGGTGTTGTTGGCGAGAGCGTCTCTGAGCAAGGCGTGGTGGACAATCTCGAACGTCTGTTCATCGCGGCGAAATCGGTGGACATGCCGGTGGTTGTCTCGCCGCACTACTACTATCCGCAGGACCATAAGTGGAAGTTCGAGGGCACGCTCGAACGGGTCATGCATAACATCAATATGTTCGACCGGACCGATCCGCTGAATCTGGAAGGCTTTGAAGGTTCGGGCGCCGACTGGATGCCGCAATACAAGAAATACATCGAAGACGGAAAAACCATCGTCTGCTCGCCGCACAAAGTCTATGGCCCCGAGCAGAACGATCTGGTGCTGCAACTTCGGAAGATCAGCATCGACAAAGTGATCCTTGCGGGAATGTCCGCCAACCTCTGTGTCGAAAGCCACATGCGCGAACTGCTGGAAACCGGGTTCGAGGTCGCGGTGGTGCGCGATGCCACGGCGGGTGCGAAGGTTCCCGAAGGCGACGGATATCTCGCCGCGCTGATCAACTTTCGCATGATCGCGAACGCCGTCTGGTGGACCGACGAAGCCGTTCGGCGGATCACCACCGGAGCGTGACGCCCGACCTCAATCAACTCAATCCCTGGAGAAACGATCATGAATACTTCTAAAACTGCCCGTCATTGGGCCACCGCATATGCTTTGTCCTCTGCCGTCACGCTGTCGATCGTGACCTGCGCCATGGCTGCAGACGAATACAATGTCACCAACAGCCTGACCTTGGCAGGCCAGCCGCTGGGGCTGCACGGAGTTGACCCTGTGTCGATGTTGCAAAGCGAAAACCCCGCGCAGGGCAACGCGGAATTCACCTCGCGGCATGAAGGTGTGGACTACTATTTTGCCTCCGCCGCCACGCAAGCCGAATTTGATACCGACCCGGCGGCATATCTGCCGCAGTTCGGCGGATTCTGCGCGTTTGGTGTCTTTGTCGGCAAGAAGCTCGACGGTGACGTTCGTTATGCCGATGTCGTCGATGGCAAACTCTACCTCTTCGTGAACAAGGCGATCTTCGAAAAGTACCTCGAAGACAAAATAGCGGTGATCGACGGCGCCCATGCCAAATGGCCGGGGATCAAGAGCATCCCAGTCAGCGATCTTTGAGTTCGCTGCTTTCAACGCGGCTGCGCTTGCCAATGAAAGCGCAGCCGCGACACCAGACATTCAAGGAACCTCCGATGATCACCTTTGAAACACACACAATCGAAACCGCACCCAACGCTGCCAAACCGATCTTGCAATCTGCGCTCAAGGGGTACGGTTTCGTCCCGAACCTATATGCGGCGATGGCCGAAGCCCCAACAATTCTGGAAGGGTACATGAGCCTTTCGGCGATCTTCGGAAAGTCGGATCTTTCCGAGACCGAACGGCAGATCATCCTGATGACCAACAATCGGCTGAACGGATGCGAGTATTGCATGGCGGCCCATTCCACGCTTTCTCAGATGGCCGGTGTAAGTGCTGACATCATTGAGGCACTACGCAGCAACAAACCAATCGCGGACGCCAAGCTTGAGGCATTGCGTCAATTCGCTATCGCTGTCAACGAAAGCCGGGGTTGGCCTAGCGACGCGCAGATGGAGGCTTTCATAGCGGCAGGCTATACGCGGCAAACCGTGTTGGAGGTGATCGTGGGCACTGCGCTCAAGGTTCTGTCGAACTACACCAATCACGTTGCCGAAACAGACCTCGATGACGCGTTCAAGGAAAACGCTTGGGATCTCGCAAACTCAGGTGCCGCAGAATAACCGGTTCAGCAGGATTGGACGGCCACAGGGTGTCAAACTGCCCCACGGCTGGTTCCCTAACTGATCGGCCAACAGCTGGATGGAGCACGTATGGGTGGCACCTACGCCTGTCCCCATACACGAATCTGTTGACGCGCGCGCTTGGTCTCGTGCAATGCTTGCCGCAGTAAGGCAAAGGAAACGGATCATGGCGATCGTTCTTTCCAATCCGATGATGCGCCGTTCGACTGGTGCGGATCTCGTCGCTTAAGCGGGGATTGCTGTCCCCCGTCTGACGATCGGCCTGCGGGTCGCCTTACCACTTCAATCAACAGTTTTGTCCATGCAGAAAGAACTTGGATTGCGTATGGCAATCGATATCGGTGGCACGTTTACCGACACGGTGCTTGTCGAAGGCGCGTCGCAGATTTTGGCAACAAACAAGACAGCCACGACCCCCAATCAACCGGCATTGGGCGCGCTGGAGGGGGCCCGGCGCGTGCTGGCTCAGGCTGGGCGCCAATGGGGGCAGGTCGACGGCATGATCCACGGAACGACACTGGCAACCAATGCGCTGATCGAACGCCGCGGCGCGCGCGTCGCATCGATCACGACCGAGGGTTTTCGCGACATTCTGGAAATCGCATACGAGCGGCGCTATGCCCAATACGCGATCAATCTGATCAAACCGGACCTGCTGGTGCCGCGCACGCATGCACTGACAATCGGCGGGCGCATGGATGTGCAGGGGCACGAGCGTATGCCGCTGGACGTAGCTGCGGTTGCAGGGCTGGTTGCGGATATCGAAAGGCTGGGTTGCGATGCTGTTGCGATCTGCCTGATGCATGCCTATGCAAACCCGGCACACGAGTTGCGATTGCGCGATCTGCTATTGCAGCGTCTGCCCGGGCTGGTCATCTCGCTCAGCCATGAGGTCAGCCCTGAAGCGCGCGAGTTTGACCGGCTCTGCACCACCATCGCAAACGCTTATATTCAGCCATTGATGGCCACTTACCTTTCGGATTTCCAATCGCGTTTTGCGGCCGAGGGGCTGGCATGCCCCATACTGATGATGACCGCAGGTGGCGGGATGACGACGGTGCAGACTGCTGCAAAGCTGCCGGTGCGTCTGGTCGAGTCCGGCCCGGCGGGCGGCGCTATCTTAGCCGCCCGTATCGCGCGCGAAGCAGGTGCAACCGAGGTGCTGTCCTTCGATATGGGCGGCACGACCGCCAAGCTGTGCCTCATCGACGATTACCGCCCGCAGACAGCGCGCAAATTCGAAATCTCGCGCGCCGAGCGGTTTATCAAAGGCTCGGGCATGCCGGTGCGTATTCCGGTGATCGAAATGATCGAAATCGGCTCGGGCGGTGGATCCATCGCATCCGTTGATCGCCTTGGCCGGATCCGTGTCGGCCCCCATAGCGCGGGTGCCGATCCCGGCCCGGCAGGGTTCGCCAAGGGCGGAACCGAACCCACAGTGACCGATGCGGACATCGCACAAGGCCTGATTGACCCCTCCCGGTTCGCCGAGGGCAGGTTGCAGATTGATCGGGATGCCTCAGAGAAGGCGCTGAAAGAACACATCGGCCAGAAACTCGCGCTTGAGGCCAGTCAGGCGGCGTTTGCAATCAGCGAAATCGTGGATGAGAACATGGCCAGCGCAGGCCGCATGCATGCCGTTGAATCGGGCAAAGACCTGCGCGCGCGCCTGATGATTGCGTTTGGCGGCAATGGCCCGCTGCACGCTACGCGCGTCGCCCGGCGCTGTCAGGTGGGGCGCATTCTGATCCCGCGCGATCCCGGTGTCGGTTCCGCCGTGGGTTTCCTTTTCGCCCCGGTGTCGTTCGAGGTCATCCGATCCCGCTATGCCACTTTGGAAACGCTGGACGTCGATGGGTTGAACGCGTTTTTCTGCAATATGACAGAAGAGGCTGAAACCGTCGTTCGCGCTGGCGCGCCAGACGGGCCGTTTCAATCACGCCGCGTGGCGTTCATGCGCTATCACGGTCAAGGTCATGAGATCGAGGTTGAGCTGCCGGACGGGGGGTTGACGACGCAGGACATTCCCAAACTGCGCCGCGATTTCGAAGTCGAATACAGGCGGCAATTCAACCGCACGGTGCCGGGCATGACCATCGAGATTCTGAACTGGGGGCTGACGGTTTCGGCACCCGTTCTGGCACCGCCGACAAAGGTGAAACAGGTCGATGGCTACCCCCGCGCGGCGAAAGAAACCCGTGACATCCTGTGCGACATTACAGGCGAGTGGCGCAAAGCGGGCCTGTTCGAACGGTCGGCACTACGCGCCGGCGATCTTGTCGAAGGCCCGGCGCTGATCGTCGAGCCGCAAACGACGACTTATGTCAGCGCGGATTTTGTCGCGCAGACGGATGAGGCCGGTAACATTTGGCTGACAAACCCGCAGGAGGTTGACGCATGACGATCCCAAACACGCGTTTACAGGTTATGTGGAACCGTTTGTTGGCCGTGGTCGAGGAACAGGGGCAAGCCCTTGTCCGCGCCGCCTTCAGCCCGATTGTGCGGGAATGCGGCGATATCTCGGCGGGGATCTTCGACGTTCAGGGTCGGATGATCGCGCAGGCCGTTACCGGCACGCCGGGACACATCAACACCATGGCTGAGGCGGTCAAGACGCTGCGCGGTCATTTCCCGATGCAACAGATGAAGCCCGGTGACATCTATATGACGAACGATCCCTGGATCGCCTCGGGCCATCTGAACGATTTTCTGCTGATGATGCCGGTGTTCTACGACGGCAAGGTCGTCGGATTCACGTCCTGTACCTCTCATCTGGTTGATCTGGGCGGTCTCGGCATGGGTCCCGAAGGCGCGGATATTTATGACGAGGGCCTGCTGATCCCGCCCTGCAAGCTGGTGGATCAGGGTGAGGTCAATGCTCTGCTGCTGGACATCGTCAAGGCCAACTCTCGTGAGCCGATTGCGAATGAGGGCGACATCTATGCGTTGATCGCCTGTTGCGAGAGCGGTGCCGCGCGGCTGTCGCAGATGATGGCCGAGTTCGGATTGCAGGACCTGATCGACCTGTCGGATTACATCATCGAAACCTCTCGCAAGGGCACGTTGGAAGCCATCGCCGAACTGCCCAAGGGTACCTGGCGACATGTGCTGACAGTTGATGGATATGGGGCCGAGATCGACCTGCATGCCGCCCTGACGATTGCGCCAGACCATCTGCTGCTGGATTTTGCGGGAACTGCGGGATGTGCCAACAAGGGGATCAACGTTCCACTGAACTATGCCGCTGCCTATTCGGTGTTTGCGCTGCGCTGCATCATCGGCGCGGACATACCCAACAACGCGGGGTCTTTGGACCCGTTTCGCGTGACCGGCCCGAAGGGATGTATTCTCAACGCGCAACCGCCCGCTCCGGTGGCCATGCGGCATACGCTCGGGCAGATGACACCGGATCTTGTCTATGGTTGCCTATCGCAGGCTTTGCCCGATCTGGTTCCGGCCGAGGGCGCCTCGTGCATGTACGATCTGCCCCTGCGCCACGTCCCCGAGGCGATTGATCGCGGTGAAGAACCATTCGCACTGGAACTGGTGTTCAACGGCGGCACCGGCGCGCGTCCGACGCTGGATGGCCTTTCGGCGACCGCCTTCCCCAGCGGGGTCTGGGGCAGCCAAGTCGAGACCACCGAAGCCACCGCGCCCGTGCTGTTTCATCGCCGAGAACTCAGGACAGATTCCGGCGGCGCAGGCCAGCATCGCGGCGGGCTGGGGCAACGGATCGAGGTCAGCGCGGCTGCGGATCGGGATTTCATGGTTTTCCTGTCGGTCGAACGCATTCAGAACCCGGCCAAGGGGCGGTTTGGCGGTCAGGACGGGGCACCCGGGCGCATTCGGATTGGCGAAGACGGTCCGGACCTGCCGGGCAAAGGGGAACTGCGGGTCAAGGCTGGCGAGATGCTGGTGTTTGAAACCCCCGGCGGTGGCGGCTACGGGCCACCGCCCGAGCGATGCCCCGATGCCTTGGCGCGGGATGTCGAGGCTGGTCTGGTCAGCGCCGATGCCGCCAGCGCCAGATACGGAGGCGAGAAATGACTTTGCCCATGCCCCATGTCGCGCAGATGGCTCCGTATTCGATGGTCAAACTGGACGAGTCGGAAAATGGACGGTTGATCTCGCTGTCCCAGAACGAAAGCCTGCGCCCGCCAAGCCCCTCGGCCGTTGCTGCGGCGACAACCGCTTTGGCGAACGGCATGCTGTACCCCGACCCGGACTGGACCCCTTTGCGCGAAGTGTTAGCCCAACATCTCGGGCTAAAGGCCGAAGGTATTCTGTGCGGCAACGGCTCGCTTGATTTGATCGGTTGCATCGCGCGGGTCTATTCGGGGCCGCTTCGCTCGGTCCTCGCACCGGTGCATGCCTATCCGTTCTTCCGATCGGCAGCGCAAATGTCGGGTGCGCGTTTTGACACCGCGCCCGAGATCGACCTTACGGTCAGCGTTGAGGCTCTGTTGGACACGGTAAGGGCCGATACCGGCATCGTCTTTGTCGCCAATCCCGGCAACCCGACCGGTACCCGTATCTCTGGCCCGGAATTGCGAAAACTGCGCGCTGGGCTGCGCCCGGATATCCTGTTGGTGATTGATGAAGCCTATGGCGAATTTGCCGATCACCTGAACGAGGCCAGTTTCGACATGGTGCAAGAGGGCAATTCCATTGTCCTGCGTACCTTTTCCAAGGCCTATGGAATGGCCGGATTTCGCGTTGGCTGGGGTCTGTTCCCACAGCCCATCGCTGTTGAACTGCGAAAGGTTATGAACCCGAACAACATCAGCGCGCCAGCGCAGGCCGCAGCTGTGGCCGCCGTATTGGATCACGATTATATGCGCGAAACCTGTCAGCTCACTGCCACTTTGCGTGGTCAAGCGACTGCATCATTGAAGGATGCAGGATTCAGCGTGGCAGCAAGTTTTACAAATTTCCTTTTGATCGACATGGGCGACCCGCAGTCTGCGCGACAGGCGGATTTGGTGCTGCAGGCAAAAGGCGTGTTTCTGCGCCCACAGGGCGGTGCGGGGCTGCCGCAGATGTTGCGGATGACCATCGGGTCGGAACCTGACAACAATCTTGCAATCTCAACACTGATCCAATGGAAGAAGGAGCACCCCTGATGACCGGTTCAAGAGGCCGCGCACGTTTGGGTATTCTGGTGCCGTTTACCAACACCAATCTTGAGCCCGACATGATGATGATGCGCCCCAAGGGCGTGTCGCTGCATTTCGCGCGCATGGGCGGGTATGACGCCGACGAGATACCTGACGAGGCGCAGATGCACGGCTTGGGGGCCGCTGATCTGGAGGACCCGCTTGAGTTGCTTATGGGTGTTCGACCGGACGTGGTTATGTACGGCTGTACCTCTGCCACGCTGACCCACGGTCCGGAGTTCGACCGTGCATTGGCGGCCCGGATCAAGGCAAAAAGCGGGGCCGAGACCGTTACGGCGGCTGGAGCACTTACCAACGCGCTTAGGGTTTTGGGTGTGTGTCGGATCGGTTTTGCCTCACCCTACGTGCCCGCGATCAACGACAGCGCGATAGGTTTTCTGGGCGCGATGGGATTCGAAACCGTCAAGCGTTCCGAAATGGCCGAAACGCTCGATAACGAAGGGCAGGGCGCTTTGCCACCCGAACGCGTGTACGATCTCGGCCTGGGCGCAGATCACCCCGACGCCGAGGCTGTGGTTCTGTCCTGTACGGACATGCGCAGCGCCGAGATCCTGGCTCAACTTGAGAGGGATCTGGGAAAACCTGTGATCAGTTCGAATCAGGCGATGGTGTTCCAGGTCTTGCAGGTTTTGAACATTTCCGAGCCTATCCAGGGGTTTGGCCAAATGTTGGCCCACCCGCAGGGGTACTCTGCACCGGGTCAAACCGATCAGGTTGTGTGAGCGATTCGATGGACGAAAATCGAACGGCTCCTGTGCTTCGAAGCTGCCGTGAAAACCCAATAAAAATTGGAAGATTCAGAAAAAAGTGGGGGGACTACGGGAATCCCCCAATTTCGCGCCGCAGCGGGATGCGTTAACTTTTTATTAATCGCGGGCCAGACCGGCCTTACCACTTTCACTAAAATTCCCCCGATGAGGGGCTGGCTCTAACCCCCTTGGCCGGCCCCTCACCCCTTTTTGGGGGTCCATTTTTCGTCCGCGATCTGCCGAACCGGCGTAGAGAAATCCGCGTTATCGTTATAGGCAACGTCATGTGGTATTGCCGTGGTCGAGGACTTACGACTGCCCTGTGTTACCCACGTTACGTCGGTCGATTGGCTGGCGGGCAGGCCACCATATACGATGACCCGATATACCGGTTTGGGACGCCCGTTGCTCGCGATTCGCGAACTGTTGCCTGAGTCGGCGGATCAATCCTCTGATCTGCCAACATCCAATTCTCAGCAGCGGCCAGATTGGCGCGGCCGCCAACCAGCGAGCCTCTCAGAGCGACCAAAACCACAGCAAACGTGAACGCCCCTGCCTGTGCTGATTGCGTCGAATGCGCCTGAATCAGGTGGCGAAATCGTGCAGGGTGAGACCCGGCATTCGCGATGAAAAACCGGCGCTTGACATACCTTACTATTTTTATCAGAATATCAAACAAGAACAGAAAGCCAGCCCGGTTCCAGGGTCAGCCAGATCAGGAAAACAAATGGACCGCCCAAGTTCTGGAGATGTGACCCATGAATGCGCAGACCCCCAACCCAACCCAAAGCTATGCTGTTTCGATGCTGCCGGCCCACAAGGCCGAGGACCTGACGAAAGGCGGCAATCTGGCTCATATCGAGCTGGGTGATCAGCTCTACACGCTGCGCATCACTCGCGCAGGAAAACTGATCCTGACAAAATGAGCGCTAATTCCGTGCGTGGCGGTGCCGCAGTCGGACGCTTGGCCGACCTCACCCCGATCGAGGCTGGCGCGGTCATGTACATGCGCCTGTGGGGCGATGGGCCGCGCGGCCGCGCAGACGCCGCCAGTGATTTTGACATCGCGCTGGGCGCCGATCAGGGCAAGGCCGTCATGCTGACGCTGGATCGCTTGTGTTCCTTATGCGCCCATCACGGCCGCAGGCCGCTGGTCCGGCACGGGTTGGGGTGCAGTTGTCTGGGTGCAGACGAGAATTGCTTTGCCTTGATGATCGCAGCTGCAGCGGATGGCGATCGCGAAGACGCCATGATGATGGCATCGCTGATTGTCCGGCCCGACTATGCCCCTGCATTGGCGTCCTTGTCAGAAGAGCTTGGCATCGCCCTGCGCCGAATGACCACGCATACCCCCGTGCCGAAGACCGGGCATCACGCATCCTCTGTTGTGCTGCACTGATCGGCCCAGCAAAACCCCGGCACCCTCGCCGGGGTTTTGTTGTATCCGCTGCCGCGCGCTCTAGCAGCAACCGCAGCCGGAATGGTGATGATCGTGACCGTATTCGGGGGCGGGTTGATAGTCGCCAACCTCGGACAAAACCTCCCTCAGCGCCCAAAGGATCATGTCGACATCTTCGGCCTCGATGGTCAGCGGCGGGCGGATTTTCAGGATATTGTCTCTGGGCCCCTCGCTGCCGATCAGAATGCGGTGGTCGCGCATCCGGTTTTTGACATAACTGCAAATCTCAGTGCCTTCGGACCCATCCGAATTGATCAATTCGACTCCCAGAAACAGACCGATTCCGCGCACGTCCCCGACACAGGCAAAGTCCGCTTCGATCTGGCGCAGGCCGGACATCAGGCGCGCGCCCATGTCGCGGGCATTGTCCTGTAACCCCTCGTCATCGACGATGTCCAGAACCTCTTTGCCGACGCGGCAGGACAGGGTCGAGCCGCCGAAGGTCGAAAAGAACTCGATCCCGTTGTCAAAGCTCTGCGCGATGTCCTTGGTGGTGACCAGAACGCCCAAGGGGTGGCCGTTGCCGATGGGTTTGCCCATCACAACGATATCCGGCAGTGCGCCCTGATGTTCGAAGCCAAAGTAGTACTCGCCCAACCGTCCAAGGCCCGTTTGCACTTCGTCTGCGATGCAGACACCGCCCGCAGCGCGAATTTTTTCGTAAACCGCAGACAGATAGCCCTTGGGCGGGATGATCTGACCACCGACTGAGGGGAAGGTCTCGGCGATGAAACCAGCCACGCCGTGCCCTTTGTCCTGCAACGCCGCAATCGCCGGATCGACCAGATCGGCATATTTCTGGGCGCGGTCTGCGTCGTCGCGCTTGTATGCGCCGCGATAGTCATCTGCGACATCGACCAGCTCGACCCAATCCGCCTGACCAACGCCGCCGGGTTTGTTGAACTTGTAGGCCGAGATTGCCACCGCCGCGTTGGTGTTGCCGTGATAGCCGTGATCAGGTGTGACGATCCCCTTGGCGCCAGTATGGGCGCGGGCCAACCGCAGCGCCAACTCATTCGCTTCGGTGCCCGAGTTGACGAAAAAACAGACCTCAAAGTGATCCGGCAGTTTAGACAGAATTTTGTCGGCAAAGGCAGTCTGGGCAGGGTGCAGATAGCGCGTGTTCGAATTCATCCGCTTTAGCTGATCTGCGGCCACAGCCTGAATGCGTGGGTGGGCGTGACCCACATGAGGGACGTTGTTGTAGGCGTCCAGATAGGGACGGCCCCATTCATCGAACAGGTGATGTTTCCACCCGCGGACCAGCATGACCGGGTCGTCATAGGTCAGCGACAGGTTGCCACCGAAATGCTGGCGGCGACCGCCAAGGATCGCCTGTTTGTCGGTCGGGCGATAGAACACTTTCTCGTCTGGCAGGTTCAGCAGGGCGGCCGGGTTCGGGCAGAGGGCGTTCCAGATTTCCATGTCGTCCGGGTCGCCGACGCCGGGCCAGTCGGCCTGCATGCCGTCCGTGGTCAGAGCCAGCTGGAAATGCACATGCGGGGCCCAGCCACCGTTCTGAGTGGCATCACCCAGCCGCGCAAATGCCGCGCCCTGAGCGACCGGATCGCCTGGCTTCAGCCTTTCACAGACTTCGGGATCAAGATGCCCATACAGAGTATAGAACGGATCGCCCTCGGGCGTTTCGTGGTGCAGGATCACCACGCCCCCGTAATCGAGATGGGCGGTCCGGTTTTCGACCGCCTCGACGCGCCCGCTCATCGGCGCATGCAGGACTGTCCCGGCGGGGGCGAACACATCAACCGCCAGATGGACGGTGCGCCGATCCGACGCTTTCCACGGGCCTTTGCGGAACCCCGGCTCGGCATAGATCAGCCGGGGTTCGTTGTAATAACCCAGCCAGATACCCTGACCGAATTCCTCGCCGACGCGGGCGGCCTCGGCCAATGGCATGTGGAACGGGTTTTGCGGCCAGGTGGAATTTTCGACGGAAAGCGACCCCATTGGCGCATCGGAGAGATCTGTGTCGAACATCGGCGCGAACTGTCCGCGATGTTCGGCCAGATAGGCGTGAATTCGTTCGGCCCCGTTAACAACCGGCAAGCCACAGGCCGCGCGCAGCCGGGCGGGCATCAGGCCGCCATTCACATCGCTCCGCGTCAGGAATCGCCAGGCAGGGGCCTGGCTGATCGTGACATAGGGATCGTCGGGGTTTTCGATCGCCATCAGGGTCGAGTTGACGACGGAAACCGCAAGACGCATACGCAGCAAGGGCCAGATCAGATCGACTTCTTCCGGGCGCAGCCGGTTTGCGGCGTGATAGCCCCGAACCAGAGCGGCCAGCGCGCGTTCCGGCTTGGGATGGTCCAGAACCACATAGGCGCCTGCAATCGCCAGATCGCAGACACGAGGCGCAGCGCACATGTCGCCCAGATCAATCAGCCCCGAGACGGTGCGGCGCTCGGACAATTCACCCTCGACCAGAATGTTGTAGTCGTTGGCGTCATTGTGGATTGCCTGTTTCGACAATGTCGCAAGTTGGCCCGATACGGCGTCGAATTGCTGTACGATCTCGGCCAGAACCGCGCGCCTTTCCGGATCCGTGATGGCGTGCAATTGGTCGGCGACCCATCCGGCTTGGGTCAGGTCCCATTTGAAACCCTTCCGGGTCAGACCGGGATGCGAAAACTGTTCCAGCGCACGATCTGTTGCACCCAGAACGCGGCCCAGTTTCAGGATCAAATCCTCGGATTTCGGCGCGGTCTCGGCATAGCAGCGACCCGGCAAACGTTCGAGCAGCCAGGCCAAGCGCGGCTGACCGCTTTCGTCTGCGATCTCGGGCAGTTCTGCACCATCCAGCGCAGCGATGACTTTGGGAAACGGCAGGCCCGGCGCGGTTCTGGCGATGTGATCGAGTGCCTTGATCTGCAACTCGACAAGTGCCGCTTTGCACCCCGGGCGCATGACCTTTAGGACATAGTCCTGCCCATTTGTCGCCTGCACCAGAAAGTTCAGGTCATATTCGCCGTCCAGCCGGGATAGGTGGGCTTCAAAACCCCAATGAGTGCGCAGGGCGGTTGTCCAGTGTTCCGTCATGCTGGTCATGTGTCAGTCCAATGCCCGAAGCCGCTTGATCAGCGACGATGTATCCCAACGCCCACCGCCGAGTTTCTGAACGTCCTTGTAAAACTGATCGACCAGAGCCGTCACGGGCAGCGACGCGCCCGTCTCATTGGCGGTATCCAGACAGATGCCAAGATCCTTGCGCATCCAGTCCACGGCGAAGCCGTGATCGAAATGATCGTCCAGCATGGTTTCATAGCGATTGGCCATCTGCCAGCTACCTGCCGCGCCCTGGCTGATCACCTCGACGACCGCGCGTCCGTCCAACCCGGCTTTTTCCGCGAAGTGCAACGCCTCGCTCAGCCCCTGAACCAGACCGGCGATGGCAATCTGGTTGCACATTTTGGTCATCTGACCGGCGCCGCAATAACCGATGCGTCGGCAGATTTTGGCATAGACCTGCATGATCGGTTCCGCCGCATCGTAAGTTGCCTGAT
Source organism: Ruegeria sp. CH11 (assembly GCF_056537105.1). Lineage (NCBI taxonomy): Bacteria > Pseudomonadati > Pseudomonadota > Alphaproteobacteria > Rhodobacterales > Roseobacteraceae > Ruegeria > Ruegeria sp. CH11. Next base: position 103,262 of record NZ_JBQFQX010000007.1, read on the forward strand.
CGCCGCCGCACATGATCGACAAGGCTGCGTTTTCGGCTCCCGCTTGACCGCCCGAGATCGGGGCGTCGACAAAGGCGATCCCTTTGGCTGCGGCGGCTGCGTTCAACTCGCGTGTCACTTTGGCTGAGACGGTCGTGTGATCTACAAAGATTGACCCTTCGGACATCCCTTGAAACGCACCGTCGTCATCGGTGCATACCATGCGCAGATCATCGTCATTTCCAACGCAGGACATGACAAAGTCGGCACCCTCTGCCGCTTCCTTTGGGGTTGCAGCCGCAGCGCCGCCGTGTTGCGCGACCCACTTGTCTGCTTTGGCGGATGTTCGGTTATAGACCGTAACGTCGTGACCCGCTGCCTGAAGATGCCCGGCCATGGGAGACCCCATGACCCCAAGACCCAAAAACGCGATTTTTGCCATCGTTTGATCCCTTTGGTTAACCGGCGCTGGGTCCGAGACCTGCCGCGCGGCGTGTTTGGACCTGACAAAGCAAAGGACGGGCCAAAGGGCAACCCCGCGTCAGGGTTTGCCACCCAAGTCCTTCAGGATCGGACAATCCGGGCGACCGTCCCCGGCGCAGGCCTCGATCAGATGGCTCAGCGTGCCGCGCATCGCGTTCAGGTCGGCGATTTTGGCCTCGATCTGGGTCAGGTGTTGTCTGGCAATGCGTTTCACGTCGGCGCTGGCGCGGCTTTCATCTTCGTAGAGCGCCAGAAGGGCGCGGCAATCTTCGATAGTGAAGCCCAACGCACGGGCGCGTCCCAGAAAGGTCAGCTTGTGAACGTCCTGATCGCGGAACCGGCGATAGCCGTTGTCATCGCGCAGCGGCTTGATCAGGCCGATATCTTCATAATAGCGGATCGTTTTTGCGGGCAGACCGGTACTGCGGGCGACATCTCCGATATTCATGGCGCGACCTCGCGTGTGGTTGTTTCAACTTCATGGTCCCGAGACGACGCATGAACCCGACGCAAGCGCAGCGCGTTCGTGACGACAAAGACGCTGGACAAGGCCATGGCCCCCGCAGCCAGTGCCGGAGACAACAGATAGCCGCCAAAGGGGTACAGAACCCCTGCGGCAACCGGGATCAGCAGGATGTTGTAGCCAAAAGCCCAGCCAAGGTTCTGGCGGATGTTCCGCATTGTGCGGTGGCTGATATCCACGGCCCGGGCAACGCCGGTCAGGTCGCCCGACATCAGCACGACATCCGCCGTTTCAATCGCGACGTCCGTCCCGGTGCCAATCGCGATGCCGATATCTGCTGCCGCCAGCGCGGGCGCGTCATTGATGCCGTCACCCACAAACGCGACGGTGCCGCAGCGGTTTTGCAGCTCGGCGATGGCCGCCTGTTTGCCGTCGGGCAGAACCTCGGCGGTCACCAGATCGATAGTCAGCTGCTCCGCCAATGCAGCGGCTGTTTTCGCATTGTCGCCTGTGATCATCGCAAGCGTCACACCCTCTGCGCGAAGCAGGTCCAAAGAGGCCAGTGTATCAGGCTTGATCGGGTCCGATACTGCCAGCGCAGCGGCGGCCCGATTGTCGATCGCCACAAAGAGGGGGGTCGCGCCAGCTTGTGCGTGGCGCTCGGCCGCGTCGGCAAGGCCGGATAGCGCGATGCCGTGTTCAGCCATAAATCGAGCAGAGCCGACAAGAATGGATTGCCCGTCAACCTCGGCGCTGACACCCTGACCAGTGTGGGACCTGAACTTGGCCACATTCGGAAGGTCCGTAGGCCCGGCACGGGTGATTGCACTGGCAATCGGGTGTTCCGACTGCGCCTCGACCGCAGCGGCCAGACGCAGAACCTGGGCGCGGTCAAAGCCGCTTGCAAGGGTCACGTCGGTGAGTTCAGGCCGTCCCTGTGTCAGCGTCCCGGTCTTGTCCAAAGCCACGACCTGCGCCTGTTGCAAACGTTGCAGCGCATCGCCTTTTCGGAACAGCACGCCAAGTTCCGCCGCGCGCCCCGTTCCGACCATGATCGAGGTTGGCGTCGCAAGGCCCATCGCGCAGGGGCAGGCAATGATCAGCACCGAAACACCCGCAACCAGTGCCAGAGGCAGCGCGGGCGCGGGGCCAAAGATCAACCATGCAAGTACCGTCAGCACCGCGATGGCAATCACGACCGGTACGAAGTAGTGCGTTACCCGGTCGACCAGCCCCTGAATGGGCAGTTTCGCGCCCTGTGCTTGCTCGACCATCCGAATGACTTGCGCCAGTACCGTGTCGGCACTCACGCGTGTGGCACGGATGCGCAATGCTCCGGTCCCGTTCACGGTTCCGCCGACGACTTGATCGCCCGAGGATTTGCCGATCGGGATCGGCTCGCCCGTGATCATGCTTTCGTCAACATAGGATATGCCGTCCAGAACCGCGCCATCCACGGGGATGCGCTCACCGGGGCGGATCGCGACCTCGTCATCGACAACGACGCTGGCCAGCGCCACGTCCTGCCAAGATCCATTCCGCAGAACTCGCGCAGTACTGGGCTGAAGACCGACCAGTTTGCGAATGGCGGCGCCAGTTCGGCCTTTGGCGCGCGCCTCCAGCAGCCGCCCCAACAGGATCAGAACTATGATGACCGCCACAGCCTCAAAATAAACATTTGCCGTTCCCTGAGGCAGCAGCCCCGGGGCAAAGGTGGCGGTGATCGAAAAGACGTAAGCGGCACTGGTTCCCAGCGCCACCAGCGCGTTCATATCCGGCGCACCGCGCAGCAGCGATGGCACCCCCTTGGCATAGAAAACCCGACCCGGACCGATCATCAGTAAGCTGGTCAGCGCAAACTGAATCAAATGACTGGTCTGAGTACCGATCGTGGCTTGAACCCAGTGATGAAAGGCCGGGATCAGATGTCCGCCCATCTCAAGTATAAACACAGGTAGAGCCAAAGCAGCAGCAATGACAGTTGCCCGCTTGAGTGACTGGAGCTCGTCGGCCTTTGTTGTGACAAGCGCTGCCGTGGCGGTCGTTTCAGCCAGATGGGCGGGATAGCCAATCGCGGTCACGATTTGCGCCAACCCTGCGGGGTCAGCAGCGCCTTGGGCATAGGTGACATTCGCCTGCCCTGTGGCCAGGTTCACGCTTGCGTCCAGAACGCCGGGGCTGTCCTGTAGGGCTTTTTCGATGCGCCCGACACATGAGGCGCAGTTCATGCCGTCGATCGTCAAGCTGATCTGCTGTTCGGCAACCGGGTAACCCGCTTTTGCAAGAGCTTCGGCGATGTCGTTGAACGTCCCGTCATAGCTGACTTGCGCCGTCTCGGTCGCCAGATTGACCGAGGCATCACTGACCCCAGGTGCATGTTTAAGCGCGGATTCAACCCGGGAAACGCATGAGGCACAGCTCATTCCATCGATCTTGAATTGAGTTTGGTTTGGATGGGTCATCCGAGTCGTCCCGACAATGTTCTCAGGTCTCATTTGGGGGTTCCAGTGACGGGAAGGTCAAGGGGTTTGGGAGCTTTTTTATGCGCCGAATCGCACCAGTCGGTCCGTTCGGAATATCCGAGTGCTCAGCCCGCCTGCCGTTCGCAGGACGCGAGGCCAAAGGCCGCGCAGTGTTTTGGTGTTCGGATCAGTCGCCCAGTTGTTCGGCCAGCCAATTCTGAAAGGATTTCAGCGGATTTGATGTTGCCCGGGTGTTCGGCCAGACCAGGTAATAGCTGCCAAGACTGATACGTGGGGCATTCCAGGCCTCGACCAGTCGCCCGTTGCGCAGATCGTCTTCGATCAGAAATGCGGGCAGAAGGGCAACGCCCAACCCGTGAATCGTTGCCTGTATCATGGTCGAGAACTGATCGAACAACACGCCCTTTAGGCCCGAGACCGGGTGGCCCTGCGTGTGAAACCACTGCTCCCAGGCATCCGGGCGCGTTTCTATGTGCAGAAGCGGGCTGTTGCGCAGCGCCTCCAGCGTGTCAAAGCCTTTTGGTGCCAGATCCGGGGCGCATACGGGCACAATCTCTTCGCGCATGATTTTCTGGTAACCGACCCCGGTCCAGTCGCGTTGTCCGAAATGTATCGCGGCGTGGAACTGTTCATTTGCGAAATCGAAGCGTCGCAGGCGCGTGCCCAGGTTGACGGTCACTTCGGGGTGACGCCGGGCAAAGTCATTGAGGCGCGGCGCAAGCCAGTGCATGCCGAAGGTAGGCAGGATCGACAGGTTCAGCGACCCGCCTTCCGGGTTCGCCTTGAGCCTGAGCGCAGCCTGCGCCAGATCAGTCAGGGATGCTCTTGCTGTTTGCACATAATCTTTCGCAGCCGGGGTCAGGTGCAGACGCATCTGGCTGCGCTCGATCAACCGGATTCCCAACTGATCCTCGGCGGTTTTCAATTGCCGGCTGATGGCGCTTTGTGTCAGCGACAGCTCTTCCGCCGCAGCGGACGCGCTACCCAGACGGTCGACCGCCTCAAGTGCGAGAAGTGATGAAATCGACGGAAGAAATCGGCGGGGGGCGATCATATGACAAATCCTCATACCTTTCGACCGCAATATCACTGGATTTTGCCGGGTGCCAGCCTCATCACAATCGGGTATCGCGGTTCGAAGCAATGCGGCTGAAATTCGGGAAACCCATGGACAGCCCGACCGAAACCGACAACATTTTCAAAGAAGGCCCCGCCGCCTGCAAGATTGAGGAGTGCCATGGATCGCGCCCGGATCGTACATGACAATTTCCTGGACCGTGTCGCGCGCCGCGACTTTCCGCAAGGCCGCGCGCCTTGCGCGGGTCTGACCAGGACCGAGGCGGTCTCGGTCTTCCGGTCACAGGTGCTGAGCCGCGCGTTGGATCGGACCAGCCGCGACATGCAGAAACAGGGCAAGGGGTTCTATACAATCGGATCGTCCGGCCACGAGGGCATGGCGGCCGTCGCTCATGCGCTTCGCCCCACAGACATCGCCTTTCTGCACTATCGGGACGCCGCCTTTCAGATCGCTCGGGCCGAGCAGGTGCCGGGTCAGCAGATCGCCTGGGACATGTTGCTAAGCTTCGCCTGTTCGCGTGAGGACCCGACATCCGGCGGGCGCCACAAGGTGCTGGGGTCCAAGGCATTGATGATCCCACCGCAAACCTCGACCATCGCAAGTCATTTGCCCAAGGCGGTTGGCGCGGCCTATTCCCTTGGCGCGGCACGTCGTCATGGTCCCGAGCATCGGGAATTGCCCGAAGACGGGATTGCGGTCTGTTCCTTTGGGGACGCCTCGGCCAATCATTCCACTGCGCAGGGGGCCATCAACACCGCTGGTTGGACCAGCGTACAATCGACGCCGCTGCCGTTGCTGTTCATCTGCGAGGACAACGGCATCGGCATTTCGGTCAAAACGCCGTCGGGTTGGATCGAAACCTCGATGGCGCATCGTCCTGGTATCAAGTATTTTCAGGCCAACGGCCTGGACATATTCGAGACGTTTGCGGTTGCAAAAGAGGCAGCCGACTATGTCCGCACCCGCCGCAAACCGGCGTTCCTGCACCTAAAAACCGTCCGCCTCTATGGCCACGCCGGGGCGGACGTGCCGACCACCTATTTGAGCAAGTCCGAGGTTGAGGGCGATGAGGCCAACGATCCGCTGTTGCATTCGGTCCGGTTGCTGGATCAGGCCGGTGCATTGACGCCCGAGGCGGCGTTGGACATCTACACCAATACCTGCGACCGCACCGACCGGATCGCGGCAGAGGCGGCGACGCGTCCTCATCTGGCCAACGCGCAAGAGGTCATGGCAAGCTTGATCCCGCCCAAGCGCAGGTGCAGACCCACCAACGGGCCGACCACCGAGGCCCGCGCCGCTGCATTTGGCGGGGATCTGCGTGCCACGTCCGAGCCGCAACCAATGAGCCGCCTGATCAACTGGGCGCTGACCGATCTGATGCTGGAACATGGCGAAATCGTCTGTATGGGCGAGGATGTAGGCCGCAAGGGGGGCGTCTATGGTGTTACGCAAAAGCTTCAGCAGAGATTTGGCGCCGACCGGGTGATCGATACCTTGCTGGACGAACAATCCATTTTGGGGCTGGCCATCGGCATGGGCCACAACGGGTTTGTGCCAATCCCTGAAATCCAGTTTCTGGCCTATCTGCACAACGCCGAGGATCAGATCCGTGGCGAGGCGGCAACCCTGCCGTTTTTCTCAAACGGGCAGTTCACCAACCCGATGGTCCTGCGGATCGCGGGTCTGGGCTATCAGAAAGGGTTCGGTGGGCATTTCCACAACGACAATTCTCTGGCGGTTCTGCGGGACATTCCCGGCGTGATCATCGCCTGCCCCTCGACAGGCGCTGACGCGGCGAAAATGCTGCGAGAATGCGTACGGCTGGCCCGCGAAGAGCAGCGCGTGGTGGTGTTCCTGGAACCCATTGCGCTGTATCCGATGCGCGACCTGCACGAACCACAGGATGGTGGATGGATGACAACCTATCCCGCGCCGGACCAGAAGGTTGCGATCGGTGAAGTCGGACAACACGGTGACGGCAAGGATCTGGCCATTGTGACCTATGGAAACGGGCATTACCTGTCGCGGCAGGCAATGCCCAAGCTCGAAGCGGCAGGGATCGGTGTGCGGATCATAGATATGCGATGGCTGGCACCGTTGCCGACCGAGGCCTTGCTGCGCGCAACCGAGGGCTGCAAGCGCGTGCTGATCGTCGACGAATGCCGCAGGACCGGCAGCCAATCCGAAGGGCTCATGACGTTCTTCCGCGAACAAAGGGCAAGGACACCAATCGCCCGCGTTGTCGCCGAGGACAGTTTCATTGCGACCGGCCCTGCCTATGCGGCCCCATTGCCGTCGACAGAAGACATTGTCGCGGCAGCACTGAATTTGACGGGGAAGTCCAAATGACCAGAACTGCGGTTGTGATCTGCCCCGGGCGCGGGACCTATAACAAGCCGGAATTGGGCTATCTGCATCGCCATCATGGCAACCGAATGGATATGTTCCGCCAGTTCGATGCCATCCGTACGGGGCTGGGGCAGGATTCGGTGACGGAATTGGACGGGGCAGCGCGATATTCGGTTGCGCGGTATTCACGCGGCGACGTGGCCTCTCCGCTGATCTATGCGGCGTCGTTGGCGGACGCGCAAAATCTGGCACCGGATATCGAGGTTGTCGCGGTCACCGGAAACTCGATGGGATGGTACATTGCACTGGCGGTCGCAGGCGCGTTGAGCCCGGTGAACGGTTTCGATGTGGTCAACACCATGGGCACGCTGATGCAGCAGCATCTGATCGGTGGTCAGCTGGTCTATCCATTCGGCGGTCCAGACTGGACGGACGATCCGGCGCGCAAAGCGGACCTGTTGGACGAGGTGGCGCGGATTGACGCGCTGGCAGGTCATGATCTTGCCCTGTCCATCGATCTGGGTGGTTTGCTGGTTCTGGCAGGAAACGAAGCGGGTCTGACGGCTTTTGAAGCGTCGCAACCTGTGGTGGACGGGCGGTTTCCGATGCGGTTGCCAAACCACGCTGCGTTCCACACGCACTTGCAGGCTACGGTCGCAGGGCAGGGACGTGCGCGTCTGGGTTCGGACATGTTCCATCAACCCGACCGACCTCTCATCGATGGGCGCGGCAAGATCTGGTGGCCGGGGGCAACGGATACGCATGCACTTTGGGATTACACGCTAGGTCATCAGGTAACCGAGCCTTATGACTTTACGCGCGCAGTCCAGACCGCCGCGCGCGAATTTGCGCCTGACTTGTTCATTGTGACCGGACCGGGTGAGACGTTGGGCGGGGCGGTTGCGCAATCTCTGGTCCTGGCCGAGTGGCGCGGAATGACGGATAAGTCCGCATTTCAGGCGTTGCAGAAGGCTCAGCCTCAATTGCTTGCTATGGGCCGCGACGATCAGAGGGCGCTTGCAACCGGCTAAGTTTCTTCCAACATTCCTTGGCCCAAAGAAAGAGACAATATTGGCGTCCGTAGAAACTTCACTGTGGCAAAAGACTTGCCCGAACCGGCTGGAGGCGAAGGCCTTGACTGGCGATGCGTCGGTTGACCTGGCCGTAATCGGGGGTGGCTATACCGGTTGTTCCGCAGCCCTGACGGCGGCAGAGGCCGGTGCCTCTGTCTGTTTGCTCGAGGCGCATGAGATCGGGCATGGGGGGTCCGGGCGCAATGTTGGGCTGGTGAATGCTGGCCTGTGGTTGTCGCCGCAGCAGATCCGCGATCATCTCGGACAGGAGGTCGGGGATCGGCTGAGTCAGCTTCTGTCGGCCGCACCCGCTGAGGTTTTCGATCGGATCGAAAAGCACGGCATCGACTGCGCGCCGATCCACAACGGGACTTTGCATTGCGCCCATTCGCAGGCAGGTTTGCGCACCCTCAAGACCCGCCATGCACAGTTGACCGAGGCGGGGGCTGCGGTACAGCTGCTTTCGGCTTCTGAAGCTGCGGAAAGAACCGGTAGCACCGGATTTCTCGGTGCGCTATTCGACCCGCGCGCAGGGACGATACAGCCCCTGGCCTATTGCGTTGGCCTTGCCCGCGCGGCGGAGCAGGCTGGCGCACAGATCTGCGAAAACAGCCCGGTGCAATCGCTGGAACCCCTCGACGGCCAGTGGCTATTGCGCACCGCTGCCGGAACAGTGCGCGCGAAAGCGGTGATACAGGCGACGAATGCGTATCACCAAGCGCTGGCCACAACTGCGCCAGCCTATGTGCCGGTGTTCTATTTTCAATATGCGACCGCCCCGCTCAGCGACAACCTGCGCGCCAGTATCCTGCCCGCAGGCGAAGGGTGCTGGGATACCGGGTTGATCATGACATCTTTTCGCATGGATCATCATGGTCGGTTCATTATCGGGGGCATGGGCGAACTCAGCGGCCTTGGTCAGTCCACCCATCGCGGTTGGGTCCGGCGCAAGATGGCGGAGCTATATCCGCAGCTTGCGGATCAGCCCTTGGCCGAAGGCTGGCATGGACGGATCGCCATGACCTCGGACCATCTTCCCAAGATCGTTTCGATTGGGCTCAATGCCTTGTCCGTTCACGGATTTTCGGGTCGAGGCATAGGCCCCGGCACCGTTTTTGGCCGGTTGATGGCCGAAAGCCTGCTGACGGGTGATCCGGACCGCTTGCCGGTTCCCGCTTTGCCGGATTACCGCGAGAGTTGGACAGGACCGCGCCGCGCCTTTTTCGAAACCGGCGCAGCGCTTACCCATCTGGTCAAGGCGCGGTTCTGAGCGATCACACCGCGCGCGTGATCCCCCCATCCACGCGAATATTCTGACCGGTGATATAGCCGCCGCCGTCGGATGCCAGAAATGAGATGGTCGAGGCGACCTCGTCATAACTGCGACCATAGCGTCCCATCGGGATGCGGGCGCGGAACTCTTCCTTTTCCGGTAGGCTGTCGATGAAGCCGGGAAGAACATTGTTCATGCGAATGTTGTCGGACGCGTATTTGTCGGCAAACAATTTTGTAAATGCGGCAAGCCCCGCACGGAACACGCCGGACGTGGGAAAGACCGGGTCCGGCTCGAACGCGGCAAAGGTTGAGATGTTGATGATCGAACCGCCGCCCTGCGCCTGCATGATCGGCGTCACGATCCGGGTCGGCCGAACGGCGTTCAGGAAATACACGTCCATCCCGGTGTGCCAGTCCGCATCCGACAATTCGAGAACCGGTGCGCGCGGACCGTGGCCCGCGGAATTGACCAAGACGTCGACACGTCCCCAATGGGCCATCGCTGCATCAACCAGCTTTTGCAGGTCGTCATTGGACTGGTTCGATCCTGTCACGCCGACGCCGCCCAACTCTGCCGCCAGCGCCTCGCCTTTGCCCGAGGATGACAGGATACCCACCTTGAACCCGTCCGCCGCCAGACGCCGCGCTGCGTCGGCCCCCATGCCGCTGCCCCCGGCCGATACCAAAGCTACTTTTGTCATCTGTTTCTCCAATTGGTTTCACGGCTAGTTTGCCTCGTGCAGAAACGCTTCGCCAATCAGTTCTTCTGACATTTTACTGTAGGAAAACTACTGAGTATGCTGATGACAGCCCTTCCTCCACTCAACGCGCTCAGAGCTTTTGAGGCTTCCGCGCGACACCTGAACTTCCGACTGGCGGCGGAAGAACTTGGTGTCACGCAAGGCGCGGTTGCGCAGCAGGTTCGCGGGCTTGAGGCGCGCTTGGGACAATCGCTTTTTGATCGATTGCCACGTGGGTTACGCCTGACCGAAGCAGGCCGCCGCTTTCAGTCGCCGCTGCGGCGGGCGTTTCGGTTGATCGAAGAGGCGGTGGACGACTTGTCGGGGCAGCGGCAGGTTACCATCTCGGTCACGCCCAGTTTCGCGTCAAAGTGGCTGGTTCCGCGTTTGAGTGACTTTATGGAAAAACACCCCGACGTTGCGGTGCAGGTGGACGCGCGCGAACGTCTGGCAGATTTTCAGACCGACGGGGTTGATCTTGCAGTACGTCAAAGCCGGTCTCCGGTGCGGGCTGGGTTGACCGCTACGCCGCTGTTTTCGAGTGCGTTTGTCGTGGTGTGCAGCCCCGCGCTGGGCGCGAAGGTGTCGACGCCTGCGGATCTAATGAACCATGTTCTGCTGAGCGATACGCTCGGTCTTTGGCCTTTGTTCCTCGAAAGCGTCGGGGTCGAGGGCCGCCCTAAGACGATGAGCTTCAGCCAGACCAGCCTCGCAATCGACGCGGCCGTTACTGGTCAGGGAATAGCGCTGGCGCATGCGACGTTGGTGGCGTCCGAACTAGACTCGGGCCAACTTGTGCAACCTTTGCCGGACGTTCTGGTTGATGATCTGAGCTTTGCAATTGTCGCCCCGACGCGCCCGCGCCAATCCGAGTTGGTGGCATTGATGCGAGACTGGCTGTTGTCTCAGATCTAAAGCGCCGCTGCGATGTCTTCGATCCGGGCGCGCAGCCACTTATGGGCGGGATCATTGGCCGATCTTTGGTGCCAGACCATGTAGATCGTCACCGGGTCGCACGCGAACGGCAGTGGCGCGCAATCCAGCCCCGCCAGCGGACCGGTTTTCATCAGTTCAGTATCTGTCGAGATCAGATCGCTGCCTTTGACAAAAGACGGTATCGCGTTGAAATGGGGCAGGGTTACGGTGGGCGGGTTGATCTGGCTTTGATCCACGCCGCGCATAACCGAGCGCGCGCTGCGTCCGTCGGCAAACCTCACATCCACATGTTCGCTTTGGCAATAGCTGTCCCAACTGTCAGGCGGGTCGCGTCGGCTGGCGTCGTAGAACACCATCAGCGGACTGCTCAATAGGCTCTTTTGAATGATGTCCGGCCCATCAGGCGGCAGCGGCGTCAGCATCAACTGACACCTGTCGCTGCGCAGCAGGTCGGGGTCCGGCACGCCGGAGGGGATAAATTCCAATCGCAGGCGGATGCCATCGGCGCGCGTCGAGCGCAGCAGTTCCGGAAAGATCAGCTCGCGCTGCAAGTCGTTGGCGGCGATCCGGATATCGATCCGCTCGGACATGGGGTCAAACGGGCGGTCCAGGGTCAGGGCGCGCATGCCGTCCAGCACTGCTTGAACCGGGTCTTTCAACGAAAGCGCCCGCTCGGTCGGTGTCAGCCCCTGACCGGACCGTACGAACAAGGGATCGCCGAGCACCTGTCGCAGCTTCGCCAGCGTGTGGCTGATGGCCGATTGCGTCACACCCAGCCTGTCGGCGGCTTTTGAGACCGAACTTTCCTGCAAGATGGTCAGGAAGACGCGCAGCACCTTGCCGTCCAGTTCGGTAAAATCAGTTTTGCTCATACCATTTATGATTATCCATGAATGGTTTTACTGTCCATAACCCGCTACCTGACGCTTGCAAACAGGAGGCATGCGATGGGTATCCGCTTTTTCTCGGACAAGAGTCGCCCCGTACATATGGGGTCCTATCCGCTCGAGCGGCTGGCCCGGCAAGCGCAAATGCCCGATCTGTCGCATGTCCCGCCGATGAAATCGCTTAGTTTTCGTCGACCGGATCGGCCAGAGAGCATCGTCAACGCGATGGGGGAATTTCAGGCCATGCTGGATGCGATCCGCGATGGTTTGGTGAACCGCGTGCAATCGGACATCCCCACGGACCCGGTTGAGCGTGCCAACCACCTAAAGGCGTTTGGCTATTTCAATGATGCTTCGATGATGGGATGCGGCCCGCTACCGTCCGAAGCGGTGCTTGCCCAGTCGCGGCGAAACCCGGACATTGACCGTCTAGCCCACGCGCTGCGCACACGCCAGACCAAGACACTGGCCTCGGGCATTGACGTGATCATGGCCGATCTGAAGGATAGTATGGAGGCGACGCCTGGCTCGATCGACAGCCACCGTAATGCAATCGTTTTCCTTTATGAGCACAACCGTGACCCGGACCCCGCTGAGCCCGGCTCTGACTGGATCATCGATGCGCAGGATCATCGTGCCTGCCTGTTGGCGGCCGAGAATGCGGTGGTGATTGCGAACTATATCCGCTTGCTCGGGTTCGACGCCCGGGCGCATACGGCGATGTCGACTGATGTTGATTTGGCTAGGCTGGCGGTTGCGGCGGGCCTGGCCACGGTCGAGGATGGAGAATTGGTCGCGCCTTGGCTGGGCCGTGGCTTTGGGCTGGCGGTTGTCACCACCGAGATGGAATTGGCCCATGACCAACCTCTGCAACCGATGGCGCAGCAGCCGTGGTTTCGCACGCAAGGCCCGGCCTGGTGGTTGGGAACAGGGTTCGCCAAGAATGCGCTGAACCGGGACCCCTATGCCAAGCGGCGCTATGTGGACGGCGCGCATCCATTCGAGAACCTCAAGCGTGTGGGCACACCAACAACCTATATCGACGAGGAAAACGTTGCACGTGTGCCCAAGCGCGCCGACATGTTTGCCCGTGCGCAGTTTGGAGATATGGGCAAAACCCTGCAAGACAGTGCCAAGGGCGGGTATTACGTCCGCAAATCCGCGCCCAGTTTCGCGCAACGCCGAGCGTTGGGGGCCTTTGTGCTTTTACAGGATGGGGACAGTGCCGACGGCGCGAAACCCACGGACGCGGACCGTAACGCTGCCAATCTCAAAGCCGCCAGCTATTTCCTTGGGGTTGATGCCGTGGGCCTGAGTCGATGCCCGGAATGGGCCTGGTATTCCCACGACGCGACCGGCGAGGAAATCGTTCCGCATCATGATCAGGCCGTCAGCATGATCATCGATCAGGGCTATGAGACGATGGAAGGGGCCAGCGGCGATGACTGGATCAGCGTTGCCCAGTCGATGCGGGCCTATCTGCGGTTTTCCTTGCTCGGCGGCGTCATTGCGCAGCAAATCCGCAATCTCGGCTTCAAGGCCAAGGCGCATACGGTGATGGATGGTGAGGTTTTGCAACCTCCGTTGTTGCTGCTGTCCGGGCTGGGTGAGGTCAGCCGGATCGGTGAGGTCATTTTGAACCCCTATCTGGGGCCGCGCCTGAAATCCGGGGTTGTCACGACAGATATGCCGATGAGCCATGACAGGCCCATCGACTTTGGTCTGCAACGGTTTTGCGAATCCTGCAACAAATGCGCGCGCGAGTGTCCCTCGGGCGCGATCACGGCCGGGCCAAAGCTGATGTTCAATGGCTATGAAATCTGGAAATCCGACAGCCAGAAATGCGCCACCTACCGGATCACGACACCCGGCGGGGCGATGTGTGGGCGGTGCATGAAGACCTGCCCGTGGAATCTGGAAGGCATCTTCAAGGAATGGCCCTTCCGCTGGGCGGCAATGAATATTCCACAAGCGGCGCCCGCGCTTGCAAGGCTCGACGACGCTGTGGGGAATGGCGGTCTGAACGATGTCAAGAAATGGTGGTGGGATATCGAGTTGCAGGCCGACGGGTCCTATCACCCGTCGAAGCATCCTTTGAACCGGCGTGATCTGCAAACAGACCTGGACCTGAAATACGAGGATCAGACCTTGGCGGTATATCCCGCCTATCTTGCGCCGCACCCCTGGCCCTATCCTTTTGCGATGGATCGCGAGGCGGGGATCGCGGCTTATGAGGCCATGGTCACTGCCGAGGATTACAAGGCGCGCAAGGTCGCGGGCGATGACGCGATGGTCCACCGCTATACCATTGCCGGTGACGCACCGGTTATGCGGGTCGAATTGACCAAGGCCGACAAGATGACGGCGGATGTGACCAAGTATGAGTTCTCGGCCCTCGATGGCGCACCTTTGCCGGAATGGACTGCCGGCGCGCATCTGGATGTGCTGGTCGCACCGGAATTTCTGCGCCAGTATTCCATGTCCGGTGATCCATCTGATCGCAGCGCCTATCAGATCGGCGTGCTGCGCGAGGATGAAGGGCGCGGTGGCTCGGCCTTGCTGCACCGTATTTTCAACGAAGGGCGCAAGGTTTTCATCTCAAAACCCATCAACCATTTCGAACTGGACGAGACAGCATCGAAAACCTTCCTGATGGGCGGCGGGATCGGGATCACTCCGATGATCGCCTTTGCCCATCGGTTGTACAAACTGGGCAAACCGTTTGTGTTGCACTATTCCGCCAGCACCCGGGCCGGGGCCGGGTATCTGGACGATCTGGCCGCTATGCCCTGGGCGGATCACGTGCACTATCACTTTTCAGATGAGGGCAGCCGCGCCGAACTGGATGTGATTCTGGCGGGGTATCAGGACGGCTGGCACGTTTATGCCTGCGGGCCGGATCGATATATGGGTGGCGTGATACAGGCGGCAGAGCGTCAGGGCTTTCCGGAAGAAGCACGGCATCTGGAATATTTCTCGGTCCCCGAGCAGCCGGATTATGAAAACCACCCGTTTACCTTGCGTCTGGCGCGGTCGGGTCGGGACTTGCCGGTTCCGGCTGACAAGGATGCGGCCCAGGTGTTGAACGAGGCAGGGATTCACGTAGATGTGAAATGCTCCGACGGTATCTGCGGTGTCTGCAAATGCGGCGTTGTTTCGGGCGATATCGAACACCGCGACTTTGTCTTGTCGAACAAACAACGCGAAAGCGCTATTATCCTATGCCAGAGCCGCGCTGCGGAAAAGGAAGGCGTGATCGAGATCGATCTTTAAGCGTGTTCCAAAACCGACATGCGCGTGTTCTAAATTAGGTCGTTCCTGCCATGGACGCCGGAGGGTTGCTG
The DNA here is from genome assembly GCF_056537105.1 of Ruegeria sp. CH11. NCBI lineage: Bacteria > Pseudomonadati > Pseudomonadota > Alphaproteobacteria > Rhodobacterales > Roseobacteraceae > Ruegeria > Ruegeria sp. CH11. The sequence continues at coordinate 118,355 of NZ_JBQFQX010000007.1, forward strand.
CACTAACGTCCCCTTCGAACCCCAGTGAATCCTGATCAACAGGAGCGAGGTAGATTCATGGAATATCACAGCCCCACCAGTTTTTCCGAAGCGTCGGGACTGGCTGCAAATGCGACGGGCGTCACACGGTTTCTGGCAGGTGGAACGGACGTTCTGGTTCAGCTGCGCTCGGATCTCGTGACGCCGGATACGCTGATCGACATCAAGAAGATCGACGGTGTTCGCGACATTGCCCGAAACGCCGATGGCAGCTGGACGCTGGGCGTCGCGGCAACCGGCGCAGAGATGAGCGAGCATCCCGAGCTTAGCCGCGATTGGCCCGGCGTGGTCGAGGCGATGGACCTGATCGGATCGACACAGGTGCAGGGTCGAGCAACGCTGACGGGCAATCTGTGCAACGGCTCTCCGGCCGCGGATTCGGTGCCGGCAATGGTTGCCGCAGGTGTGACCGTAACCGTAACGGGCCCAGGCGGTACGCGCGAAGTTGCCGTCGAGGATATCCCAACCGGCCCCGGTCGGACGTCTCTGGGCAAGGGAGAATTGGTCTCGTCCGTTAACATCCCCGCGCGCGGGGAGAACGGTGGCGACGCCTACCTGCGCTTTATTCCGCGGACCGAAATGGACATTGCCGTGGTTGGCGTCGGGGTCAGTTTGCGTCTGGACGGCGAAACCATCACCGAGGCTCGCGTATCGCTGGGCGCGGTGGCCCCGACCGTGTTGCTGGTCGAGGATTGTGCTAAAGCGCTGATAGGCAGCGCATTGGATGACGTCGCGCTGGATGCGCTGGCCGCTGCGGCCTCGGCCGCATGCAACCCGATCGACGACAAACGCGGCACCATCGCATTCCGCACCGAGGTTGCCGGTGTATTGGCCAAACGCGCCGCGATAATCGCCTATGCCCGCGCCAAGGGAGAAACCTCATGAGCAAGCTCCACGTATCCACCACTGTAAACGGCGACGCGGTCGAGTACCTGTGCGATCCGCGCGAGACCCTGCTGGACTGCCTGCGTGACAAGCTGAACCTGACCGGCGCGAAAGAGGGCTGCGGCACCGGTGATTGCGGTGCCTGTTCGGTGACAGTGGACGGTCGGCTGGTCTGCTCCTGCCTGATGCTGGGGGTCGAGGCTGAGGGCAAGCAGATCGAAACGGTCGAAGGGATCGCGGACGGGGACGTCCTGCATCCTCTGCAAAAAAAGATGATCGAATATGCCGCCTTGCAATGCGGCATCTGCACCCCGGGTATACTTGTGGCGGCCAAGTCGCTGCTGGAAAAGAACCCAAACCCGACCGAAGAAGAAACCCGTTACTGGCTGGCAGGTAACCTGTGCCGCTGTACCGGCTATGACAAGATCATTCGCGCCGTAATGGATACGGCGGCAGAGATGCGGGAGGCGTCATAATGGCTCTGGACGATCGCAAATCCGAATTCACTTTCGTTGGTACCCGTCCTGATCGTCCGGACGGGTTGGACAAGGTTACGGGCCGGGCGAAATTCGGCGCAGATGCCTATGCGCCCGGGATGTTGCATGGCGCAATTCTGCGCTCGCCTCACGCCCATGCGCGGATCATCGGGATCGACACATCGAAGGCCGAGGCGCACAAGGATGTCAAAGCGGTTGTGACTCGGTCCGATTTTGCCGATGTGCCGTTCGCGCCCGGGCTTGAGGGCGAGTTCTGGAACGTGCTCGAAAATGTCATGGCGGGCGACAAGGCCCTCTATGACGGTCACGCGGTGGCTGCGGTGGCGGCAACCTCGGCGCTGGCGGCGCGCGATGCGCTCAAACTCATCGAGGTTGAATACGAGGTGCTGCCCCACGTCACAGATGTGGACAAAGCGATGGCCCCGGACGCTCCGGTTATTCGCGAGGGCGCGGCAGATTATTCCGTGCCTGAAGGCATGCATCCCAACGTGGTGCGATACCACGAAAGCGGCCACGGCGATGTCGAGGCTGGTTTTGCCGAGGCTGATCTGGTCATCGAAGACAGCTTTGTGACCGAGGCCACGCATCAGGGCTATATCGAACCGCATGCCTGTCTGGCGACGCTGGGCAATGATGGCAAGGGTGAGCTCTGGTGCACCACGCAAGGCCACTGGATCGCGCAAAAGACCTGTGCCGCGCTGCTGGGGATCGAGACCTCGCAACTGCGCGTGACCGCCTCCGAGATCGGCGGTGGTTTCGGCGGCAAGACCACTGTGTTCATTGAGCCCGTTGCGCTGGCGCTCAGCCGCAAGGCCAATCGCCCAGTCAAGGTCGTCATGTCCCGTTCCGAGGTGTTCCGGTCGACAGGGCCTACGTCCTCGGCCTCGATGGATGTCAAGATCGGGATGAAGAAGGACGGGACCATAACGGCGGCAGAGGGGATCTTCCGCCTGCAAGGCGGGGCATTCCCGGGTGCGCCTGGAGACATGACCGCCATGTGCGCCTTTGCGCCCTACAATCTGACCAACGTTCGGCAGGTCGGGTATGACGTCATGGCCAACCGTCCGAAACAAGCGGCCTACCGCGCGCCCGGTGCGCCAATGGGGGCCTTTGCGGTTGAATCCGTTTTGGATGAGCTGTGCAAGAAGCTGGGCCTCGATCCGGTGGAGGTGCGTCTTAAGAACGCCGCGCATGAGGGCACGAAGGCCAGCTATGGCCCAAAATATGACCGTATCGGACTTGTAGAAACGCTTGAGGCCGCCAAGGCACACCCGCATTACTCGGCACCGCTGAAACCGGGGCAGGGGCGGGGGATCTCCTGCGGGTTCTGGTTCAACCATGGCGGCGAGACCTCGGTATCGCTGGCCTTGTCCGAGGATGGCTCGGCGCAGGTCATGGTGGGAACCCCCGACATTGGGGGCTCGCGGGCGTCGATGGCGCTGATGGCAGCCGAGGTTCTGGGTATTCCCTACGAAAACATCCGCGTCACCATCGCGGATACCGCAACGCTGGGGTACAACGACGTCAGCCACGGCTCACGCGTGACCTATGCCAGCGGGCTTGCAACCATCAAAGCTGCCAAACACGCGGTTGAACGTCTGTGCGACCGCGCCGCGGCCAAGTGGGGCATCCCCGTGGATGCGGTGAAATGGGAAAACGGCTGTGCCGTTCCATCCGGCCCCAATGCGGGCGATTTTGACCCGCTGCCGCTGGCCGACATTACCGCTGACATGGGGCGTACCGGTGGTCCGATTTCGGGACATTTCGAGGCCACCCCGGAAGGTGCGGGCGTGTCCTTTGGCACCCATATCGTCGATGCCGAGGTCGACCCCGAGACCGGCAAGACCAGCATCACCCGCTATACGGTTATCCAGGACGCAGGAAAAGCGATTCACCCGACTTACGTCGAAGGCCAGTATCAGGGCGGGGCTGCGCAAGGGATTGGATGGGCGCTGAACGAGGAATACATCTATGGCGAGGATGGTCGCCTGCAGAACTCGATTTTCCTCGATTACCGGGTTCCGGTTGCAAGCGATCTGCCGATGATCGACACGGTAATCGTCGAAGTGCCCAACCCAGGTCACCCGTTTGGCGTGCGCGGCGTCGGCGAAACCGGAATCGTGCCGCCTTTGGCCGCCATCGCCAACGCGGTCTCGCATGCGGCGGGCGTGCGGATGCGACAGTTGCCAATGTCGCCTCCGCGCATTCTGGCTGCGCTGAAGGACAATGATTGAGGTCCACCTCTGGTCCGGCCTCCGGTCTCTGACCGGGGGCCAGGACGTGGTCACGGTGCAGGCGCGTACAACAGGTGAGCTGTTGAGCGAACTGGTGCGTGCCCACCCCCAGTTGAAAGCCCCAATTGATGCAGGCGTTTCGATTGCAGTAAACGGCCGCGTCATTGCCACCGGCCTAACCGAACCGATCCCCGAAGGCAGCGAAGTATACCTGATGCAACGCCTGCGAGGTGGTTGAGTTCTTTCCGAGTTCTTCGCCAGGCCAAGACCGCATGGTTGCTCTGGAAAAGTGGTGCCCGGGGGCGGAATCGAACCACCGACACGAGGATTTTCAATCCACTGCTCTACCCCTGAGCTACCCGGGCACGGGAACGGTGTTTGCCGTTGGGTGGAGGCGTTCTATGACTTGCCAACGGCAGTGTCCAGAGGCTTTTTTACATTTTTTCAGTGCGGCTGAGTTGGCTTTGGATTGTCCACGTCCGGCTCTGCCTCAAGGTCCTCTTCACGCTGCGACGGGACGGCGTATGAGCCGTTCAACCATTTCGCCAGATCGAGGTCCGCGCAGCGTTTCGAGCAAAAGGGGCGGTACATCTGAACTGTGTTTTCGCCGCAGATCGGGCAGCTCATTTCAAGACCTCCGACAAGGGCGCTCGACCGCGTTTGCGCTGCAGTTCGAAATGGCCCAGCGGGGTCCAGCCGGCCAGAATTGTCTCTTCCGGATCGGACTTCAACGCCGTGCGCAGGGCTGCCTCGAACCCACGCCGGTCCTTTTTGGGCATCGGGGCGAGATCCAGCGTGATCTGACCACCCAGACCGCGGACGCGCAACGCGCGGGGCAGGGTTTTGGCGCAGGCGAAATTGGCCTTGGTCCCGGCAGCCATCGATGTGTCGCGACCGGTATTCACGTCCACAGCAACAAGTGCGCGGGTGGGCTGGATGAACAGCGACCCGCCACCCGGCAGGGGTTCGACGATCCCTTGCGCGGTCTCCAGCGCGTCCAGCACGCCATGTGTTTCGAACCCGCCCGGCTGGGTCGAGACCTCGGCCGGATCGGTCCAGTCGCGCCAGGCAAGCACGTGGGGGCTGTCGCCCTCGCTCAGGGTTTCGGGCTCGGTCCCGGGGTCGTTCATGACCTGCTCGGCCTGTGCGTGCATGGCGGCGATGTCTTCGGCGATCTCATCCGGCTCTGCATCCTTGCAGCAGGAACGCAAGATCAAACCGTAATTGCTGTCCCCCATTTGATCATGGGCGATCTCAAGCAAACGATCACGCAGGTCGTCGTCGCGGATACTGCGCGAGATATTCAGGCCCGGCGCATCGGGTGTCACGATGGCATAGCGGCTTTTGAACAGGACACGATTGGTGACCGGGATCGCCTTGCCCGGTTCCGCGTATCCGGTGATCTGGACAAGAATATCCGCGCCCGGAGCCAGTCCCTTGACCTGCCGCAGAAACGCGGGGCCATCGGGCGTTGTCAGGAACATCCCGCCTTGTCCCTTGACGGGCCGGTCGGCGCGGGCGCGATAAATCGTACCAGGTGCCGGAGCGTCTGCGGCGATCAGAAAATCTTCGAGAATGCCGTCAACCATCAGGGCTGCGGCTTCGCGGTCCTGAATATGGTCCAGAATGATCGTGCGGCCCTTCATGATCCCTCGCGATACAACGGATAGCCAATGCCTTGCAAAAGTGCGGCGGTTTCAGACAACGGCAGTCCGACGATGCCCGTAAACGAGCCGGAAATCCATGGGACGAACGCGCCCGCAGGCCCTTGGATCGCATATGCCCCAGCTTTGCCTTCCCAGTCGCCGGTCGCAAGATAGGCGTTGATCTCGATATCCGAGAGGCGCTTGACCTTGACCTGACTGACAACGTCACGCTGCAGGACGCGATCGCCGCGCCGCACCGCAACCGAGGTGATCACCCTGTGCCTGCGTCCGGACAGGGCGTGCAGGAACGCCGCAGCTTCGCCAGCGTTCTCCGGCTTGCCCAGAATGCGCCGTCCCAATGCAACCGTGGTATCGGCGCAGAGCGTTACGTCGTCGGGGCCGGCCTGCACCGCCTCGACCTTCGCCCGGGTGATGCGATGGCAATAGGGGACGGGCAGTTCCCCTTTCAGCGGCGTCTCATCAATGTCGGGGGCGCGAATGGCGTCGGGCTGTACGCCAAGCTGCGCCAGCAGGTCCAGCCGCCTTGGGCTGCCCGATCCGAGGATAAACGCCATGGTGTTGGGCGTTACTTGAAGCGGTAGTTGATCCGACCCTTGGTCAGATCGTAGGGGGTCATCTCGACCTGAACTTTGTCGCCGGCCAGAACACGGATGCGGTTCTTGCGCATCTTGCCTGCCGTATGTGCGATGATCTCATGGCCGTTTTCCAGCTCGACCCGAAACGTCGCATTAGGCAGGAGTTCCTTCACGACACCGGGAAATTCGAGCGTATCTTCCTTGGCCATGTTGTCTCCACATTTACGTTGCACCGCAGAATCTGCGGGGATGTGCGCTTAAATGAGCCTAATTCGACCTCAATTCAAGGGCGGAATTACCTAAAGAGGGCAGATTGTGACTGAATCGGCGCGGGGTGTCTGTTCGAGCCAGTGGGCGCGGTTCAGCACACGCCCGTCGGCGCGTACAGTCGCGATTGCGGACAGATCAACCTCGGCATAGGTCCAGCCGGGTTGGTTCAATGTACCTTCGGACAGGACGCCAGTTGGCGGGAATCCGATATCCGGAGGGCCAAAGACCCCACCCATTCCGGTATTCATATCGACGGCTTCTGACCAGTCATTGGCACCGACCAGAGAGGACATTACCGTCACGCATTGCCCCTCGAGCGCGCGCGACATTGCGCCGATACGTACACGCCAATAGCCTGACAGCGCTTCGGTGCAGGACGGCACAAGGATCAGATCGGCCTCCTGCAAAGCCCGCCCCAGCAGGGGGAACTCGCTGTCATAGCAGATCAGCACACCGATCTTGCCCAGAGCCGTATCGAACAGCTTCAAAGGCCCGCCGGGTGCGATGTCCCAGGGATTGCGCTCGAACCGGGTCATGATCTGTTTGTCCTGATGGTCGTGCCCGCCATCCGGGGCGTAGAATGCGGCCCTGTTCACGGGGCGGTCAGTCCCGGTAATAACAGGGGCAGACGCACCCAGAATGTAGGTTCTGTATTCCTGCGCAAGCTTCCGGTGCAGGTCGGCCGCATCCTGCATCCGGTCAGACACCGCGTGGATCGAGCGTTCAAGATCGCCAGCAACATCGGCCCCGTCCAGTGTCGACAACTCCATCGCGCCATATTCAGGAAAGACCAGCAGTTCAGCCCCCTGGCCGCTGGCCTCGGCAACCCAGGCCGCCACTTTGTCTTCGTATTGCGACCAACTGTCGAGCCAATCGAGCGGGTAGGCGGCGGTTGCGACTTTCATTGAATATCCCTGATCCAGAACTGCAACGGTTTTTGCGTCTCACCCGTATCGCCAATATCCTTCCAAGAAAACTGCGCGATCACGCCAGGCAGCGGTTCATATCCTCGTGCGCGCCAAAAGGCGTCCAGAGGGCGATAGTTGTCTGGTCGCATGGGATGGTCCGCCGGGCGCTGAACGGCGCAGAACGCGCATTTGGCAAAACCCAGTTGCCGCGCGTGCGCCTCGCGCAGGTCAAAGAAGCGGTGCCCCACGCCTTGACCGCGATACGCGGGCAACAGGACGGATTCGGCGCAATAGAAGATCTGACTCAAATCCAGTCCGGTACCATCAAAGGCCATCGCAAAATCTTCGGCATGATCGGCCAAAGGTGCTCCGGTCGACGCACCGACCAGTGTATCGCCGTGGAAGGCCCCGACAACAATCGCGTTGTCGCTGTCCCGGTAGGTTTGCAGGTAGGTCCGCTCGTAGTCGAGATCACCGTCATAAAGATAAGGCCACGCCTTGAATACAGCGATGCGCAGGCGCGCCACATCGTCCAGCGATTCGGCAAGCGAAGGTCCGGTGAGGGTATGGACGCTGGTGACCTCAGCCACCTGACACCTGTTTGGTCCAATCGGCAAGGTTGTAGAAGGTGGTGACCCGGGTAATCTTTCCGTCCCTCAAGTCAAAAAACGACCCGGCGGGTAGGCGGTAGGTCTGACCATGCGCTTGCGGCAGGCCCTCATCGGTCTCGAGGTATGTGCCATTGACGATGAACTCGGCCGCTGCACGGGTCCCGTCATTGGTGTCGAAAATCACGATATCGGTCAGGTTTTCTCGGTAGCAACGGTTCATATGGGCGCAAAACGCCGCAAACTTCTCTTTGCCGAGGCGAATTTGGCCTTCGTTCACGTGATGGGCGACGTCATCGGCAAGACAGGCCAGCATCCCGTCCACGTCCCCGGCATTGAATGCATCGAAATAGGTTTTGACGGTTGCGTTCATGGTCACTCCGTTGGCTCGCCCCAGCGGTCCTTTAGATGTTTGATGATCTGATCCCGGGTCTGCCGATAATGATGCAGCTTTTGTTCCCGGTTCTCGCCCAGCCCCGTGGGGTCCATAATCGGCCAGTAGTCGACGTCGAGGTGAAAAATCCGGGTCAGTTCCAGCGCCTTGCGCTGGCTTGCCGGTGACAGGGCTACGATCAGGTCGAACGAGCTCAGGTCATCGCCCCAATCCTGCATCTCGTCGAACGAGCGTGACCGATGGCGCGACAGCTCCACATCGATCTCCTTGCAGGCCGCGATGCAGAACCCGTCAATCTCCATGTCGTTGTGAACACCGGCAGATTGGACGTAGGTGCCGGTACCATAGAATTTTTTCATGATCCCCTCGGCCATAGGGGATCGCACCGCGTTGTGGTCGCAACAAAACAGGACCGACTGCGGCAAAGCCTTCACCTGTCAGCCTCCAAAGTGCAGCACGCAGATCAGCGTGAACAGGCGGCGGGCGGTGTCGGTGTCAATTTCGGCTTTACCTTCCAGCCGTTCCTGCAAAACGCGGCTGCCTTCGTTGTGAATACCGCGTCTGGCCATGTCGATGGTTTCAATCTGGCTGGGGGGCAGCGACTTGACCGCGTTGAAATAGCTTTCGCAGATCTGAAAGTAATCTTTGACCACTTGCCTGAAGGGGCCAAGCGACAAATGAAACTCGGCCGCCTTTTCTTCGGCTTCGGTTGCGACATCGAAGACCAGCCGTTTGTCGCGGATCGACAGCTGAACGTGGTAGGGTCCATCCGGCACAATGCGGTCGTCGCGTGTGGGCAGGGTGAACGAGTTGTCCTCGAGCAGATCGTAGATCGCCACTTTTCGCTCCTGCTCGATTTCGGGCGTCGGAGGCGGAAGGTTTCGATCATCCAGTTCGATATGCGAAATGCGGGTCATATTCAGCGTAGTCCAGTCAGTTCGGAACAGACCTATAACAACGGATCGAACAGGGCAATGGAGCCGTGCGCCCCCTTAGTTATTCAGTCGATCGAGCCTTGCCAGCACCGAAAGACCGTGGGCCTCAAGGCTTTCGGACCGGGCCAACTGGGCTGCGGCCGGGCCAATGGCTTGCAATGCTTTGGGTGTCATCTGGCTGAGTGTCGTGCGCTTGAGAAAATCCATCACGCTGAGGCCCGAAGAAAACCGTGCCGAACGTGCCGTGGGCAAAACATGGTTTGGTCCACCGACATAATCGCCAATGGCTTCGGGCGTGTATTGCCCCAGAAAGATCGCCCCGGCGTGGCGGGTTTTTTCGCTGAGAGCCAGCGGGTCGGCCACACAAAGTTCAAGATGTTCGGGTGCGATGCGGTTCGACAGCATTGCGGCCTCATCCAGATCACGAACAGTGATAACGGCACCAAAGTCGCGCCAGCTGGCGCCAGCGATTTCGCGGCGCTCCAGTGTTTTCAGTCGGGTCTCAACCGCTTGCGCAACTGCCTGCCCAAACCGGGCGTCATCGGTGATCAGGATCGACTGGGCGCTTTCGTCATGTTCGGCCTGGCTGAGCAGGTCGAGCGCGATCCAGTCCGGGTCATTATCCTTGTCGGCTATCACCAGAATTTCCGACGGACCCGCAATCATGTCGATCCCGACCTTGCCAAAAACACGGCGTTTGGCGGCTGCAACATAAGCGTTGCCCGGTCCGGTTATCTTGTCGACCGGCATTACCGTCTCGGTTCCGTAGGCCAGTGCGGCAATCGCCTGTGCGCCGCCAATGCGATAGATTGTATCCACGCCCGAAAGCTGTGCCGCCAACAGGACCAGCGGATTCACTTGCCCGTCCGGGGTCGGCACGGCAATGGCCAGCCGTTCAACCCCCGCCACCTTGGCCGGGATCGCGTTCATCAGCACCGACGAAGGGTACGACGCCAAACCACCCGGAACATAGAGACCAGCGGCAGACACCGCCGACCAGCGCCAGCCCAGCGTCGCGCCAGCCTCGTCCGTCCATTCGGCGTCGGTTGGTAGTTGTTTCTGGTGGTATGCGCGAATGCGGTCCGCCGCCAGTTCCAGCGCGGCACGATCATCGTCCGACACCTGACAGGTCGCCGCTGCGATCTCATCGGCGCTGAAGGTCAGGGTTTCCGGTGTAAGCTCCAGCCGGTCGAACTTTGCGGTCAGTTCGATGACCGCCGCGTCGCCTCGCTGGCGCACATCGTCGATAATCTGCGCCACGACCGCGTCCACATCGGGGCTGTCTTCGCGTTTGGCGTTCAACAACGCCCGAAAGGCGGGTTCGAAATCGGTCGACGCAGAGTCGAGGAAGACGGGCATGGCGGATACTCTCAGGCGTTTGCACGGGTCATAGCGCCGGTGATGAGGACGCTCAACCCCGCTTGGGTCGGGTCAGTCGGCGGGGCCTATTCCGGGTGATGCGGCGCGTGGCCTGACGGTGCCAGATAAGGGCGTGTCACGTCTTTTAGCGACGCGTCGATGGTTTCGACCTGCAATCGGATGGCGCCATCGCCCGCAAGCGTCAGCAAAATCTGCCCGGCTCCATCCTCGCCAACTTCGAAATCGACGGACAGCAGAGACAGGATCATGTCCTTGTCACCACGATCGACACCCTGGCTGGCCACAGACAGGACCGAGCCGAACAGCAGCACCGATTGCACCCGTTCGAACGCACGACCACGCCGCGCTGCGGCGTCTTTGTCTTCCCAGCGAAAGCGGTTCAGCAGCAGGGCGAACTGACGGTCGGACGCGCGCCACGTCATCTCGGTGACGGGAAACACCGCGTCCTGTACCAGAGTCGAAATGACCTGAAGATCATCAGCATCTTCGGCCCCGAGATTCAGAGGGGCTTCGCGCCCGTCTTCAAAACTTGCGTCTGTCATTGGCCTTTGATCCGTTCAATCTTTGCGCCCACGCCTTCCAGCTTACGCACCACATGTTCATATCCGCGATCAAGATGATAGACCCGGCTGACGGTTGTTTCTCCTTCGGCGGCCAGACCGGCAAGGATCAACGAAACCGAAGCGCGCAGGTCGGTCGCCATCACCGGCGCACCTTTCAGGCGTTCCACTCCGGTCACGGTGGCGGTGCCGCCGTGCACCTCGATATTCGCGCCCATCCGCACCAGTTCGGGCGCATGCATGAAGCGGTTTTCAAAGATGCGTTCTTCCAGCACCGAGGTGCCTTCGGCCGTACACATCAGTGCCATCATCTGCGCCTGCAGATCGGTTGGAAAGCCTGGGAAAGGTTCCGTCACGACATCCACCGCCGCTACACGTCCGTTTTTGCGGGTCACTTTCAGGCCTTTTTCGGTCTCTGAAACGCTGATCCCCGCTGCATCCAGCTTGGCCGCAAAGCTTTCGACCAGCCGCATACGGCCACCCAGCAGCTCAACCTCGCCGCCGCAGATCGCGGGGGCCAGCATATAGGTGCCCAACTCGATCCGGTCGGTCACCACCTGATGGGTCGCGCCATGCAGCCGGTCGACGCCCTGAATTTCGATGGTCGACGTACCTTCGCCCGCGATTTGTGCCCCCATCTTACGCAGGCATTCGACCAGATCGACAATCTCGGGCTCGCGCGCTGCGTTCTTCAGCACGGTCGTACCTTTGGCCAGCGTGGCGGCCATGACGATATTCTCGGTCGCGCCCACGGATGCAAATCGCATCTCATGAACCGCACCCTTCAACCCGCCCGAGGTTTTAGCGTGCAAATAGCCGTCTTTCAGTTCGATCTCGGCCCCCAGCGCCTCCAGCCCTTCGACATGCAGATCCATCGGGCGCGCACCAATTGCGCAGCCGCCGGGCAGCGACACCACCGCCTGCCCGAACCGCGCCAGCAACGGTCCAAGGACAAGGTTCGAAGCGCGCATTTTGCGCACGATATCGTAATCGGCAACATGGCTGGTCAGGCTATGGCTGGACATCGCGATCACTTGCCCATCCTGCAAAGCAGACACTTCGGCCCCAAGCGATTGCAACAGGGCTGTCATGGTTTTGATATCGCTCAGCCGCGGTGCGTTGGTCAGCGTCAGCGGTTCCTCGCTGAGCAGCGTCGCGGGCATCAGCGTCAGACATGCGTTTTTGGCCCCCGCAATGGGGATCTGCCCGCTTAGCGGGCCATTGCCCGTCACCAGAATCGAATCCATCTGCTCTTATCCCTCGTCCTTGCCCGCTTTGTCCCCGGATGTCGCCCGCGCCTTGGCCTGCGCCTTGCGGCGCGCCATATTGGCCTTAAGCGCTGCCTTCAACCGTTCCTCGCGCGTTTCGCCGGGTTTGCCGTGTTTTTTGGGTGAATTTTTCTCTGCCATTGTCTTTCTCTACAGCAGAGGAAAAAAACCGTCCAGACACCCTTGCGCCGCGTTTCGTTTGAGTCTAATCACCCGCCCACAGCGCTGCTGTAGCTCAGAGGTAGAGCACTCCCTTGGTAAGGGAGAGGTCGAGAGTTCAATTCTCTCCAGCAGCACCATCCCTTCATCGTAATTCTCAAGATTGCCCTTGTAGCCAAGGGTGCAAAGTCGCCTCGTGTGATGCACGCCGGTGTGATGCCGGATAGCGTGAACACGAGGCCAACCCTCTATCATCCAAGATACGTGGCTCTGCGACTGTTCGCTCGGGGCTCTGAAGAATACGGCGGTGGACGTCCGGGAACTAAGTCCCGGCATGTCGGTTGGAACCATTGCGAGAGGCGCGTGGCGCCCCTGGTCAGAGAGCCGATATCTGGCCGAACACGCCTTCAGAGGCGGTAATTGAGCCATTCGGAAGAACTTACTGAAAGTTTTTCTCGATATGTGACCAACATTACGGACGCGCCTGTGGGTATGGGCTTAGATGGGGACAGTAACGAGTTGGCGCTCATGTTGAGTTTAGAGCGCGGATTTTTCACTGTCCTCCCTGTGACTGGGGCGCGCCTTTGAACGGCGCGCCCTTTTTTCGTGGTTCCAATGTGCCGAATGGGTGCTTTTTGTCTCTGGCGACGGGCTGGAAAACGGCTTGGCGGGATTGACGCCACGTCACGAAACATTCGCCTAGGTTCAGGAAGTTGACGTAAAGGTCAGCTACCGCTGAGATTTTTGACTCGGCGGTCAAAAAATGACGCAACTTGCCGATTCCTTCCCCCTTACGAACCGCAGCAAATTTCTTACATGCGCCGGGTCGCTGCGGGTTGCCACTCACGATAGGCGGTCCTTGAGCCCTTTTGGGCAGAGGTGTTCGGACCGGGCCCGCAGCGGCAAAGATTTTTGGAACGGTTTTGGGAAAGGGAATTTGAAATGCACATCAAGTCTATCCTCGGCCGGTTTACCGGCAAGACATATGCCGGCACGACGTTTACCAAAGACAGGAATGCCCCGGACGCGGATCCTGAGGAAACGCAGGTCAAGCTGACCGAGTCGGATTTTCGGGCGCTGTTTCACACCGCTTTGATGGAAAAGCAAAAGGACTTGCCTGTGCGACGCGCCATGGACAAGCAGCCCTGAAATCTATCCAAAGCGATCCGTGCATTTGCCGCTGAATGCCAGACATGAAAAAAGGCCGCCCCAACGGGACGGCCTTTCATTCACTGTCTCTTTTCAGAGGATCAGGCAGTCAGAGCAGCCTGAGCTTTGGCGACGATCGCGCCGAACGCTTCCGGTTCGTGCACGGCCAGGTCGGCCAGAACTTTGCGGTCCACTTCGATACCGGCCAGGTTCAGGCCGTTGATGAAGCGGGAGTATGTCAGAGCCTCGTCATGCGAACGGACAGCAGCGTTGATCCGCTGGATCCACAGCGCGCGGAAGTTGCGCTTGCGGTTCTTGCGGTCACGGGTTGCGTACTGGTTGGCCTTGTCGACGGCCTGAGTGGCAACTTTGAAGTTGCTCTTGCGACGACCATAATAGCCTTTAGCGGCTTTGATGATCTTCTTGTGACGGGCGTGGGTTACGGTTCCACCTTTAACGCGGGACATCTCTCAAATCTCCTCTTAGCGGTCGTAGGGCATGTAGCCCTTGACGATCTTGGCGTCGGGGGCGGACAGGGTGGTGTTGCCACGGGCATCGCGGATGAATTTCTTGGTCCGCTTGATCATGCCGTGACGTTTGCCGGCCTGGCCAGCAAGGACCTTACCGGTCGCAGTCACCTTAAAGCGCTTTTTGGCGCTCGACTTTGTCTTCATCTTAGGCATTTCCGTCTCCTATTCTCGGGTTCGGTTTCAGACGCGACTCGGCATGCCATCTCGGCCGGTCACGCGATCAGAAGCGCCGTTTACGCAAGTTCGGTCATACTGGCAAGGGGGGTCGGGCCAGAATCTGCGATTTTCGCAGGCTGGCAAGGCACCGGGGCGACAGGGGCCGCCCCGGTGGCTCGGATTAGTGCTCGAACTTGCGGATTTCGCCGCTTTTCAGTCTGGCTGCATAGCTGGCGAGCTCTTCGCGCACCACTTTCATCAGGAAGTAGAGTGCAAAGACGTTCACAACCGCCATGGCAAAGATCGCCGCATCCGAGAAGTCGATGACCGGGCCAAGGTTGGCCGCCGCGCCGATGACAACGAAGATGCAGAAGATGACCTTGAACACCAGTTCCTTGGTGTGACCTTCGCCGAACAGATAGGTCCAGGCCTTTAGGCCATAGTAGGACCAGCTGATCATGGTCGAGAAAGCGAACAGTACAACCGCGATGGCCAGCACATATGGGAACCAGCCAAAGGCGCTTGCAAAGGCAGCCGAGGTCAGGCTGACGCCCGAATTGCCGTCTACGGTTGCAATCGCGTTGCCCGCTTCGTTCAGCATGTACTTGCCGGTTTCCGGATCAATGATCAGTTGCTGGGTGATGATGATCACCAGCGCTGTCATGGTACAGATCACGACCGTATCGATGAACGGTTCCAGCAACGAGACGAAACCCTCGGTGATCGGCTCTTTGGTCCGTACCGCCGAGTGTGCGATGGCCGCAGAACCCACGCCCGCTTCGTTTGAGAACGCCGCACGGCGGAAGCCCTGGATCAGTGCTCCGACCATGCCGCCAGCCACACCGAGGCCGGTGAAGGCGCCAGCGAAGATCTGGCCAAAGGCCCAGCCGATCTGATCCGCGTGCATGATGATGATGACCAGAGCGGCCAGCACATACATCACGCCCATGAAGGGCACGACCTTTTCGGTCACGCGCGCGATGGATTTCAGGCCGCCCACGATCACGGCAAAGACGATACCCGCGAAGACCAGACCGGTGATCCAACCGGGATAGTCTCCGGTGATACCCGCAATCTGCTGGTGCGCCTGATTGGCCTGGAACATGTTGCCCCCGCCCAGTGCGCCAAGGATACAGAAGATCGAGAACAGAACCGCAAGGATCTTACCGCCCGGCAGGCCCAGTTCGTTGAAGCCTTTCGACATGTAATACATCGGACCACCTGATACGGTGCCGTCCTCGTATTCGTTGCGGTATTTGACGCCCAGCGTACATTCGGTGAATTTCGACGCCATTCCCAAAAGGCCCGCGACGATCATCCAGAACGTAGCGCCCGGACCACCGATGCCGACGGCAACCGCCACACCGGCGATATTGCCGAGGCCAACGGTGCCTGAAAGAGCCGTGGCCAGCGCCTGAAAGTGGCTGACTTCGCCTGCGTCATTGGGGTCGGAATAGTCGCCTTTCACAAGGCTGATCGCATGGCTGAAGAACCGAAGCTGAACAAATGCGAAATACAGCGTAAAGACTGTTGCGGCGATCACCAGCCACCCAACAATCCAAGGAAATCCGGTTCCGGGAAAAGGCGCGAAGATGAAGCTGACAAATGGGCCGGTGAAATCGGCAAATGCCTGATTGATCCGTTCGTCCAGTCCCGGCGCGTCTTGCGCCATTGCAGGGGCTGCAAACAGGGCGGCGATCATCGCCAGCCAGACGTGTTTCAAAGTTTTCATTCTCGTCTCTCCCCTCAGTTCACAACCGTGACCGGTACATCGGCATGCATGACCAGATTCTGGGTTGAACTGCCAAACAGGCGTTTCTTGAACCCATCCGCCGAGGCGCGCCCGACGACGATCTGCGTACCGCCGTTTTCGACGGTGATCGCATTCAGCGTCTCGGCCACGTCACCATGGCGGACGATGCCATTTGCCGTGAAGCCAGCCGCGCTCAGCGCTTCGACCGCCGGAGTGATGACCCGTGATGTCGCCAACTCGACCTCTTCTTCGCGCCGTTTGTGCCTTAAGGCGTTTTCTTCCGGTGTTTGGAAAGTAAATGGGGACCATTCGATCACGTAAACCACAAGCAATTCGCAGGTGCCTATCCGTTCCGCCAAATCTTTGGCAAAGGCAATTGCGCGCTCTCCAGTTTCTGTCCCGTCCAGTCCGATGACAATTTTTGTTGTCATGACGTTCCTCCATTATTTTTGATTGTACCGGGGCCCGTGCCCCCGGCAGGGCAGCCGGAACCTGGAACTTGCTGAGTAGACTGCCCCTGCGGAAAGTATCCGAGAAAACCTCGAAAAAACAGAGAGGTTTTTGCAGATTCCGGGCCTGAAGGCAATTTGCCCCTGAAAACACTATCAAAATACTGCCTAAAAATTAGGCAGCGAGGAATCCTTCAGGTTGTGTGACACCTTCCGGCGCCGCACCCTCAACCCGGATCGGTGTTATAGATCAGACGCTCGTCACAGGGCGCGATGCGCAGGATGTTTGTTGTGCCGGGCACGTTGAACGGGACCCCGGCGGTGACGACGATTTGGTCTTTGTCTGTCGCGAAACCCGCGGCCCGGGCGGCACGCGCGGCATTGACCACCGCACCTTTGAACCGCTCCAACTCGGGTGTCATCACGCAATGGCAACCCCAGCTCAGACACAGGCGGCGCGCCGTTCCGGTTGCCGGTGTCATGGCAATGATCGGAATGCCCGGACGCTCTCGCGCGGTCAACAAGGCCGTGGTGCCGCTTTGCGTAAAGCAGCAGATGGCTTTGATATCGGTTTTCTCGGCAATTTCGCGCGCGGCAGCGACGATGCCATCGGCGACCGTTGTGCCCTTGGCGGTGCGCGAGGCGGCGATGATCTGGGTGTAGGTCGGGTCGGCTTCGACCTCGATGGCGACCTTGTTCATCGTCTGAACAGCTTCGATCGGGTATGAACCGGCGGCTGATTCCGCGCTGAGCATGATGGCGTCGGTGCCCTCGTAAATAGCGGTGGCGACATCCGAGACCTCGGCCCGGGTGGGCATCGGGCTTTCAATCATGCTCTCAAGCATCTGGGTGGCTACGATCACCGGCTTTGCAGCGGTGCGGCACTTGCGCACAAGACGTTTCTGGATCGGCGGTACAGCCGAAACCGGCAGTTCCACGCCGAGATCGCCACGGGCGACCATGATTCCATCCGAGGCATCGAGAATGTCGTCAAACGCTTCGATCGCGGCCGGCTTTTCGATTTTCGACAGGATCGCCGCGCGACCATCGGCCAGGGCGCGTGCCTCGAACACGTCCTTGGCGCGCTGCACAAAGCTCAGGGCCAGCCAGTCTACGCCCAATTGGCAGACAAACTCCAGATCGTCGCGGTCTTTGGCGGACAGGGCTGCCAGAGGAAGGACAACATCCGGAACATTCACCCCTTTGCGGTTCGAGATCGTACCACCGATCTCGACCTTGCAATTGGCAAAGTCCTGACCGCAATCGTCGACGATCAGGCGGATTTTGCCATCGTTGACCAGCAGCCGCGCGCCCGGCTCCAGAGCCGCGAAAATCTCGGGGTGGGGCAGGCACACCCGGTTGATGTCACCGGCATCGGGGTCAAGGTCCAGACGGAACGCAGCACCTTCTTCCAGCTCCTCAGCGTCATTTGCAAATACGCCGACGCGCAGTTTCGGACCCTGAAGGTCAGCCAGAATGGCAATTGGACTGTCCAAGTCCTTTTCGATCTGGCGAATGATGCGGTGACGTTCGCGAATCTCGTCATGGCTACCGTGGCTCATGTTCAGGCGGAAGACGTCCGCCCCGGCCTCGTGCAAAGCACGGATGGTGTCATAGTCGTTTGACGCTGGTCCAAGCGTCGCCACGATTTTAACATTTCTCAGGCGTCGCATTGGTCTTGTTCTCCTCGCGTCTTCAATGTTACCGCAAACATGGTTTGGGTGCTTATTGCGCAATTCCCTTTTCAAAGCAACTGCCCTACACCTGCGACAAACTAGATGACAGGCTCATGACATACACCCCATTTTTTGTGCACGGCGCTGATCGGCCGTCGCGATGGCTGATCACTTGCGATCACGCGACCAATACCGTTCCGCCCGAGGTCAACGGTGGCGATCTTGGTCTCGCGCGCGAGGACATGGAACGTCACATCGCCTATGATGTCGGTGCCTATGAGGTTTCAAAGCATCTTGGCGAGATTTTGAATGCGCCGGTGATCGCGGCCAATTTCTCGCGCCTTGTGATCGACCCGAACCGGGGTGAGGACGATCCGACGCTGTTGATGAAGCTTTACGACGGCTCGATCATCCCGGGGAACCGTCACGCTGACGCTGACGAGCGCGAGCGGCGCCTGAACATGTGCTACCGTCCCTATCACGACGCGCTGGCGCAGATGGCGGCGCTGCCGCATGCGGTGATCGTATCGATGCACTCGTTCACGCGGCAATTGCGAGGACGCGCGCCGCGCCCCTGGCACATCGGTGTGCTGCATACCCCGGACGAGCGCTTTTCGCGCCCGTTGATTGACCGCCTGCAAACCGAAGACGACCTTTGCGTCGGTATCAACGAGCCCTACACAGGGGTTCTGCCTGGTGATGCGATAGACAGGCACTGCACCACCTTCGGCCGCCCGAACGCGCTGATCGAACTGCGCAATGACCTGATAGCCGATCACGACGGACAACGGCGCTGGGCGGGCCGTCTTGCGCAACTTCTTGAAGACGCGTTGGAAAAAAGCGGCTTGTGACGTGGGGTCACCACCCGTCGTTTCCCAAGCTCGCGTCATTGCGACCTGCCTTGCAGAACCCCATATATTGAAGGAAAGGAGACGACGATGACTCAGGAATTCCTGACGACCGTCTTCGGCTGGATGACGGTTCTGAACATTGCCTTTCTGGGCTTTACCACGTTGATGATTCTGGCCTTTCAGGACCGGATCGCAGCTATTCACAGCAGGCTGTTCCGAATGGAGCGTGCCGAAGTGAAAGGGACCTATTTCAGATACCTCGCCAACTATAAGATCCTGACGCTCATGTACTGTCTGGTACCGTGGTTGGCACTAAAGCTGGCTTAGGGCTCAGTTTGCTGCGATTGGGCCACTGGCCCTTCGGGATTGTTGTAAGCCTGCGTTTGGGTTGTTAGGTCAGACATGGAACGCCAAAGAACCAGCCGGAGCCGGATAATGGACAAGCAAACCGAAATAGAACTTCAGGCCGCCGCATTTCGCCGTCTGCAACAGCACCTGATGCAAGATCGGACGGATGTGCAGAACATCGACATGATGAATCTGGCCGGGTTCTGCCGCAACTGCCTGTCGCGCTGGTATCAGGAAGCGGCCAATGAAAAGGGGATCGAGATGGGCAAGGATGAGGCTCGACAGATCTTCTACGGCATGACCATGGATGAATGGAAAGCCAATTACCAGATCGAGGCCAGCGCCGAAAAGCAGGCGGCTTTCAAGGTGGCGTTCGAAGAAAACGTCGGCAAAAAAAGCTGAAGCAAAAAAAGCCCGCCTGATTGGCGGGCTGTTTTCGTCAGATCGCCGCCTTGCGACTTTCGTCCAGATAAATCTCGCGCAGACGCCTGGCGATCGGACCCGGGGTGCCGTCACCCAGTGTGGCACCGTCGATCTCGATTACCGGCATGACAAAGGCGCTTGCCGATGTGGTGAAGGCTTCGTCCGCCTCTTTGGCTTCGTCGATGGTGAACAGACGCTCTTCGACCACCATCTGTGCCTCGGCGGCCATGCGCAGAACGGCTTTGCGGGTGATTCCGTGCAGGATGTCGTTGGACAGCGGGCGAGTGACGATCTTGCCGTTCTTGACGAAGTAGGCGTTGTTGCTGGTGCCTTCGGTCACATAGCCATCTTCGATCATCCAGGCGTCGTCGCAGCCTGCAGCCTTGGCCATCATCTTGCCCAGTGAAGGGTACAGCAACTGCGTTGTCTTGATATCGCGCCGACCCCAGCGAATGTCATCGATCGAGATGATCTTCGCGCCCTTTTTAGACGCCGGGCTGTCGGCCAGCCCTGGCTTGTTCTGCGTGAACAGAACCAGCGTCGGCTTGGTGTCGGCGGACGGAAACACAAAGTCCCGGTCGCCATCGCTGCCGCGCGTCACTTGTAAATAGATCAGACCTTCGTCGATGCCGTTCAATTCGACCAGCTTGCGATGGATGTCCAGCAGTTCTTCCTTGGTGCAGGGCTCAGCCATCTGGAGCTCGTCCAGCGAGCGCTTCAGCCGAACGGCATGGCCGTCAAAGTCGATCAGCTTGCCACCCAGCACGCTGGTGACCTCATAAACGGCATCGGCCATCAGAAAGCCGCGATCAAAGATGGAAACCTTGGCTTCGGTTTCCGGCAGATAGTCGCCGTTCACATAAACGGTGCGGGTCATGTCATTCTCCTCAGCCCCAAAGCGCGGCCACGGGCGGGTGCACTCCGGCATCATCAAAAGTCAGCGGGTTGTCGCGGTCTTCGGCTAGAAGCAGCGGCCCGTCAAGGTCCGTTACCATCGCACCTTGTGCCAGCAGTGTCGCAGGGGCCATCGCAAGCGAGCTTCCGACCATGCATCCGACCATGACCTGATAGCCGTCCGCCAGCGCCTGTTCGCGCAGGGCCAAAGCTTCGGTCAAGCCACCGGTCTTGTCGAGCTTGATGTTTACCACGTCATATTTACCCTTGAGCGCAGGCAGGCTCGTGCGGTCATGACAGGACTCGTCAGCACACACCGGTACCGGGCGGTCCATCCCGATCAGCGCGTCATCTTCGCCAGCGGGCAGGGGTTGTTCGACCAGCGCCACGCCAAGCCGAACAAGATGCGGTGCGAGGTCGGCATAAACTTCGGCCGACCAACCTTCATTAGCGTCCACGATGATTTTCGAATCCGGCGCGCCTGCGCGCACGGCTTCAAGCCGCGGCATGTCGTCCGGAGTGCCCAGCTTGATTTTCAGCAGTGGCCGGTGGGCATTCTGCGCTGCCTGCGCCCGCATCGCTTCGGGCGTATCCAAGGACAAGGTATAGGCGGTGATCTCCGGCCCCGGCGCTGGCAACCCTGCCAGGTCCCAGACACGCTTTCCAGCGCATTTGGCTTCCAGATCCCACAGGGCGCAATCGACCGCGTTGCGCGCAGCGCCTGCGGGCAACAAGTCCATCAGCGACTGGTGTGTGAAATGCGCGGGCAGCCCGCTGATTTGGGCCTCGACTGACTCCAAGGTCTCGTTGTAGCGGGCGTAGGGGACGCATTCGCCCCAACCCTGATAGGTTCCATCCGATATTCGAACGGTCAGAACTTTGGCTTCCGTGCGCGACCCGCGCGAGATGGTGAACACCTGCGCCAGCCGAAACACATCCCGAGAGACATCTACCTGCACGCAGACACTCCTTCATCTTTTTTTAAATACTCACGCCGTAGGCGAGCAACCCCACCAACGGCGCGATGTTCAGATCACAAAGCGGCCAGCGCGTCCACCAGCTTGCCCGAACCAAAGCGGAACGGGTCGGTTGCCGGCAGCCCAAGACCGGCTTCAACCTTTGCCAGATAGGTCCTGGCGTCGTCTTCGGTCATGTTCTGCGTGTTGACGGAAACGCCAACAACCTCGCACGCGGGGTTGGCGACGCGCGCAAGTTGCAGCGCCGTGTCGCGCAGGGTTTCGAGCGTCGGCAACTGGTATCCTGGAAGGCCACGCATGTGTTCGCGCGTAGGTTCGTGCGACAGGATCAGTGCATCCGGCTGGCCGCCATGCACCAGCGCCATGGTGACGCCAGAATAAGACACGTGGAACAACGAGCCCTGGCCTTCGATCAGGTCCCAGTGATCCTCGTCATTATCAGGTGTCAGCCATTCTACCGACCCGGCCATGAAATCGGCCACAACCGCGTCCAGTGGCACGCCGTCGCCGGTGATCAGAATGCCTGTCTGGCCGGTGGCGCGGAAGGTCGCCTTCATGCCGCGCTGGCGCATCTCGGCCTCCATGGCCATGGCGGTGTACATCTTGCCGACCGAGCAATCAGTACCAACCGCCAAGCACCGCTTGCCCTTGCGCTTGATGCCGTTTGCAATCGGGTAATCGACGTTGGGCACACGAACATCATGAAGCTTGCGGCCCGTGGCTTCGGCGACAGCGGCCAGGTCGGGTTCGTCGCGCAATAGATTGTGCAGGCCCGAGGCCAGGTCAAACCCTTCTTCCAGCGCGGTGACCAGAACCTTTTTCCATTCCTGACTGATCACACCACCCCGGTTGGCAACGCCGATCACCAGGGTCTTGGCCCCGGCTTCGCGCGCTTCGACCAGCGACATGTCTTTCAGGCCTAGATCGGCCTTGCAGCCATCCATGCGGAACTGGCCGACAGCGTTCTCGGGTCTCCAGTCCTTGATCCCGATTGCCACTTTGGCGGCCAGTTGGTCGGGCGCATCGCCCAAAAACAGCAGATACGGTGTTTCGATCATCGCGCGGCACTCCTTTGATTCTGGTGCAAAATAAAGAAGCCGCATAGCGAGACCTTCTCAATTTCCACACCTAAGCCGTGCTTGAGAGGGAGAAAGTTGCACGAGTTGTCGCAATGGCGCAAGAATTTCCTAAGTTTTCAATGTGATTAAACTTTCGTCACTCTGAAATGCTGAAATTACGAAGCTTTCTGCGCATGCAATGCCGCACATGCACAATGATGCTTGCGTATGGTCGCGCAATTTAATACCCAATTGGCGAAGAAAATCGTAATTTCATTGCTTGAAGAGGCCCTGATGAGTTTCCGTATCCAACCCGCCGCACCGGCTCGTCCCAATCGCTGTCAGTTGTTCGGCCCGGGATCAAACACCAAGCTGTTTCCGAAAATGGCGGCCTCGGCGGCGGATGTGATCAACCTTGATCTCGAGGATTCGGTTGCACCGTCCGACAAGGACATCGCCCGCGCGAACGTGGTCGAGGCATTGAACACCGTGGACTGGGGTAACAAGTACATCTCGGTTCGCATCAACGGTCTGGATACACCCTATTGGTACCGGGATGTAGTTGACGTGTTGGAGCAGTCGGGTGATCGGCTGGACCAGATCATGATCCCAAAGGTCGGTTGCGCGGCTGATGTCTATGCGGTCGATGCGCTTGTTACTGCCATCGAAACGGCCAAGGGCCGGACCAAACCGATATCATTCGAGGTCATCATCGAGTCCGCAGCCGGGATCGCGCATGTCGAGGAAATCGCCGGCGCATCGCCCCGTCTCCAAGCGATGAGCCTTGGGGCCGCTGATTTTGCGGCATCGATGGGCATGCAAACCACTGGGATCGGCGGCACGCAGGAAAATTACTACATGCTGCGCGAAGGCGAAAAGCACTGGTCTGATCCATGGCACTGGGCGCAGGCAGCGATTGTTGCAGCCTGCCGGACCCATGGCGTATTGCCAGTGGACGGTCCTTTTGGCGATTTCTCGGACGACGACGGATATATCGCGCAGGCGAAACGCTCGGCAACGCTGGGCATGGTCGGCAAATGGGCGATTCACCCCAAGCAGATTGCGCTGGCCAATCAGGTCTTCACCCCGTCGGACGAAGCTGTTTCGGAAGCCCGTGAAATTCTGGCGGCGATGGAGCAAGCCAAGGCCAACGGCGAAGGCGCGACCGTCTACAAGGGTCGATTGGTCGACATCGCTTCGATCAAACAGGCCGAGGTGATCGTTGCGCAGGCCGAACTGATCGCAGCGGGGGCATAGGCCGTAACCAAGTAAGGCCCCATCGCGGGGCCTTGTTTTTGCTTATTGGTGGCCGAAAATATCGTTCGGCACCCAGTCCAGTTCGGCGCCGTCCTTACCCCATTTCATCATCAGGCAAGAGCTGCCACCTTTCTGGAAATACAGGGTTGTCAGTTCGTACCAGCCGGGTTCTGTGATTTCGACGTCGGTTACGCCGTTTCCTTCACATCCCTGAACGCCATCAAAAAAACCAATGGTATGCCCGCCCAGTTTCGTTTCGACGCCGTCATTTGAATAGACTTCGAACTGGTATGACCCCGGCTCGTCGATCCTGATGAACCCGGTGATTTCCGCAGCAACATTGTAGGGCTGAGAGGCGGTCATGACCGGATCGCCGTCTTCGGTGTCGCGAAAGTCAAACGCGGGCACCGGATCCGCGGCTGTGCCGATCGTATCGATCAGTTCACGGGCCTGCTCCAAACTCTTGATCTTCTTGGGAGCTTCGGCATAGGTGACTTTCAGACCCGGCTTCACAATCGGCAGCGGGGCGGTCAATTCGTTGGCTGAGGCATGAACCCCGATTGAACTTGCAATGGACGCAATCACAAACGTCAGCGCGTGTGTTTTCAACATTAGTATCCCCAGGTAAAACGCTATGCCGGCAGCGAACCATGGGCATGTTTTGAAGTCAACTATTGTAGGGCGAGCGCCGCGGCGCGACAGGGCCTCTGACGTCAACCTCGCATGTCCTTGGGGGATCCCATCACCACATAAGAGGTAATCGAGGTGACGTGCGGCAGCGTTCCCAGAACCTCGGTGTGAAACGTCTTATAGGATGGCAGGTCGGCGCATTCCACGCGCAGCAGGTATTCGATGGTGCCGGTGATGTTATGGCATTCGACCACCTCGGGCGATTGTTGCAAAGCGCGCTCGAAACCCTCTTGCGCTGCCTTGGTATGTTCGCCCAGACCAACGCCGATATAGGCAACAAAGCCAACGCCCATCGCGGTTGGGTTCAGAACCGCGCGATACCCCGAAATCACGCCGGCGCGCTCAAGTTCCTGAACCCGGCGCAGACAGGCCGACGGGGACAGACCGATGCGATCCGCAAGGTCCAGATTGCTGATCCGCCCATCGCGGGACAATTCCTGCAATATTTGTTGGTTTATCTTGTCAATCTTCGCCATAGGTTGCGAAAATACTCATACCTTGCACGAAAACGCAATTTCATTTGGTAGGATTGATGCAATTGTTTCAATCATGACCTACGAGATCCTCATCGCCCTGATCATGTTTGCCTTCGTGTCATCGATCACGCCGGGGCCGAACAACCTGATGCTGATGGCGTCTGGCGCGAATTTCGGGTTTCGCCGAACAGTTCCCCATATGCTGGGGATCGGGCTGGGGTTTACCTTTATGGTGCTGCTGGTCGGGGCCGGGCTGGTTCAGGTCTTCGACCGATTTCCGGTGAGCTATACGATCCTCAAGGTCCTTTCGGTTCTGTACCTGCTGTATCTCGCGTGGAAGATCGCGCATGCCGCCCCGGCTGAGGGGCGCGACGTTGAAGGATCGCCAATGACGTTCTTGCAGGCTGCCGCGTTCCAGTGGGTGAATCCCAAAGCCTGGGCGATGGCGCTGACGGCAACCACCGCCTACACGCCCGATCATACGCTGAGTGCCATCGTGGTTGTGGCGCTGGTGTTTGGTGCGGTGAATCTGCCCTCGGTCAGCACATGGACCATTCTGGGGCAGCAAATGGCACGGATCCTGACGAACCCGCGCCGATTGGTCATTTTCAACTGGACCATGGCCGCGTTGCTTGTCGCGTCGCTTTACCCGGTTCTCTGGCCGAACTGAACTATTTCAACGGCAGGCAAATCTCGGTCAACAGATCGTCGGGCGCGGTGTCGCGGGGGTCGTTGAGGTAGACTTCATAACATGGCTGATCCGCTGGCTCTTCGCCGGACGACGGAAGCCAGTTGCCGAACAGGCTGTGATAGGCCGCCGCAAGCCCGGAATAGGGACCTTTGAAGGTCAGAACCGCAGTCTTCCCACCTGGAATGTTCAGGCTTTCCATCCCTTCGGGAGTCGCGTCGCCGCGAAACTCTGCGCCAGCATAGCTGCGCAAGTCCTGCTCGGGCACGTCGTCCGGGCTGTCGAGATACAAGCCGATCACAGGGCCGAGTTGCGGCCACAACTGACGGGATTCACATAGCACCCCGAAGGCTTCAAAGCTCTTGCCGATCTCGGCATAAGCGCCTTTGTGGGGCAGGGCGATGACCTGGCGTGGCGGTTCGGTGCGTGTTGTCACGGGATGCATTGGATATTCTCCGGTTTTGAAATGTGGATTGGCTGGCAGAAACTGCCCCTCCTTTCGAAAACAGGCGGGGCTTCTGCCGTAGGCCTCGGTAAAGGCCCGCGCAAAAGAATTGAGGTTGGGATAACCAATGTCGGTCGCGACTTTTGCCACCGGCTTGTCCGACTGGACCAGCCAACAGGCGGCGCGATGCAACCTGATCCGACGAACGGCCTGCGCGCAGGTCTCGCCAGTAATGGCGCGAAACACGCGGTGCCAGTGGAACCGCGACATCGCCGCCACATCCGCCAGCGCATCCAGCGACAGATCCCCTGCGGGATGGTCGTGGATATAAGACAAAACCCGCAGGATGCGGTCTTCGTAGCTGGTGGTCATCGGCTCTCTACCTTTTCTTCGCCTGATGGTGGTCGCATATTCGGCGTCCACAAATCTTGCTGAGTTGCATCCCGGGCAACCACAGGTCATATAGCAGGGAACTTCCGCGTTGAGAGGCGTCATGACCCAGTATCTGGATTTCGAAAAACCACTGGCCGAGATCGAAGGCAAGGCCGAGGAATTGCGCGCGCTGGCTCGCGCCAATGAAGAGATGGACGTGACCGAAGAGGCCGCCGCGCTGGACGCCAAAGCCGCCAAGCTGCTGGACGAACTGTATGCAGACCTGACCCCCTGGCGGAAATGTCAGGTCGCGCGTCATCCCGAACGGCCCCATTGCCAGGACTATGTCAAAGAGCTGTTCACCGAGTTCACTCCGCTGGCGGGGGATCGAAACTTTGCCGACGATCTGGCCGTAATCGGCGGCTTGGCCCGTTTCAACGATCAGCCGGTTATGGTGATCGGCCACGAAAAGGGATCGGACACCAAATCGCGGATCGAGCGTAACTTTGGCATGGCCCGTCCCGAGGGCTATCGCAAGGCCGTGCGCCTGATGGAAATGGCGGGTCGCTTTGGTCTGCCCGTGATCACCCTGATCGATACGGCAGGTGCTTATCCCGGCAAAGGCGCCGAAGAGCGTGGCCAGTCCGAGGCGATCGCCCGCTCGACCGAGATGTGCCTGAAGATCGGCGTGCCGCTGGTTTCGGTGATCATCGGTGAAGGTGGTTCGGGCGGGGCCGTTGCCTTTGCCACAGCCAACCGTGTCGCGATGCTTGAGCATTCGGTTTATTCGGTTATCTCGCCCGAAGGCTGCGCCTCGATCCTGTGGAAAGATGCGGAGAAAATGCGCGAAGCGGCCGAGGCATTGCGTCTGACCGCGCAGGACCTGCACAAGCTAGGGGTTTGCGATCACATCATCGCCGAACCCAAGGGCGGTGCCCATCGCGATCGCCCGGCTGCTGTCGAAGCTGTCCGCGATGCGATTGCCGCAATGCTGAAAGAGCTTGATGGCAAGGACCCGGCGGCCCTGATCAAGGACCGCCGCCAGAAATTCCTCGACATCGGCACCAAAGGTCTGGCGGCGTAAGCCGTCAGCCTCCGAGCCTGCGCAACAATTCGACCGAGGGTTTGCCGGTGACCGGCAGCCCGTTTGCACTTTGGTAGGCGCTGATCGCCGCCTCTGAGTTCTTGCCGATCACACCATCCGCACCCTGCGTGTCGTAACCGGCCGAGGTCAGGCGGCGTTGCAGTTCTTTGCGATCTTCAAGTGTCAGCCCGGTCTCATCCGGTCCGAACGAGGCTTGAAACGGCGGACCGCCTGCAATCCGGTCGGCAAGATGGCCAACTCCGATCGCGTAGCTGTCTGAGTTGTTATAGCGCTTGATGACCTGAAAGTTGCGAAACACCGCGATGCGAGGGCCGGGGGTTTGCGGTTGCAATACTGCGACCGGGGTTCCCGAGACCGTGCCGACCTCGCCCCCCCAAGGTTGCCCCCGGACCCAACCCGCGCGCGACAGGTATGCAGCTGTCGAGGCCAGCGAATCCGCTGGATCCTCGGACCAGATATCGCGTCGACCGTCGCCAGTGAAATCTACTGCGTAAGCGAGGTACGAGGTCGGAATGAACTGGGTGTGCCCCATTGCGCCAGCCCAGCTGCCGGTCATGTTGGCAGGTGTCGTGTCGCCTTCCTGAATGATCTTCAGCGCAGCAACCAACTGCTTTTCGAAAAAGGCACCGCGTCGGCCATCATAGGCCAATGTGGATGTTGCCGAGATGACCGGCACGTCCCCGCGCCGCGCGCCATAGCGGCTTTCCAGCCCCCAGACGGCCACGACGATTTCTTTGTCGACTCCGTATTTGGCTTCGATCTGCGTCAGGGTTCCGTTGTGCTTTTGCAGCATTTGCTTGCCGGTGCTGATGCGTTCATCCGAGGCCGCGATGGCAAGATAATCCTCAAGCGAGCGCTTGAACTCGACCTGATTGCGGTCCCGTTCGATCACCCCCGGCAAATACCCGGCACCCTGAAATGCGCGGTTGATTGTCGCCTGCGATATGCCCTGAGACGCCGCTCGCCCCTTGAAATTGGCCACCCAGGCATCCCAACCGGCGTTGGGGGCTGGGCGCATCCGCGAGGCGGGCGCTTTGGTCGGCGCGGTGCCACCAGAACAAGCGGCAAGAAGGGTTGTCCCGAGTCCTAAGGAAAAGGTCCGTCGATCAATCATGGCTGAAAACTGCTCTTGTTTGTGATTTGCATCAAGACTACCGCAGTCGATCCACGCAAACCAGCAATACGGGCAGCGGAAGAGCAAAGAACGCGACGTGGGCGATAAGCCGCTCAGCTGACAAGCAGGCGCAACCCCTGGGTGACGTCCGAACGCACCGCCAGCCGCAAGCCAGGCTCATCACCCGCCTTCAGGGCCGCGATGATCAGCTTGTGATAGTGCGGCGGTTCCGTGCGGCGCAAGCGCCCGTAAAGGGCGCGCATCGTGGGCCCCAACTGCAACCAGACGGTTTCCGCAATCGCCAGCATTGCCGGGGCCTGTGCGCGCAGATAGAGCGTACGGTGGAACTCGAGATTGGTTCGGATATAGCCCACGGCGTCGCGTTTGGTGACCATCTCGGCGACCGCCATATTGATGCTCTGCAAGCGGTCGATCAGTGCAATATGCGCGCGCGGTAGGGCGCGGCTGGCCAGTTCCACTTCGATCAGCGCCCGAAGCGCGGCCAGTTCTTCGATCCGGTCGTTGGTAAGCTCGGGTGTCGAGACGCGGCCCGACGACGAAAGCGTCAACGCACCCTCAGCCGCCAAACGGCGCACCGCCTCACGCGCAGGGGTCATGGAAACGTCGAATTCTGCGCCGATGCCGCGCAGGGTCAGCGCCTGACCCGGCGCGATTTCACCATGCAGAATGCGGGAACGCAGGGCACGGTACACCCTGTCATGCGTGGCTGTCTGAGATTCTGCGGGGCGGGCGCTCAACATGCGTTTATGTGATCACAAAATTCAGTGACGTCAACCGGCCCCGGCGTCAAAGCGATAGCGATGCAGTTCGACCCCATGATCCCGCAACCAGCGGCGCGGTTCCTTGTAGGGGCCGAAAATCCGTTCGACCTGCGCCCAAAACGCGGGTGAGTGGTTCATTTCCGCCAGATGCGCCACCTCATGCGCGGCCACGTAATGCAACACTTCGGATGGGGCGAGGATCAGGCGCCAAGAAAACATCAGCCCTCCGGCGGAACTGCACGATCCCCAGCGGGATCGGGTATCACGCAATGTCAGTGTCGTGTAAGGGCGCCCCAGCATCGAAGCATAGTCATCGCATGCGCCAGTCAGACGATCCCGGGCCATCTCTTTCAGGAATCGCGCCAGCCGTCGCGCCTCGGATCCGGTTGGCACGCCAATCTCATCGGGCCGCAGAACCACTCGACGCCCGGGTTCGGGTACGATTCGGCGGGGAACCCCTTCGACAGGCAGGGTCTGTCCAAATTGAACGGTGGCGGGATCGGGTCGTTCCTGCAGATGTTGTCGAATCCAATCCTCTTTCTGATGGGCGAACTTCAAGGCCTCGGTTTCGGCAATCCCCTGCGGGTAGGTCAGCGTAACCCGCCCATCCAACTGGGAAATCCGCAGACTGATACGCCGCGCCCGCGCAGATTTTCGCAGCGTCAGCGGAACTGGGGGCTTTCCTGGCAAGTCGTGTCGCCCCATGGCGTGTGCTCCTCGGCGTAAAGGCTTTGACAGTGCCTGCCGCATATGGCAGGTGACCTGAATCATTGATGAGATTCACCTGATATCAAGGGGATTTGATATGCCCAAGGAAGAATGGGGCGTAAAACGCGTTTGCCCGACAACAGGCAAACGGTTCTACGACTTGAACAAGGACCCGATCGTCAGCCCCTACACGGGCGAGATCGTCGAACTGGACACCGGCAAAAGCCGGATGATTGCCGCCGACGCCGAGGATGCGGCATCGGTCAAGGCGCGCGAGGCGTCGTCGGATGAAGATATCGTTCTGGACGATGACGACAACGTCGATGTCGAGCTGGACGACGATCTGCTGGACGATGACGACGACAACGAAAACGTCTCGTTGGATGATATCAAGGACATGTCGTCTGACGAAGATTCCTGATCGGCGAAAGAGGCGGCGCAGGCCGCCTCAGCTGTTTTGCTTCGGATAAAAAGCGGCAGAAACTTTTTGCCCGAACGCGTTTTTAGACTTGCGCTTGGAAGCGCCGTCTCATAAACGTCCGTCCACCGCAATAGCGGTACCATGATGGGGCCTTAGCTCAGTTGGGAGAGCGCTTGCATGGCATGCAAGAGGTCAGGGGTTCGACTCCCCTAGGCTCCACCAAATCTTCTCCGATCCGTACCCTGAAGTTACTTTCTTTCCACCGAAGAAGCGCTGTTTGGATTCGTGCCCACTTGTTTTCGACACCCTTGAAGACAAAGGAACCCCGTATCAAACCGTTTTAACTGTTTGGTATGCTGCTTCAACGACAGAACAAGAAGCGCGTATTCTTGTTGGAAAGTGGTTCCGCCGGATGCTCTGAACCGCTACGAATGCTGTTGAGGCAACAAGCAGGTCAATGTGATGCGAAAAACAATATTCTTATTCTTGGCGGTATTATTTCAGCTTGCCATTGTCGAAGCGGGATCGGCAGCGGCTGCTTCGCTTGGACGGTACGAGGTCTTTGGGGTCGAAGATGGCGACATGCTGAAGTTGCGAGCAGGACCCGGAATTGGTTTCAACGTGATCGTCGGCCTTCCAAACGGAACCGCCCTGCGCGTTCACAGTTGCGAGCAGACCGGAGGCACCCGCTGGTGCCGCGTGTCCTTGCAGCGCGCGCGCGGACTAAAGGGATATGTCTCCTGGGCGTATTTGCGAAAAGTCTGAATCGACTGAGTTTGAGCTCAGGACCCAAAGGCAGAGCAGGCGTTTCTTGGTGTGGCGAGATCCAAATTCTGACTGCTTGCTCTATGGGCTCGAGCAATGCTCCGAGTGCGTTGGTGGGATATCTCGTTCGGTTTTGAATGCGACGGCTGTTGGCCGCGTAGCGCGACATTCACATTGTCGCGCCGATTTGCCAGGGTACGAACTCGACCCCGCCAAAGCCCAGGTCTTCGCTTTTGGTCGGCGCGCCTGAGGCGACGCGGATCATCAGCTCAAGCAACTCAGCGCCCTTGTCCTGAATCGAAACACCATCGGTGATGATGTCGCCGCAGTTCAGGTCCATATCATCGGACATGCGACCATACATCTCAGAATTTGTCGCCAGCTTGATGCACGGCGTCGGCTGGTAGCCCGAGACCGACCCGCGACCGGTGGTGAAGACGATCAGGTTCGCCCCCGAGGCGACCTGCCCGGTGACCGAGCAGGGGTCATAGCCAGGGCTATCCATAAATACCAACCCGGACCGCTCGATTTGCTCGGCATAAAGATAGACGCCACTCAGCGGGGCCGACCCGCTTTTTGCCACTGCGCCCAATGACTTTTCAAGGATTGTGGTCAACCCGCCGCGTTTGTTGCCGGGGCTGGGGTTGTTGTCCATCTCACCGCCGTTGCGGGCGGTATAGTCCTCCCACCATTTGATCCTTTCGATCAGGCGTTCGCCAATTTCTTTTGTTTCGGCGCGGTGGGTCAACAAGTGTTCAGCGCCGTAAACCTCAGAGGTTTCCGACAGAATGGTCGTGCCGCCCAGGCGAACCAGCAGGTCCGAAGCGTATCCGAGTGCCGGGTTTGCGGTGATACCCGAATACCCATCCGAGCCACCACATTGCATCCCCACGGTCAGCGCGCTGACGGGCGCTGGTTGGCGCGCCGCCTGATTGGCCAACGCAACGATGCCTTCCAGCTCCACAAGACCTTTTTCGATGGTCTTTCGCGTTCCCCCCTGATGTTGGATTGTCATATAGCGCAGCGCGCCATCCGCTCGGATTGGACGACCACCAACCAGATCGGCGAGTTGCATGACTTCGCACCCCAGTCCGACCAGAAGAATGCCCCCAAAGTTCGGGTGCTGCGCATAACCGGTCAAGGTACGGTGCAGGGTGGCATAGCCTTCGTCCTTGCCGGACATGCCGCAGCCGGTTCCGTGCACGATTGGGACGATCCCGTCGACATTCGGGTAGTCATCCAGCATTCCCGATTTCTCTGCTGCTTCGGCAATAAACCGGGCAACAGACCCGGAACAATTCACCGAGGTCAATATGCCGATGTAATTGCGTGTTCCGATGCGTCCGTCGGCCCGGTGAAAGCCTTCAAAGGTTCTGCCTGTGTCCAACCGGGGCAATGGGTGGGATTTGCTGGCAAATCCATAATCCTGCTGATGCGCGCCCATGCCCAGATTGTGGGAATGCACATGATCGCCGGGTGCGATGTCGCGGGTGGCCTGTCCTATGATCTGGCCATAACGCAGGACGTTGTCACCTTTTGCGATGGCGGCAATGGCAATCTTGTGGCCGCGCGCGACCGCAGAGTTGAGCGTAATCCCCGAGTTTTCGGGGCGCGCGCCGCTTTCCAGATCGGTCAATGCGACAATCACGTTGTCGTAGGCGCTTAGTTTGATGGTCTGAGGCGCATTGGACATGTCAGTCTCGCAACTTATAGGCGCGGGCCGCGTTGTCACCAAGGACGGCGGTGCGGTCCGTTGGGGTTAGGCCTGCCAGCAGTTCGTCAGTGACCGCGACCCATCGCTCATAGCCGCTGGCCAGAGTGCAGACGGGCCAATCGCTGCCCCAAACCAATCGGTCCGGTCCGAACGTTGTAAGCAGATGATCGACATATGGGCGCAACGTGTCCGTCGACCAGTCTGGGTTGGCTTCGGTCACCAGGCCCGACAGTTTGCAAAATGCACCGGTGTCGTCGGCCAGTGCTGTCATGTCTGCGGCCCATTCATCGATCAGACCGTTGCGGATGGCAGGTTTCGAACCGTGATCGATCACAACGCGCATTTCAGGGTGCCGTGACAACAACTTGTGCAGGTTCTTCAGGTGCTGCGGCAACGTCAGGGCATCGAATGTCAGGTCGCGCGCAATCAGAGCCTCGAACACGGGTTTCAGTTCGGTCGACAACATCCAATCTGGGTCGGCAATGTCCTGAATCAGCGGCCGCAATCCGACAAAGGCGTCGTGTTTCAAATAGCGATCAATATCCGCTATGGCCTCTGGGTTCTCGAAATTGACCCAACCCACCACGCCTTTGATAAAGTCGTGCTGATCGGCAAGCGTCAGCAGGAATTCGGTCTCTGCCACAGTGGGGGCTGCCTGCACCAGGACTGTCCCATCAATTCCGGACTGATTTAACAAAGGCATCAGGTCGTCGGGAAGGAAGTCCCGGTAAATGTCGGTCAGCTCTGGTGACAGCCAGCCATAATCGCCTCGGGCCAGTGCCCAGAAATGCTGATGAGCGTCAATGCGCATAAGTCAAACCTCTTGAAACGGGTTGGCGTCCGGCAGTGGTGCTTCGGGGTGTAGAAGCCCTTCGGTCTGCAGCATGTGCCAGAAATCCAGCGGGATGTCGGTTGCCGTCCAATCCAGCGTCTGCTGCAACTCGGACCGGCTGCGCAGACCCGGAATGACCGAGATCACCTGCGGGTGGGCCAGGGGGAACTGGAGCGCGGCGGCAGGCAGCGGGATACCATGGCGGGTGGCGCAATCGGACAGGGCGCGGACACGGTCAACGACATCCGCCGGAGCGGCACCATAATTCCAGGTGTCGCCGCCAACCAGAATACCAGAGTTGTAAGGGCCGCCGATGATGATTGAAGTTCCGGCAGCAGCACATTCGGGAAACAGATCCCCAAGCGGTGCCTGTTCCAGCAATGTATAGCGGCCTGCCAGCAGGAACAGATCCCAATCGCCGATTTTCAAAGCTTCTCGGCAGATTTCAACCTCGTTCACGCCCAGCCCGATTGCCTTGACGTCACCTGATCTGCGCAGCTCTTCCAATGCCCGGTAGCCGCTGGTTCTCAGCGCGTCAAAATGGCGGAGGTTTTCGACGCCGTGAGTCATATGCCCGATATCGTGAACCAGCAGAATATCGATCCGATCCAAGCCAAGACGCTTTTGGCTGTCCTGATACGAACGCATGATGCCATCGTAGGAATAGTCGTAGACCGGATGAAACGGGAACGGATCAGGCCAGCCCATTGCCGCCGGATCGCCGGGCAGACCTGGCTGCAACAGCCTACCGACCTTGGTCGACAGGATATAGTCCTGCCCGCGCAGCAGATTGCCTGTCATGTGTTCCGAACGGCCAAACCCATAAAACGGCGCAGTGTCGTAGAACCG
Source organism: Ruegeria sp. CH11 (assembly GCF_056537105.1). Classification (NCBI taxonomy): domain Bacteria; kingdom Pseudomonadati; phylum Pseudomonadota; class Alphaproteobacteria; order Rhodobacterales; family Roseobacteraceae; genus Ruegeria; species Ruegeria sp. CH11. The sequence continues at coordinate 153,216 of NZ_JBQFQX010000007.1, forward strand.
GTATCCGACCTCGAGCGTCTGCTGCAGCATGGCTTGCGTTTCCACAGCGTCATTGGCCTGTAGTAACCCGCCAAGAGGTGCTCCACCGAAGCCCAGAACCGGCAGCGACAGCGCTCCGTTGGCCAATTTGCTCGTTGGAAAGCGGTTGACCGTCATGGGACAGCGCCCTCGTCATCCAGAGTTCCGCCCTGGAAATAGGCGGTCAGTTCGTCTGCCAGATGGCGATAGGCGTGCTCGGTCTCTTCCAGATTAGCTGTGCGCATGGCGTCTACACGTTCCAGGAACGGGCAGCTGAGAACCGCGACGATTTCACCGGATGGATGAAAGATCGGAAAGCTGAGATTGGTAACGCCAAGCGTGGTTTCCGACTTGGCCTTGTAATATCCGATCTCGCGGATTTGCTGCAGTTCTTTTCGAAACAAAGGCTCGTCAAATTCCGGCTCGCCGACCGCCGGAGTATGCGTGGCGATCAGTTGCTGCAACTCTTCCTCACTGCGAAAGGCTGCAAGCACACGCCCGGTGCCGGTGTTGCACAGGCCGATGACCGATCCGGTTCGAATGGCCAGCCCCCAGTTTCCGGGACTTTCCACGGACGAGACGATGACAATGGCGCCTCCGGCTTCCATCCCCAGATGGCACGACTGCCAGACCGTGCGCGAGGCGCGCCGCATCTTGGGTGTCGCCACTTCCAGCAGGCGGTTGATCGGTGAATAGCGTTGCGCTGTCGAGAACAGTTTGAGGCTCAGTGAATAGCGATCACCGCTCGTGCGCGAGACATAGCCGCGCCGAACCAGTGTCGACAGCATCCGGTAGATCTCGCTTTGTGAACGGTCCAGCGCGCGCGCGATTTCGCTTTGTGACATCTCATCGTGGCTGTCCGACAACAGTTCGATGATATCGAGACCCTTTTCCAGCGCAGGCGCGCGATATTTGGTTTCGGGGTCATTGGGCATTGCGATGTCCTGTCTGCGTTGTTGCCCCGTGTTTTATCGGCCCGGCGCGCGGGCAGTCAAGGATTGATTTAAAAACAAATAAATGTTTTATAAATGAATATCCATGAGGAGCCGGGCAACAGATTGCTGCGCCTGGTAAGGGAGGAAGAACTATGAAAAACAGTGTTTTCAGAGCGTTGGCCGCATGCACCGCGCTTGTTTCTGTCGCCGAATCGGCTTCGGCCGAGGACTACGGCAGCTTTCCGGGGGTCACGATCGACGCCAAATTGATCGGTGGTCAGCAGTATGAGGGTCTCTACGGCCGCATCGCGGATTGGGAGGCGGCGACCGGAGGCAAAGTCAACATCATCTCCAAGAAAAGCCATTTCGAGATTGATAAGGAAATCAAATCGGACATGGCGGCGGGCACCACATCTTGGTGCGTCGGTTCCAATCATTCGTCTTTCGCGCCGCAATATGAGGGGCTGTATATCGATCTGACTGACCATGTTCCGGTCGAAGAAGTCGCAGAGTTCGTCGGTGGCAACATCAACGCTTCGACCGTAAATGGTGAATTGTTAATGCTCCCACGTGCGCAATTCGACGTTTCGGTACTGTATTATCTGAAATCAAACTATGAGGACGAGGAAAAGGCCAAGGCGTTTGAGGCTGAATATGGCTATCCGCTGGCTGTTCCGGAAACCTGGGACCAGTTCAAAGATCAAGCGATTTTCTTTGCTGATCCACCAAATTTCTATGGCACGCAATACGCAGGCAAGGACGAAGCCATCGTTGGCCGCTTCTACGAAATGCTTGTGGCTGAAGGCGGACAGTATCTGAGTGACGATCTGCGCCCGGCCTTCAACTCAGACGCAGGCCAGCGGGCATTGCAATGGTTTGTGGACCTCTACAATGCCAAAGCGGTCCCGGCAGGTACGCTCAGCTATGTCTGGGACGATCTGGGGCAGGGGTTCGCCTCGGGTACGGTTGCGCTGAACCTAGATTGGCCGGGTTGGGCCGGGTTCTTCAATGATCCGGAATCCTCGAAGGCGGCTGGTAACGTGGGTGTCGCGGTGCAACCGATGGGAAGTGTGACGCGCACCGGCTGGTCCGGTCACCATGGCTTCTCGGTCACTTCGGATTGCGAAAACCAGGACGCCGCTGTATCGCTGGTTCGGTTCCTGACCAGCGAAGAAAGCCAGTTGGCCGAAAGCGCAGGTGGCTCGCTGCCGACGCGGTCTGCGGTATGGGAGGCAAATGTCGCCGCGGCGCAAAGCGGGGATGACCCGTTCCGCGCCGAGGCTCTGGCAGCCTTTGCCAAAGGTGCCGAATATGCATTTGCGGTTCCTCCAATCGCCGAATGGGGCGAAAGCACTAACATCGTATTCCCTGAGCTGCAGGCCGCGATCGTCGGCGACAAAAGCGTTGAGGAGGCTCTCAACGACGCAGCAGCCGGTGTAGACGAAATGATGCAGGACGCGGGTCACTACTAAGGCCACTCCCCCGGGGGCCGGGAGGCTATGTTTTAGCCTTTCGGCCCTGACCGACTCCTACATGGTACTGTAAGAAGGACTTGCCATGCGCCGCCGCTTGCCCGAGTGGTTTCTATTGCTGTTGCCGGCGTTCATCGTGATCGCTGCGGTGGTTCTGATCCCGCTTCTGTTTTCGCTCTATTCCAGCTTTACCCCCTACAAGCTGACGCGTCCTTCCACGTTGTGGACATGGATCGGCACCCGAAACTACGAACGCATTTTGCAGGATTGGAACTTCTGGGCCGCCTTTGGCCGGACAGTTCTTGTTCTCACGATTGCGCTGAACATGGAAATGCTGCTGGGTCTCGGGATTGCACTGATGGTCAACAAAATCACGTGGGGCCAGCGTACGTTGCGGACCATCCTGATGTTCCCGATGATGTTCTCGCCCATATTGGTCGGCTTTCAGTTCAAGTTCATTTTCAATGACAATGTCGGGTTCGTGAACAACGTGCTGCAATCCACAGGCCTTTCCGACGCTGCGTTGCCCTGGCTGGTCGATGGCAAATTGGCGCTGTTTTCGATCCTGTTTGCCGAGATCTGGATGAGCACGTCGGTCTTCGCCATCCTCATTCTCGCGGGCCTGTTCGCTATGCCGCGCGACCCGCTAGAGGCCGCCAAGGTCGATGGCTGCACCCCTTGGCAAAGCTTTCGCCACATCACGCTTCCGTTCCTTATGCCCTTTATTTTCATCGCGATGACCATCCGGTCGCTGGATGTGGCAAGGGCTTACGACATCGTTCAAATCATGACCGGTGGTGGACCTGCGCGCCGGACCGAGCTGATCTGGACGCTGATGGCGCGTACTGGGTATGTCGACGCCAAGATGGGGCTGGCCAACGCCATGGGATATGTCTCGATTCTGCTGTCGATCGCGTTCACCGTGTACTTTTTCAAAAAGCTCAGCGCTGCGCGCGCGCAGCTTGGCATGACAGGGTAAGGCCATGGATCGGAACAAAACCCATCGCGCGCGCCGCCGCTTTCTGAAATCCCTGCATTTCCTGGCGCTGTTCCTGACCATGGCGGTGATCTGCGTCCCCGGATTGTGGATCGTTCTGAACTCGTTTCGGCCAACGGTCGAGATCATGGCCAAACCACCCGTCTGGAACCCCAGCTTCACCCTGGACCATTACCGGGCAATGTTTGGCGGCGCAGGTGAAGGTGGCGTACCGGTCTTTTCCTATCTGTGGAATTCGATTGTCGTATCCGTAACCTCGACTGTCATTGCCATCCTGATTGGAATGTCGGGCGGCTATGCCTTTGCGCGCTACCGGTTCAAAGGCAAAGCCGGGTATTTCGTTGGCCTGATGTTGTTTCGTGCGGTGCCGGGTGTAGCGCTATCGCTACCGCTGTTCATCGTATTCGCCCGCCTTGGCGTTATCGACACACATTTCGGTCTGATACTGGCCTATGTGGCAATGAACGTCCCATTTACCATCTGGCTGACCGATGGCTTCTTCCGCCAAATTCCGAAAGAGCTTCACGAGGCGGCCGAGATTGATGGCTGTACCCGCTGGCAGGCGTTCTGGCGTGTCGAATTTCCGGTGGCGCGTTCGGGCGTCGCCTCGGCCGCGATCTTTGCTTTCCTGACATCGTGGAACGAATTTGCGCTTGCGTCGCAGCTGACCCGCTCGGTCGGATCCAAGACCATGCCGGTGGGCCTGCTGGATTTCACTGCAGAGTTCACAATCAATTGGGGCGGCATGTGCGCCCTGGCAGTCTTGATGATCCTGCCCGCCCTGATCCTGACCTTCATCGTACAGAAACACTTGATTGCCGGCCTCACTTTTGGCGGCGTCAAAGGATAGATCATGACCGAAGTAACTCTGAACAACGTTATCAAACGCTATGGCTCTCATCAGGCGGTGCACGGCATCAACCTCGAAATCGCAGATGGCGAATTTGTGGTGCTGGTCGGCCCATCAGGGTGTGGTAAATCCACGACATTGCGCATGATCGCTGGCCTTGAAGACATCACGAATGGCGAAGTGGCGATCGGGGGCCGTGTGGTCAACGACTTGCCCCCGCGCGAGCGCAATATCTCGATGGTGTTCCAAAACTATGCGCTCTACCCGCATATGGATGTGCGCGAGAATCTGGGGTTTTCACTGAAGATCGCAAAGCGACCGCAAGCCGAAATAGACCAGGCGGTAAATGAAGCCGCTGGTATATTGGGGCTGGAAGAGCTGATGGACCGTAAACCGGCGGAACTGTCCGGCGGTCAGCGGCAGCGCGTGGCGATGGGTCGTGCGATCGTACGGCACCCCGATGTGTTCCTGTTCGATGAACCGCTTTCAAATCTGGACGCCAAGCTGCGTACCCAGATGCGCGTCGAGATCAAAAAACTGCACCAGAAAGTCGGCAACACGATTGTCTACGTCACACATGACCAGGTCGAGGCGATGACGTTGGCGGATCGCATCGTTCTGATGCAGGACGGGCATATCGTTCAGGTTGGCACACCGCTTGAGCTGTTCAATGCACCGGTCAATACCTTCGTTGCGACCTTCATTGGTTCTCCGCCAATGAATCTGGTCGATGGTGAGGTGACTGAAACGGGTATGATCCGCCTGACCGACGGGCAGGAAATCACGGTGCCCCCAGCCGCGCGTGCCGATGTCAGGCCCGGTCAAAGGGTGCATCTGGGTTTTCGTGCAGACAACCTCAGCCCGGTCGGGCACGGAGTGTCCGAAAACAGCGAGGCGGCCGAGATTGATCTGACCGTGAACCTGTCCGAGCCTCTTGGCACCGAAACACTGCTGTTTGCCGAACTGGCGGGAACCGAAGTGCAGGGGAAGATGTTGAACCCCCGTCCGGTTTCACCCGGCGAGCAGATGACATTTCGCCTGACGCTGGACAAGGCGCATGTCTTTGATGCCGCGTCCACCCACGCAATCCGGAGCAATTGACATGGCGACAATCACCCGCGTTGAAATCAAAATGATCGATCTGCTGCCCAAGATTACCCGCACAGATGCGATCCAGAGCTTTGTCAGTCAGGAAACCCCGATTGTCATCATCCATGACAGTGATGGCGCGGTTGGCACCGGCTATAGCTACACCATCGGAACGGGAGGGCCGGCTGTTGTGTCGCTGCTGGAACGGACCCTGGCACCGGCTTTGATAGGCAAGGACCCCTCTCGACACGAACAGATCTGGCGCGATTTGCTGTTTCTAACCCATGCAACGGCCGTGGGGGCGATCACCTCTTTGGCGTTGGCGGCGATCGACACCGCGATCTGGGATCTGAACTGCCGAAAGAACGATCAGTCCTTGTGGAAGGCCGCAGGCGGCGTGCGCGACAGCATGCGCCTTTATACGACCGAAGGCGGTTGGATGTATTTCACCGAAGAACAATTGGTGGAAAACGCGCTAGAGGCCAAAGAAACAGGGTTCAAAGGATCCAAGATCAAGATCGGATCGGAATTCATTGCGCAGGATCGTCGTCGGCTGGCGGCCGTACGCGCTGCAGTGGGCGATGACTACGAGATCATGACCGACGCCAATCAGAGTTATGATTTGTCTCAGGCAATCCGCGCTGCCGCGATGCTGGATGATTTGAACATCGCTTGGTTCGAGGAACCCATGCCCGCCGATGACATAGGTGCGCATGTGGAACTTGCCCGCCACTCGCAGGTGCCGATTGCAGTTGGGGAAAGCATGTATTCGGCCAGCCAGTTCAAAGACTATCTACAGATGGGTGCCGCGTCGATTGTGCAGGTTGACGTGGCGCGGGTCGGGGGGATCACACCCTGGCTCAAGGTCGCGCATATGGCTGAATGTTTCAATGTCGCTGTTTGCCCGCATTTCCTGATGGAGCTTCATCTGCCGCTGATCTGCGCCGTTCCGAACGCGAAATGGCTGGAATTCATCCCGCAGCTGGACAACGTGACCCGCAGCGGGATTCAGGTTGTGGATGGCAAAGGGGTACCGTCGAGTGACCCCGGGCTTGGCATCGATTGGGACTGGGACGCCATTGCACGGATGGAAATGGTTCATCACGATATCCGCGAGGCCGCGTGATGCAACGCATGGGAATGATGATCGGTATCCGGCCCGAAAAGATCGAGGAGTATAAGCGCCTGCACGCGAACGCATGGCCGGATGTGTTGGCACAAATCAGGCGCAGCAACATTCGCAATTACTCGATCTTCCTGCGAGAGCCTGAAAACCTCCTGTTTGGCTATTGGGAATATCATGGCGACGATTTCGAGCGTGACATGGCCGAAATGGCCAAGGACCCAAAAACGCAGGAATGGTGGGCGCTGACCGACCCATGTCAGCAACCTCTGGTGACCCGTAACAAGGGCGACCAATGGTCGATGATGGAACAGGTCTTTTTGATGGAATAGAACGACCGAAAGCTTGCGGCAGTTTGGAAGAAAGAACTCTGAAGTTGCCTGACGCAAACCACCGATACCCTGTATCGGGCTCTATGGACCCAATTCTAGCTGCAATGGCGAAGATCACTTGCCTTTGGTGTCCAGAGCCTGGACGCCCGGGTGTCGGAACAGCTTGGCCATGGCAACAAGCGCCAAGACGCAGCAGATCACAGCGATGACGAACGGCATCTTCAGATTGATCGCCATCAAAGAGCCGCTCAATGATGTAATGGTGCCTGAGCCTAGGGCGTAGATTGCCACCGTCACGCCCATCACCCAACCTTGCTCAGTCGGGCCAACGCTGCCGGAAAACAGCGACAGCATCGTCGGATACATGATTGCGAACGCGATTGTTATCGGAACGATCAACACATACGAAAGATCAGCGACAGGGTTAAGCATAAAGGCCAGTATCCCCAAGCCCATCGCAGCAATAGATACATACAGTATCGGGAACTTTTTGAACCGTTCGTGCAACGGCGCTGTCAGGTAGGCGCTGCCAAAGGCCATGGAACCTCCGAACACGGCCAGAGCCATACTGTTTTGCAACGTCCCAAACCGGAACCGGGTCAGAAGGTAAGTGTCGATAAAAAAGAAAAACGCGTTCAGGCACATGAGCGAGAACAACATGACGATTGAAAGCCTCAGCACGACCGGGTGCGCAAAGACCTTCCACAGGTTCAGGACAACATCCAAAAGCCCAAAGTCGATTTTCTGCGGATTGAAACCGGGCTCTGAAAAGAAGAACAGGATCAGTGCCATGTTGACGAGTATAAGGCCTATCGCAACGTAGAACGGCAGCTCCAGTGAGGCGAATGAACCCATCAGATTTTGGTCGCTCAGCAATCCTGAAATCAACGGGCCGCCCAACAGACCCAACGCTGACGCCGCGACGATCATCCCGAGGTTCTTTGACTTTTCCTGGTCGTCGTGGCTGATGTCGATCAAAGCGGCCTGAGCGATGGGTTGATTGGCGGTCGTAAAACCCGAGATCGCGCGACCCAAAAGCAACAACCAATAGCTGGCCGTCATGATCGCGGCCACGGTCAGAACATAGCCGATCAACGCTCCGGTCAGGCAGATCATGATGCCTTTCTTCCGGCCTATGTAATCCGACACCTTTGCGATGAATGCAGCGCCAAAAAAGTAAAACAGAAAGAAGACGGCGATGAGAACAGTGTAGTCGAACTGTCGAATATGGGCAGGCGTATCATGCGGCAAGAATGTCTGCTGCGGGTCCAGCAAGATAGTGTTGAAAATCGGCAGGATTAGCCCAAAGCCCATCACGTCGATGAACACGACAAGCAACAGTGACAACCGCGAAAGGTTCATAACAACGACCTCAACCAAACCCAATATCATCCAAGCTGAAATGAGCTTGGTGGCAACAACGCAAACAATGGCGACCGCATGGTCACCCAACTGGGCGCCTTGATTTGAACATTACCGGCCCATGCGTTTTGTGTCCAATTTGACGACGTCGCCCGCGCACTGCCGCACCCGTCGACCTGCTCGAAGAAGAGGGTCCATCCGGTGCAGAATGCCCTAAAGCCTAAGCCTCACTTGCGCGGCGCAGCTTTGCTCACAACCCGCATTTCCCGAGCGCAAGGTATCCGGGCTTTTTGCAATAGGTTGGCCTACATTGCCTTCAGGGTATGGGCGAGGCCGTTACGGATGTGATCTTCCAGAAGTTTCTTGGCCGTACCTGCATCTCGGGCCAATGCAGCATCGAACATGCCCTTGTGTTCCTTGACAGCGTCCTCGCCGCGGTAGGTCAGTACAAGCATCTGATAGCGCAGGTACTTATCGTAGATGATCGAGTGCAGAGACAGAAGGTTTCTGGAGTTGCAGGCCGCGATCATGGCCTGATGAAACTCCCAATCGTACCGTTTCCAGGTTTCTTTCTCCGAGTCATCTCCTTTGAGAAGCTGCTGCTCCATCAAGTGCAGTTTGTGGTGCGCGGCGACAAGGTTGCCTTCCCAATCGGTATCGCCGTTTGCAATCGACAGTTCCAATGCGTGGCATTCCAACAGGGCGCGCAGCTCTGCGATCTCGGTCAGATCTTCGCGGGATACCGGCGTGACCAGAAAACCCCGCTGTTCAGGTGCCTCGACGAACCCATCGCTGGCTAGCCTGTTGAGCGTTTCACGAAGTGTCGAGAGACTGGCCGAGTAGCGATCTTTCAGCGCGTCCAGCTTCAGTTTCGAACCGGGCTGCAACTCTCCGAAGATGATATCCCGCTTGATGCGCTGATAGGTGCTGGCACCTATCGTGGACGGCTGTTTCGCCATTCGTTTCACCCGATATTTTTGGTTTCTTCGTTCATTTACCATTTTTAGGGGACATCAGCAATCCAAACTGATGTATGGTAAAAATAAAAATATCATACATTATTGCGGAATCGCAAAAACCCCAATACGGTCGTCACCAAGCAGAGCAGTTTTGCTCATTCGAAAAAATGGGTCCCGGAGAGCACCGGAACCACCGGAAGGAAGCAAAGTGTCAAAGAACTTTCGCGTTGCCATCGTTGGCATTGGCCTTGTTGGACGCCGCCACGCAGATGCAATCCGAGCGTTGCGTCATGTCGACCTGGTCGCAGTTGTTGACCCCAGTGACGAAGGCCGTGCCTATGCCGTTGAGCATGGTGTGGCGTTTTACGAAACGCTTGATGAAATGTTCGCCCAGCAGTCACCGGACGGGGCGGTGCTTGCGACCCCAACGACACTGCATGTCGAGCAGGGCCTTACCTGTATTTGCCACGGTTGCCCTGTTCTTGTTGAAAAACCAATCGCCGTCGAGGCCATTGCGGCGTTGGAACTTGTCCAAGCGGCCGAGAAAGCGAACGTGCCACTCATGGTTGGGCACCATCGGCGGCACAACCCTCTGATCAAGTCGGCGAAGGAAGCCATTGCAGAAGGCAGGATCGGGGATGTTCGTGCAGTCCATGCGAATTGCTGGTTCTACAAACCCGACGGGTATTTTGACGCTGCGCCCTGGCGAAAGAAACCAGGTGCAGGCCCTATTTCAGTTAATCTGGTCCATGACGTTGATCTGCTGCGGCATTTGGCTGGCGAGGTTGTGACCGTCCAAGCACAGTCGGCTGATTCGCAGCGCGGATTTGACAATGAAGATGTTGCCGGGGCGTTATTGACGTTCGAGGGTGGGGCAATCGGGACCATAAGCGTATCCGACAGTATCGTCGCCCCTTGGAGCTGGGAGATGACGTCTCAGGAATATCCGATCTATCCGTCAACAACCGAAAGCAGCTATATGATCGGTGGTTCGCATGGGTCATTGTCCGTCCCCGATCTTCGACTTTGGAGCTATCAAGGACAGCAAAGGGATTGGTGGACACCGATCTCGTCGACAGCGTTGAAGAAGGGGGCGTCGGACCCATTGGTCAACCAACTCCGGCACTTTGTCGAAGTGGCTCGGCACGAAGCAGACCCGATAGTATCCGGTTGGGAGGGTCTGAGGACGCTGCAAGTTATTGAAGCCATTCAAAATTCCTGCCGAACCGGAGAGACGGTCAGGATAAATAGCCTGCAACGAACTCCACCGGCAAAAGCCACAGCAGTATAAAATATCAGATATTTTGCAAAAAATCTTGCAAAATGTCCAAAATAGGTCAAAACTTGGAATCGTCAAAAAGAAGCATCAGTGATGTCTCAGGGAGGAAAAACGTGACTTTCAAACTTACACGCCGGGCTGCTGTATCAGCCCTGGTCGCAACCGGAGTTCTGTTCAGCGCAACAAGTGCAGCACTGGCAGACGACAAAGTGCAACTTCGCCTCGCAACGTCGGGGTCGGAAACCGATCAGCGTTCGGTCGCCATGGCGGAGGTTTTCGCGCCCATGGTTGCCGACTTCGCAAGCTATGAACCCAGCTACAACGGCACCATCTTCGCGCAAGGCACCGAGTTGGACGCGATCAGCCGTGGCAACCTGGAAATGTCGATCACCTCGGCGCAGGAACTGGCGCAGTTCTTCCCCGAGTTTTCGATCTTTACCGCAGGCTATGTCCATCAGGATGCAGCGCATCAGGTCGCTGTTTTCAACGATCCCTTGATGGATGCCTTCAAGCAGAAGGCCGAAGAAGAACTGGGCGTCAAATTGCTGTCGGTCATGTATCTGGGCCGTCGCCAGGTGAACCTGCGCCAGCCCAAGGATGAACTGACGGTTTCGACGCCAGCCGACTTGGATGGCGTGAACCTGCGGATGCCGGGCACCGATGCATGGCAGTTCCTGGGCAAGGCGCTGGGCGCGGCTCCAACACCTATGGCGTTCTCGGAAGTCTATACCGCGCTGTCGACCGGTGCTGTTGACGGTCAGGACAACCCGCTGCCGACAGTCGTGGACGCAAAGTTCTACGAAGTGACCAATCAGATCGTTCTGACGTCTCACCTGGTGGACCTGAACTATATCGCCATCGGCAAAGAAGTTTGGGACAGTCTGACCCCTGAACAGCAAGCCAAGGTTCAGGAAGCTGCAGATGCAGCTGCGGAATCGGGTCGTCAGAAACAGCTTCAAAAAGAAGAAGATCTCGTCAGCTTCCTGAAAGAGCAGGGAATGGAGATTTACGAACCCGATCTCGCAGCGTTCCGCGATCAGGTACAGTCCATGTATCTTGAAAGCGAGTTCGCCGGGGCGTGGCCCGAGGGCGTTCTGGATCAGATCAACGCTCTGGGCAACTAAGCCCGTATTGCAAGGGAGGGAGAACCGCAATGAAAGACTTCATGAAGGGGTTCTCCCGACTGACCGAAGCGATTGCCGGCGGGATGCTGGCGGCAATCTTCCTGATCTTTCTGTTGCAAATTCTTCTGCGGTACTTCTTTACCCCAGCGGGCTGGACGCTTGAACTGATCGGCATCCTCTGGGTCTGGGTGATCTTCTTCAGCTGCGCCTTCATCGTGCGCGAGCGGGATCACGTAAAATTCGACATTATCTATCTGTCTGTACCCCGGCGCGTCCGTCAGGTCTTTGCGATGCTGGCCGCCGCGGCAATCGTGATCGGGATGCTCTACAGCTTCCTGCCAACTTGGGACTACATCGACTGGATGAAAATCCGCAAAACCGCGACCGTTCGCAACCCCTTCTCGGGCGAGAAGATACCGCTGCGAACCGTGTTTTCGATCTATGCCGTGTTCATGCTGGTCGTGGCCGCGCGGTATGCATGGCTGTTCTTTGACATCATGCGCAACGGCCCACCAAAAACCGAACTTGAAATGGTCGTGGGATACAACGTGGTCGACGAACACCCCCGCGTTGATGTGGAAGACGACGAGGACGCAAGCAAATGAGTTTTGAACTTCTTTCCTGCCTGCTAACCCTTTTTGTTCTGGCAGGCATCGGGACACCTATCGGCTATTCCATCCTTTTGGCGTCACTGATGTATCTGGGTGTCGCTGGTCTTGACGTTGCGTTGGCGGGTGAAAAAATCTTGCAAGGCTTCTACAAAAGCACGATCCTGCTTGCCGTGCCTTTGTTCATCGTCGCCGCCAATATCATGAATGCGGGGTCGATCACCGACCGCTTGCTGAACTTCTGCGTCGCTGCTGTCGGGCGCTTCAAAGGCGGCCTCGGGCACGTCAACGTTGTGGCGTCGCTGATCTTTTCCGGCATGTCCGGTTCTGCCGTTGCCGACGCTGCGGGGATCGGCAAGATCATCATCGAGATGATGACCAAAGATGGTCGCTATAGCCGAGGCTACGCAGCCGCAATCACGGCGGCGTCGGCCACCATCGGTCCGATCATTCCGCCCTCGATCCCGATGGTTTTGTACGCGCTCGTTTCCAAGGCCTCTATCGGGTCGCTGTTCCTGGCCGGTATTTTGCCGGGCCTGATCATGGGCGTCGTCCTGATGGCGATGAACTACTATCTGGCCGGCAAGCGGAACTTTGCCTTGGAAGAGCCGATCCCACTGCGCGAATTGCCCGCAAAAACCGCCAACGCATTTCCGGCGCTGCTGATGCCCGCAATCCTGCTCTATGGCATCTACGGGGGCGTTACCACGCCAACAGAGGCCGCCGCTGTTGCCGCATTCTATGCCCTGTTGCTGGCAGCGTTCTTCTATCGCGCGCTTTCGTTCCGTGGCCTCTATCAGGTCTTCGTTGACAGTGCCCGTTCGTCGGCAGCCGTTGGGGTTGTCATCGGTGGCGCGTTCATTTTGAACTTCATCGTCATTCAGGAGCAAATCCCTCAGTCGATCTCGGCCTTGCTTGAGGGTTCGGATGTCAGCCCGATTGTCTTCCTGATCCTGGTCAACCTGCTTATCCTCGCGCTGGGTTGCGTCTTGGATGCGACGACGATCATCCTGGTGATCGTGCCCCTGTTCATTCCAACCTGCGAAGCGCTCGGGATTGATCTGGTGCATTTCGGAGTGCTGGTCGTCGTAAACTCGATGATCGGCCTGATCACGCCGCCCTATGGCATTTTGCTCTTTGTGATCAACGCCGTGACGGACATCCCGCTACGTGAAATCATCTCGGAAATCTGGGCCTTCCTGGCGGTGCTGATCTTTGCCTTGATAATCATGATGCTGATGCCTGATCTGGTCCTGTGGTTGCCGCGCATGTTTGGGTACCAGGGGTAATGTGCCTGTCGGTTTCGACAACATCCATCCCCGGTGATTTGGCCGAGAAACTGCATGCCATCGCCGGGGCCGGATTTGACGGGGTTGAACTGCATGAACCGGATTTGACCGCCTTTGACGGGTCACCAACGCAGGTCCAGAGCATTGCCTCAGACCTCGGGTTGAAAATCTGCCTGCTGCAGCCGTTCCATAACCTCGAAGGTCAATCTGGTGGCGGTAAACAGCGCGCTTTTGATCGGCTGAAGCGCAAACTCGACCTGATGGGTGAGTTGGGCACAGAACTGCTGCTCATTGGCTCTGCTTTTGAGGTGGACGCCGACGCCACCGAAGATCAGGTGATCACGGACCTCGGGGAAGCGACCGAGATTGCAAAGGCGATGGGGGTACGTCTGGCCTATATGGGCTTGCCCTGGTCCGACCTCATCCACTCGGACGCGCAGGCGCTGCGCATTGTCGAGGCGATTGACAGTCCTCATTTCGGATTGGCCTTGAACTCCTTCTTCTCGCTGGCCGACGGGTCCAAGCCCGCCCGCCTTCGGGACATTCCCGGAGAGCGCCTGTTCCATGTGCAACTGTCCGATGCACCCCGGCTTGAAATGGATATCCGCAGGCTCAAGCGGCACTTTGGGCTCTTGCCGGGGCTTGGGTCGTTGAACCTAGCGGGTTTCGTTCGGGTGTTGGCGCGTGCCGGGTACAAGGGGTCTTGGTCCATTGCGCGTGTCAACGAGGCAGCGCCGCAACCCGGTGGTCAAACGCTGGCGCGTGACAGCTTTAGGTCGCTGGTCAACCTTTTGGATGAGGTGTCGCGGACCGAGCCGGGAGCCGATTTCGGCATCCCGGACCTGCCTGAGCGCGTTTATGCGTCGGGCTTCGAATTCGTCGAATTTACAGCCGACGAAACAAGCGGCGCGCAGCTGGCCGATATGCTCTCGGCCATGTGTTTTCGCATGGAACGAAAGCATGTCAGCAAGTCTGTCGAGCTGTGGCGGCAGGGTGCCATAAACATCGTCGTGAATACCGAAAAGGAAGGTTTCGCGCATTCGGCATTTCTGGGCCACGGCCCCTCGGTCTGCGACATGGGGTTGCGCGTCAAGGACGCGGATCAGACGGTTCAGCGCGCGACCGCGCTGGGCGCGCCGAATTTCTCGCAACCAGTGGGCACCGGCGAGCTGGATATTCCCGCAATCCGAGGTGTCGGTGGTAATGTTGTCCATTTCATCGATGAGAAATCTGATCTGCACCGTGTCTGGGACATCGAATTCGAGCCAGTCGCCAAAACAAAAGCGACCCAGCCCGCCGGTCTGCGCCGTATCGACCATCTGGCACAGACGATGCGCCATGATGAGATGCAATGCTGGTTGCTCTATTACATCTCGACGTTTGAGATGGCGAAATCGCCGATCGTAAACGTCGCCGACCCGTCCGGTGTCGTGCAAAGCCAGGCTATCGAAAGTCCTGAAGGCGAAGTGCGCCTGAACCTGAACGGGGCCGTTGGGCGCCGAACACTGGCGGCTTCGTTCCTTGAAGATGGGTTTGGGGCCGGAGTTCAGCACATTGCTTTCCGGTCGGACGACATTTTTGAAACGTCGGATCATCTGCGCGAGTCCGGTTTTCCCAGCCTCGCAATCCCGGAAAACTACTATGCCGATCTGCAGGCGGCTTTCGGGTTGGATGACGATTTAGTCGCCCAACTGCGCCGGGGTAACATTCTCTACGACCGGGCAGCGGGTGCCGAGTATTTTCAGATCTACAGCCGCCCGATCTTCAACGGACTGTTTTTTGAAATCGTTGAACGCCGCGCGGGCTATGCAGGGTATGGTGCACGGAATGCCCCAATTCGCCTTGCTGCACAAACGAAACAATACCCCGCGAAAGAAACGCAACTCCAATGACCGACTCGGAAGACAAAATCACAAGCGACGAGCGCGCAGTTCGCCATTGGTGGCGCACGTCCATAATCGACATGAAACCCGGACAGATCGCGTTTCGTGGAAATCCCATCGAAGACCTGATCGGGAATGTAACCTTCCCGCAGATGATCTGGCTGATGGTACGGGGCGATCTGCCCAGCGATGCTCAGGCGCGTTTGTTTGAGGCTGCGCTGGTCGCAGGCGTGGATCACGGTCCGCAGGCCCCATCGATCGCGGCGGCGCGCATGGCTGCCACCTGTGGGGTCGGGCTGAACAATGCGATGGCAACTGCGGTGAACATGCTGGGCGACGTACACGGTGGGGCAGGGGAGCAATGTGCCGAGCTGTACTATGATATTGCGGCCCGGCTGGATGCTGGCGCATCGCTGAACGAAGCCGTTCAGGACGGTCTGAACAATTGGCGCGAGACCTACGGCAAGATCGTCTCGGGCTTTGGTCACAGGTTCCACAAGCCTGTTGATCCGCGCGCGCCACGGTTGATGCAACTGGTTCGCGACGCCGCGAGTGATGGCACCGTTTCTGGCCGGTTTGCCGATATCGGAGAAGAGGTTCAGGCCGAACTCGACCGTCAACGCGGAGGTCGGCCCATTGCAATGAACATCGATGGCGCGACAGCTGTCATCTTCTGCGAGCTTGGCTTTCCCGCGCCCTTGTCGCGCGGGTTGTTCTGCCTGTCCCGCTCGGTCGGAATTCTCGCCCACGCCTGGGAGCAGATGGGCCAGGGCGGGCGCAACAAAGGGCCGATGCCCCCGAACTACTTACCCCTCTACGAAGACAGGAATGATGACACGTGAGACATCGAAATCCTTCCGGGTCGGCCTTATCGGCTGTGGTCGTATCAGCGATATCTATCTAAAAACACTATCCAAATTCTCAAACGTCGAGGTCGTGGCCTGCGCCAGCCTCGATCCTTCGGAAAGCCGCGCCAAGGCGGATCAATACGGCATTGCCAAGGCCTGCACGCCAGATGAAGTGTTCGCCGATCCGACGATTGACTGCGTTTTGAACCTGACAATTCCGGCGGCCCATGCAGAAATCAGCCTGCGCGCCTTAAAGGCAGGCAAGCACGTCTATTCCGAAAAGCCGCTGGTTATGAACCGAACTGATGGAAAGGCGATCCTGCATATGGCCTCTGAAAAGGGGTTGCTGGTCGGTTGCGCACCCGACACATTTCTGGGCGGTCGCTGGCAGACCGTTCGGCGCTTGATCGACGAGGGTGCCATTGGCAAACCAACAGGGGTTTTTGCGCATGTCGGTACCCACGGGACAGAACGCCACCATCCCAACCCGGACTTCTACTATCAGGCTGGTGGCGGGCCTTTGCTGGACCTTGGGCCATACTACCTGACCGCGATGATCTGCTGCCTTGGTCCCATTGACCGGGTCGCCGGAATGGCGCGGCGGACATTTGACCAGCGGATGATCGAAAACGGCCCGCGCAACGGAGAGTGGATGGATGTCGAGGTCAACACGCACTCCCTGAGCCTGCTGCAGTTCTCATCCGGAGCTATAGGGTCGATGACTATGAGTTTCGACGTTTGGGACAGCGAAACGCCGCGGTTCGAGATCTATGGCGAAGACGGAACTATAAGCATCCCGGACCCTGATCCGGTTCATGGAGCCAACATTTTTCAGGGGGATGTCTGGTTGAAGACACGGGGCACTTCGCGCTGGTCTCATCAGCCCCGTCCAACTGGTCGCGAGGACTGGCAGGTGGTCCAAAACAAACACGGGTTCAATGAAGACAGTCGCGGGCTCGGCCTTCTGGACCTGGCCCTTGCGGCACAAGAAGGACGCCAACCGCGCGCGAGTGGAGCGCTTGCCTACCATGCGTTCGAGGTCATGGACGCTATTGAACGGGCACCGAAATTTGGTGCTTACCAGACAATTGAAAGCCGTTGCGCAGCACCGGAACCTCTGCCGGTCGATTTCCTGAACGATGAGAGGAAGGAGTTGGCGCATGCCGATTGAGACACTCGACTTTGCCCAGCCATTCTTTCGCGTCCAGCACATAACCGATGAAGACAGAATATCTGTCGAGGGTCGTGCGATTGTTCTTAACCTTGGGGGGCGAAATCTCTCTGTCGAGGATCAGACCGTTGCACCGCTTTCGTCTGTCATCGTGCAAGACAGCACGCTTAACAGCGTAGAACGCGCGGTTATTGTCTACGGTTTCGACGCCCATGGTGATGACGATGAGCTGTTCGCTTGGGTGAAAGATACGTGGCCATCTGCTTTTGATATCCGCCAGGAGGAGCGTCTGCGCGGTGTTAGCCACTACATGTCGCCAAAGGTCTTCGTGGGTAACGTTGGACTGACCATGTACCACTCCGGCTCGGTCCCACTGAATGTCGGATTGCACAAGGAGCATCCGTTCTGTCCGGTGCCGGGGTTCCGCGAAGTGCACACGCAAATTGTTGGCTTCGGTAAAATGCAGCAATGTCGTGAGCGGGACGTTGAGACGCTCTATCTCGAAGAATTCATGGCTCCGGGCGCGACGCACAAGCCGATGTATGACGCCGACGGCAACTATCCCTGGCATCAATACGAGACGATTACCCCCAGCATTTTCATGGCGGTTGAAATCCTGCCCGAGGGCGCACGGGTCCCGGAAATGGAGGTTCAGAATGGCTGAAAGACTTTTACCCGAAGACCAGAACTTTGACGGCCCCTTTCCTCGCTTGTCTCGCCGTTTGCGGTTGGGCGTTGTTGGTGGTGGACGGATCTCGGTCACGCAAGCAACGGCCGCGCGAATGACCGACCGGTGGGAGGTCGTCGCAGGCGCGCTCAGTTCTGACGCTGCGCGAAGCAAGGCGCGCGGGGCCGAGTGGTTCCTGCCGGCCGACCGGTGCTACGCGTCGTTCGAGGAGATGGCACAGGCCGAGGCGGCGCGCCCGGACGGCGTGGATGCCGTCATGATCACCACCCCGAACCACGTTCATTTCGACGCGGCCAAGGTATTTCTGGAAGCAGGCATTGATGTGCTGTGCGACAAGCCCCTGACCAATGAAGTCGCCGAGGCAGAGGGGCTTGAGGAGATCACCGCGCGCACGGGTCAGGTCTTTGTTGTCGGTTATGCGATGTCGTGTTTTCCGGTCATCCGGCAGGCCAAACAAATCGTGGCGGAAGGCGGCATCGGTAAAATCAACCAAATCCATGTCGAGTTCATGCAAGACTGGATGACGCCCGAAGATGTGGCTGATGCGCCTCATGTCAAATGGCGGCTGGACCCAAAGATTTCTGGCCCGACCAGTTGTGTCGGAGATATCGGCACCCATGCCGCGCATCTCGCCAGTTTTGTCTCGGGCCTACCCATGACCGATCTGCGGGCCGAGTTTTATGTCTGCGGCGCGCCCAAGCCGTTGGAAGACACGGTGTTCATGTTCACCCGCTATCAAAACGAGGTTCCGGGAACCCTGATGGCGACACGCCTTGCCCCCGGAAATCGAGGCGGTTTGCGCCTGCGGATATTCGGGAGCGAAGGGGGTCTCGAGTGGGACTTGGAGAATTCGGAGCAGCTGAAGTTCAATCGTTTTGGTGAGCCGGATCGTATCATCAGCCGAGGTCACGGGCATGGCATCGGCGCCGGTGTAGAACGTCTGATCCGTACCGCGCGGGGTTTCCCCGAGGGGATTATCGAAGCCTGGGCCAACCTTTATACGGAATTTGCCATGGCCGTAGCCGCGCGCCGGGATGGCGTTGCTGTTCCGGTGGATTGGCTTACCTATCCTAGTGTCAATCAGGGCGCAGACGGTGTCCGATTCATTGATGCCTCTGTGCGCTCTCACCAGTCCAAAGGCGGCTGGGTCACTATCTAAAGCTTTGCGAACACGAAGGTTAAGCACGCCCGGGTCGTTGCCCGGGCGTTTTCATTTCCTGCCCAGTATTAAAAGTTGATATTTTAAAAAATATCAGATATTTTTATTTACATGTGATGAAAATTGGATTCGCAGACACGTGGAGCTGTCGTTCATGGTGAAACCCGAAGAGGCTGGCGCAAGCCCCTCTCTCTATTCCTTGGCGCATCTGACGCTGATCGGCTGTACGCCGCCCGAGCTGGTCTATATCGCAGCCCGGGCCGGTTACGATGCCGTCAGCCCCCGGTTTATCCCGATGCATGTGCCCGGAGAATTCACCCAATCGCCAATCGACAAGGCGCAGGTGCAGGCTACCAAAACTGCGCTTTCTACAACCGGTCTGAAAGTCCTTGATGTCGAGATTGCGCGCATCACCGAAGATGTCGATCCGCGCAGTTTTGAGCCTTCTCTGGAGATCGGCGGGGAACTGGGCGCCAAGCGCATGATAATGAGCGCGTGGACCAACACCCGCGATGATCGTGACTTTCTGATCGACGTCTACTCAGAGACCTGCGAACTGGCCGCACCCTATGGGCTGACCGTGGACCTAGAGTTTCCAAGCTTTTCCCGCCTTCGTACTCTGGATGAGGCGCTGGATATTGTTCGCGCTTCCGATCAGCCCAACGGCGGTATTCTGGTCGACACGCTCTACCTACACCTTAGCCGCGTTGATTTGGGAGAGTTGCTACACGTCCCCTCGGACCTGTTTCACTTCCTGCATATCTCTGACTGCCTGCCCGGCATCGCAGATACGCGCGAGGGCATGATCCAGCTGGCCCGCGATGCAAGGTTGTACCCCGGCGAGGGCTGGATCGACTTCACCGGCATCATCGAAAGGATGCCACCCGTCGACTATTCCATCGAACTGCCCAACCAAAGCCGCGTTGCCGAGTTGGGATATGAAGAACACGCGCGTCGCTGTCTCAGCCACGCCAAACGAACATTCGGTGCGGCGCGATCTCAGCGTCGTATGCCTGATGCTGCAATTCCAAAACACCAAGAGGATCACCATGGGCAAAGAGCTCACTGAAAACGACCGACAACTCGCGGCCGATATGCTGGCGCGCGCCCGCGCTGCCATGGCCGAGATCGAGGATTGGGATCAGGACAGGCTGGACCGCCTGTCTCAGGCCATTGCTTGGTATGCGGGGAACGAGAAAACTTTTACACGTCTGGCACAGCAAGGCGTAGATGAGAGCGGCATTGGTGATCGCGAAGGGCGTCCTGCGAAGCGGTTCAAGATACACATGGTCCTGCGCGATGTACTGCGCACACCGTCGACGGGGATCGTCGAAGTCGACGAAGAAAAGGGCCTGGTGAAATACGCAAAGCCAGCCGGTGTCATCGCCTCGCTGATCCCGATGACCAACCCGGCGATGACCCCACCGGTGACCGGAGTTTCCGCCGCGAACGCCCGGAATGCGGTCATCTTCAGCCCGCACCCGCGCACCGCCCATACCACCTTCGAGATGGTCGAGGTCATGCGCGCGGCCTGCCGTGCCGCCGGTGCCCCCGAAGACCTGTTCCAGTCGATCCGCAAACCGTCGATCCCGTTGACGCAACATTTGATGGAGGTTTGTGACCTGACTTTGGCGACGGGTGGCAAGCCGATGGTCAAAGCGGCGTACAGTTCAGGGCGACCGGCCTATGGCGTCGGCGCCGGCAATTCATCCATTGTCATCGATGAGACCGCAGATCTGGACATCGCCGCTCAGAACACTCGCATTTCAAAGACGTCCGACTTTGGATCGGGCTGCTCGGCCGACGGCAACATCATCATCCAGCGCTCGGTTTACGACGATATGGTCAAGGCGCTTGAGGCCGAAGGCGGATACCTGTGTTCGGACGAAGAAAAGGCTATGCTCGAAGCGGCCATGTGGGATGAGAAGGGCAACCGTACGTTCCCGACCATCGCCTGCCCACCTCAGCAAACAGCCAAGGTCGCCGGGTTCTCGATTCCCGAAGATCGCAAATTCCTGATGGTTGAAAATCAGGGCCAGATTGGGCCGCAGCACAAGTTTTCCAAGGAAAAGCTGACTACGCTGATGGCGCTTTATCACTTCGACACGTTCGATGACGCGCTGGCAACGGTCAGCCAGATCTACAACACCGGGGGTAAGGGCCATTCCTGTGGCATCTACAGCCACAACGACGATCACATCGACCGGTTGGCGCGTCTTGCTCCGGTCAGCCGTATGATGGTTCGACAGCCTCAATCCAAGGCCAATGCGGGTGCCTGGACCAATGGCATGCCTATGACCAGCAGCCTGGGTTGCGGCATCTGGGGCGGCAACATCACCAATGAAAACGTCACCATGAAGCACATGATGAACTACACCTGGGTCAGCCGTCCGATCCCCGAGGATCGCCCCTCGGAGCCGGACCTGTTCGGTGAGTTCTACGGACAGGAGGTCGCGTGATGGACGGAGCGAAACTGGACGGCAAAACGGTCGCCGAACATATCGTAGACTTCCTTGAACGCCGTGAGGTCAAGCATGTATTCGGCCTGTGTGGCCACACGAATATCGCGGTTCTGGCTGCGCTGGCGGAAAGTCCCATCGACTTCGTGACCGTTCGCCATGAACAGATCGCCAGTCACGCAGCTGACGCTTATGCGCGCGTGACGGGCAAGGCCTCGGTGGTGCTGTCCCATCTCTCCCCAGGGCTGACCAACTGCGCCACCGGGGTCGCAAACGCCGCATTGGACTGCATCCCGATGGTGGTGATCGCGGGGGACATTCCCACGCATTACTACGGTAAACATCCGCATCAGGAGGTGAACCTGCACGCAGACGCGGCCCAGTGGGAGATCTATCGCCCCTTCGTGAAACGTGCCTGGCGGGTGGATCGGGCGGATCTGATGGCCGAAATTCTGGAAAAGGCGTTCCACCTTGCGGAAAGCGGTCAGCCAGGGCCGGTGCTGGTCAACGTGCCGATGGACATCTTCTCGGAAGTGATTCCGTCGGACAGCTTCGACCGCATTCTCGGCAACACCAGTGCGCTCAAGAAACCATCGATCGATGACGAAACTGCGCGTGAGATTGTCGAAGCGTTGGCACAGGCCGAAAATCCGGTCGCCTATGTTGGCGGCGGTATCCTTCTGGCACAGGCCAGTGAGGAACTACGCGACTTTGTGGAACACATGGGCCTGCCGGTCGCGCATTCCCTGATGGGCAAGGGCGCGTTGCGGGACGACCATCCGCTGGTGTTGGGCATGACAGGGTTTTGGGGCACCGAGCTGGTTAACCAGTCCTGCCTGAATGCGGACTACATCTTTGCGGTGGGAACCCGGTTCAAAGAGGCCGATTGCTCCAGCTGGTATCCCGGCTACACGTTCAACATTCCCGGCTCGAAGGTCATCCATATCGACATCGAACCGCAAGAGATCGGTCGGAACTATCCCACCGAGATCGGCGTCGTTGCGGACGCCAAGGCCGCGTTGCGTGTTCTGACCCGCGTGGCCCGCGAGATGTATCCGGACGGCTTCAAACGCCCCGAGCTGGAACAGAAGATCGCCGACTTCCGGACTGAATTCAAAACGCGCAACGCGGACATGGCGACCTCATCAGCCTTTCCGATGATGCCCGAGCGTATTCTGGCAGACACCCGCAAGGCGCTGCCCGAGGATGCAATCATCACCACTGATGTTGGATGGAACAAGAATGGCGTCGGACAACAGTTTGATATCCTGACACCGGGTTCCATCCTGACACCGGGCGGGTTCGCCACGATGGGTTTTGGCCCTCCGGGGGCGATCGGCGCAAAACTGGCAGCGCCGGATCGCGTGGTGCTTAGTCTGGTTGGCGACGGTGGCTTTGGCCAAAACCCGTCGATGCTGGCAACGGCGGTCGAGCTTGATCTGGGCATCATCTGGCTGGTGATGAACAACAATGCATTCGGTACCATCGCAGGACTGCAAAAGGCGCATTACGGATTGACCTACGGAACGACATTTCCGGGATCAGCCGAGGCGCCCGCAAACGGTCCGGGCTACGCCGACATTGCGCGGGCTTACGGTGCGGAAGGACACAGGCTAAGCGCGGCGGATGAGTTATTGCCCGCACTGGAGGCGGCCATTGCCAGCGGCAAACCAACCGTCCTCGACGTGCCAATGATCAACAACCCGACGCCAACGACCGGGCATTGGAACATCCTGGACATCTACTCGCCGGACAAGGATGTATCGCACGTTGCGACCTGAAATCACTGGGCGCGGCGAGCCGCGCCCAGTGTTCAGCCTCCGGATGTCTCGGAAATCGGATGTTGTGCCGTCGGGCCCGAGTAATCGAAACGCTGCAACGGGGACCCGTTGCGCGTTGTTTTACTGAGCTTTTGACCGAAATCCATACACATGAACGAAGTAGCTCGAACAAAGGCGGCGTATCAATTCGCCTTAAAAATAGGCGCTTCCCGGCAGGGAATTGGCGATGGAGGCTATACCTCTTGAAAACTCAGGTTTGTTTGGCAAACTCCTTCCATGAGTGACTATTTTGACGAAATGTTCGGCGCCGACGGATCTCTGCGGGTTCCCTATGAAGAAATTGGTCGCTGGTTCGACTCGGAAGATGTTTCAAGGCTGAGGGCCAAACAACGCGAAGCTGAAGAAGTCTTTAGGCTCACCGGGATCACTTTCAACGTCTACGGTAAAGCCGAGGCGGAAGAGCGGTTGATCCCGTTTGACATCGTTCCACGTGTGATATCCGGCCGGGAATGGCAGCGGCTGGAAAAAGGCATTGAACAGCGCGTCAGGGCCATAAATGCCTTCTTGCACGATATCTACCACCGCCAGGAAATTGTCCGCGCCGGACGTGTTCCTGCCGAAATGATTGCCGGAAACGAAGCGTTCCTGCCGCAGATGCTTGGTGTTTCGCCACCCGGACAGGTTTACACGCACATCGTGGGAATTGATCTGGTGCGGACCGGCCCGGATGAGTTCTTCGTGCTCGAGGACAACGCCCGCACGCCCTCGGGTGTCAGCTACATGCTGGAAAACCGGGAAACCATGTTGAAGATGTTCCCCGAGCTTTTCAGCGCAACAAACGTACGCAATGTTTCCGACTACCCCAAGAACCTGAGACGATCGCTTGCCGCCTGCGCACCAGCCTGCGCGGACAGAGAGCCAACCGTCGCGGTTCTGACGCCGGGTATCTTCAACTCGGCCTATTACGAGCACGCTTTCCTTGCAGATCAGATGGCGGTCGAATTGGTCGAAGGACATGACCTGCGCGTTGTCGATGGTCGTGTCTGTATGCGCACCACTCGGGGATACCAGCCGATCGATGTCCTGTATCGGCGGGTCGACGACGATTTCCTCGACCCGTTGAATTTCAATCCGGACAGCGCTTTGGGTGTGCCGGGCATCATGGATGTGTACCGTGCTGGGGGCATAACAATTGCCAATGCGCCTGGAACCGGTATCGCCGATGACAAAGCGATTTATTCCTACATGCCTGAAATCGTTGAATTCTATACGGGCGAGAAGCCATTGCTTCAGAACGTTCCGACATGGCGGTGCAGTGATCCGGACTCTCTGGCGTATGTTCTGGACAACCTGTCCGAGCTTGTTGTGAAAGAGGTGCACGGTTCGGGTGGCTATGGGATGTTGATCGGCCCGACCGCCAGCAAGAAAGAGATCAGCGCCTTCCGCGACAAGCTCAAATCGCGCCCGGCGAACTATATCGCCCAGCCGACTCTGTCATTATCGACGGTGCCGATTTTTGCTCGGTCTGGTTTGGCGCCCAGGCATGTTGATCTGCGCCCGTTTGTGTTGGTGTCGCCGGACGGGATCAAGATCACGCCCGGCGGTTTGACGCGTGTCGCGCTCAAGAAAGGATCATTGGTCGTGAATTCCAGCCAGGGTGGCGGGACAAAAGATACCTGGGTTCTGGAGGACTGACATGCTGGGAAAAACTGCTGGCGGGTTGTTCTGGATGTCCCGTTATCTGGAGCGCGCAGAAAACACCGCAAGACTGCTGGAAACTGGACAAAGGATGGCTTTGACACGAACCCAGAACTCGGTCGAGGAATGGGGCTCGGTGTTGAAAACAGCCGGCGTGCTGGACGGATATTTGTCCAACTACGAAGAGATCACGAAGGACGACGCCGTCGATTGGATGTTGAGGGATGTCGCAAATTCCTCGTCCATAAGATCAGTGATCAAGCAAGCCCGAGACAACGCTCGTCTTGTGCGAACAGCATTGACCCATGACGTCTGGAGCGCGGTAAACAGCACCTGGATGCAGGTGGACGCGGCGATGAAACGTCGCGTGAACGAGCGCGATCTGCCGGGCTTGCTGGAACTTATTCGCCAGCAAGCAGCGCTGGTGCGCGGTGCGACGCTTGGCACGATGCTGCGAAACGACATGTTCGATTTTACGCGCATCGGTACATTCATTGAACGCGCCGACAATACCGGTCGCATTCTGGACGTTAAGTACTATGTCCTGCTGCCCACGGCGTTCTCGGTCGGGTCGTCGTTGGACAATATCCAGTGGGAAAGCATCCTTCGTTCGGTCGGGGCAGGTGGTGGGTACCGGATGACACACGGGCAAAAAACCACACCTTCGGCTATCGCTCAGTTCCTGATTTTAGATCAGCGCATGCCCCGCAGCCTTCATTTCTGCTGCCGGAAGATTCAGGAAAACCTGTCTTACCTCAAGAAAGACTATGGTTTTGCGGGCCCCTCGTGCGAGGCCTCCAATCTGCTTGCCGAAAAGTATCTCGACCAACAGATTACGGGCATCTTCGAATTTGGATTGCACGAATACATAGAAGAGTTCCTGAGAGATCTCGGTGAATTAAGTCGCCAGATCGAAATCGACTACCGGTTCTATGAGTAGCCCATGAAACTGCATATCAAACACGAAACCCGATACGATTTCGATGCGCCGGTCCCCTTTGGGCTTCAGCAACTGAGGAAAACGCCCAAATCCTTTCGCAACCAGCAGATCGAAAGTTGGAGCACTGAAATTATCGGTGGCCGAAAGGAATTGAGTTACGAGGACTATCACCGCAACACGGTCGAATTGATCAGTTTAGACGTAAACACCCAAAGCGTTTCCCTGATCTCGGAAGGAATTGTAGAAGTCGAGGATATGCATGGGATATTGGGACGCCATGAAGGTTCCACGCCCCTGTGGCTTTTCAATCGCAGCACCAAACAGACGACCCCGGGAAAAGGCGTCACCGATCTGGTGAACGCATTGCCTGAAGGCGAGCAGCTACAGCAGATGCACGCCCTGTCAGAAGCCATTCGTGGATGCGTACGCTATGAGATTGGAAGCTCTCAGCCTGATTGGAGTGCAGAGGACGCGATAGACGCAGGCTGCGGTGTTTGTCAGGACCACGCCCACATATTCATCACCTGCGCGCGCAAGATGGGATTACCCGCCCGCTATGTCTCGGGCTATCTGATGATGAACGAAACTGAGCTTCAGGACGCGACTCACGCCTGGGCCGAAGTGCATCTTGAGGCGATCGGATGGGTCGGATTTGATGTCTCCAACGGGATTTCCCCTGACGATCGTTATGTTCGCGTCGCAACCGGTCTGGACTATATGCAAGCTGCCCCGGTAATAGGAAACCGAATAGGGACAGCGGGCGAGCAATTGACGGTACAATTGCAGGTCGCACAGCAGTAACGGAGACATAAATGACCTACGCTGTGGGGATGCGGCTGAACCGCGGGCTGGTTTTCATGTCAGACACGCGTACAAACGCCGGCGTCGACAATGTCTCTACCTTCAACAAGATGTTCAACTGGACGGTGGACGGGGAACGTTCCATCACCTTGTTGACCGCCGGAAATCTGGCGACCACGCAAGCAACGATCAGCTTGCTGGAAGAGCGGACCAAGGTCCCAGAGGAGCGATCGCCATCGATCCTCGAAGCACCGACAATGTTTCAGGTTGCGCAATTGGTTGCCGAAACGCTGAACAGCGTGATCGAACAGCACGCCCGATCAGGCCAGCAGGCAGACAGCGCCTTTCACGCAACGCTTGTTCTGGGGGGGCAGATAAAAGGCGGTCCCTCGCGCCTGTTTCTGATCTACCCGGAAGGCAACTTTATCGAAGCCGGAGACGAAACCCCGTTCTTTCAGATCGGCGAGACCAAATACGGCCGCCCGATTCTGGTCCGCGCCTACGATGCCGAGATGAGTTTTCCCGAGACGGTGAAGCTTTTGATGGTCAGTTTTGATTCCACGATCAAAGCCAATTTGTCGGTGGGCGCGCCGCTCGATCTTCTGCTATACGACGAGGACAGCCTTGAAGCGGGCAAACGCTCGCGGTTCGAGGCCGACGACGACTATTTCCGCACCATTTCAGAAGGCTGGGGCGACGCATTGAAATCCGCGTTATCCAAGCTTCCGGATTACACCCTCCCAGACGGGACGGACGAATGATCGCACTATAGTTGGCGCCCAACTATTCAGCCTGCAGATTCAAGGAAAATCATGGCTGGGGTGGTAGGATTTAAGGTTTTTTGAAAGCTAAATTAAAACAATTTGTTAGTGGATATTTTGCAAGAAAATGTTGCGGGATTTGTTGCGGGTTCAATTGTAGCTCTTCGAATGGGAAAATTGGTTGGATGCGGGTGAACAGCGCTAGACATTTCATTTCTCCAGAGTGAGGTTCTAAGCATTCACAATTATAGAGATCGAGGCCGGTTCATTGTCCGACATCAATATTCAACCAGAAGACCAAGCGGTATTTGACCGGCTAAAATCTGATGGGAGGATCACACATCGACTTCGCCGCATGATGACGCAGCAATGGAACACATGCGTATCTTGTGGTCGAAATACACCTCAAGGCAGACCTGTCTTTGCTGGCTACGACGAAAACAAAAAAGAGCTTCTCGTCGGCGCTTGCTGCTCAGATCGACTCGCTCACCTTGCTACCCCAGTCTATTGGACGGGCACTTTGAACTTATCCGCGCCCGACAGTTCGAAAGTCTGGCGCTACATGGATTTCACAAAGTTCGTTGCGATGCTAATGCAACAGGGACTTTATTTCACCACCGCTGAGAATTTTAGCGACCCATTTGAGGGCGCCATTGGACTGGCTGATCGCGAGACAATCTGGGATAATTACTACTTAGATTTTATTAGACAAGCTGTAACAACCGCACCTCCGGGATACACACCGCCGAAATTGTCAGATCAGGAAGTCGAAGCGGAGGCTCATCGCCTATTGAAGTCGATCAAAGCGACCTCGACCCATGTTCGTAAATCGTTGGTGAATTGCTGGCATGAAAACGACGACGAGTCCGAAGCACTTTGGCAACTCTATTCTCCGCCGTCGGGAACTGGCCTTGCAATCCAAAGCACTGTTGGAAACCTTTGGGAGGCGGCATCTAACAGCGACCAAGCGATTGTGGGTCGTGTTCATTACTTAGATTTTCGCAAACGCTACGCGTCCATTCAGTCCGAGCGGATTTTTTGTAAGCGCCAATCACTAAGCCATGAGCGAGAGATTAGAATTGTCTTACAGAATGATCGAAACGAACCAAGCAACGGACAGGTCCTTAAATGTGAATTGAGGAATCTCATCGACGGCATTGTCATCTCTCCGTTCGCTCCGTCTTGGTTCGTTGACGTGCTGAACAGCACTATTGCGAAGTTTGGTTTTGAATTCGATATTAGGCCATCTTCAATCAACGATGAGCCGTTCTTCTGATCTGATCCACAGAATTCGATTGTAGTTTTCAACCTCACGTCTGCGAGTCGCCTGACGGGTGGACACGTTGGAATTCGTGTAACGGAGCCATCAAAATTGTTGCGGGATTGTTGCGGGATCCCGCAACATTTTTATTTAATAAAATCAAATACTTACGGGAATTTGGCTGGGGTGGTAGGATTCGAACCTACGATACACGGTACCAAAAACCGCTGCCTTACCACTTGGCTACACCCCAACGGTGAGCGGCTATCTACGACTGTTGTATTCCGGGTTCAAGAGGTTTTTCCGCAAAAAATGATCCAATCAGACAATTTGTTTGGCCGGTTGCTCAGCGGGTGGTTCTTTCGGCCTTTGTCTACTGTCAGGCTTGAATCAAGGGTGCTTGGAGCGTCGCCGGAAGACGTAAACAGGACGCGTGCCCTAAGACGCAGAGAATTTACGAAGATGCGATTGAACGCAAGGATTTGAGACTGCATCGCAGTCGCACAACTTTTTGGTAAAGATTTGAAAATAATTGAAAAAAGCATCTTTCGACCGGTTGACTCACTAAGTGCTGCACATACCTCTATGATATCCGGAACTGACACTCGAAGGAGGGGCACATGAACCTAAATCCCAAAGTCGCGGAAGCGTTGAACAAGCAGATCAACAACGAATTACATGCCTCCTATACCTACCTCGCCATGGCAGCCTATTTTGAGGCGCAGGATTTGCCGGGGTTTGCAAGCTGGTTCCGGGGCCATTCTGCCGAAGAAGGCACGCATGCAATGCGGATCTTTGATTTCATCGCCAAACGGGGCGGGCGGATCGAACTGGACGGAATCTCGAAACCGCAAGCGGACTACGCGTCGCCCGTTGACGTTCTGGAACAGGCGCTTGCGCAGGAACAGACCGTGACCGGTCAGATCAACGCGCTGTTCGAAATGGCGCATGCGGTCAAGGAATATAGCACGCAGAATATGCTGAACTGGTTTCTGGCCGAGCAGATCGAGGAAGAAGATCTGTTCTCGTCTATTCTGGACAAGGCCAAGGCCGCCAATGACGACCGTTGGAACCTTTTGCTGCTGGACAAGGAACTGTCGCAACGCGGTGAAGAATAAATCGGTCGGCGCTATTCGCGAATTTCCGCAGCATCAACGCCCCAGAGATTGGATTTTTGGGTCCAGCCGCGATACCCGCCCGCCGAGATTCGGCACCAATCCAGCGTGCACGTTCCCAGACGCGCGACCACGCCTGTTTCGAAATGCGCATTGATCTGCGATTTCGGGTCAGGCGTCGCATAGACTGGCAGCAGATCGGTTTCGATCAACACAGTACGCACCCCGGACAGCAGGGCGTAGTGGACCCATCCACCGGCGCCGTCGCGGTCCTGGACCTTACGCCAATTGCCGTATTCCGCCGTGATCTGCAATGGCATGCCGCGCCGCTTAAAGACCCAATCGATTCGATGGGTCAGGGAGGGACCGCGGCGCACATTGCCTTCGGCTGCTTTCATCGAAACAAAGCGCGGCAGGGGTAGGTTGGTGACCTGGCCACGCGCATCCTGTGCGCTGGCTGCAAGAGTACCCAGCGCCACACCAAACGCGCACGTTGCCGCCAAACAAAGGCGTTTTACCGAAAAAATAGCACTCACTGCCTGTCTGCTCGTATGCCTGTTTGTCGTGCTTCGAAAAAAGGTCGCATCAATGCTCATGGGGTTCTTGTGCCCCGTCTGATCCTGCGCCACGATGCCATGGCGCGCATCTGATTGCAAAGCGGTAGGAGGACTGAGGTGCCAAGAGAACGTCTGAGTGTTGTCGTTACGCGACGGTTGCCAGAGGCGGTTGAAACCCGGTTAAGCGAGCTTTTCGACGTCAAGCTGCGCGACACGGATGCGCCGATGACGCGCGAGGAATTGACCGCCGCTGTGAAAGTGGCGGATGTTCTGGTCCCCACCATCACGGACACGATCGACGCGGGTATTCTGGGGCAGGCAGGGGAAAATCTGCGCTTAATCGCCAACTATGGTGCCGGGGTCGACAATATCGATGTGGCAACCGCCCGGCAGAGAGGCGTTCTGGTGTCAAACACGCCCGGCGTTCTGACAGACGATACTGCCGACATGACCTTGGCGCTGATCCTCTCGGTTACGAGACGCATTCCCGAAGGTCTGAGCCTTATGCAAAAAGGGGATTGGAGCGGTTGGGCGCCGACGGCGTTGCTCGGTGGCAGGCTCGGCGGTCGTCGGCTGGGCATTCTGGGCATGGGACGCATCGGTCAGGCCGTTGCGCGGCGCGCCAAGGCCTTTGGCATGCAGGTCCATTACCACAATCGCCGCAGACTACGCGCCGAGATCGAAGAGGATCTTGAGGCGACGTATTGGGAAAGCCTCGATCAGATGGTTGCGCGCATGGATGTGTTGACGATCCACTGCCCCTCGACCCCTTCGACCTTCCATCTGATGAATGCGAGACGGTTGAAACTGATGAAACCGACGGCAGTGATCGTGAACACGTCGCGCGGCGAGGTGATCGACGAGAACGCCCTGACGCGCATGATCCGTTCCGAAGAAATCGCCGGTGCCGGGCTGGATGTCTACGAGCATGGAACCGACGTTAACCCTCGGTTGCGGCAATTGCCCAATGTGGTTCTATTGCCGCATATGGGCTCGGCCACGTTAGAAGGGCGCATCGAGATGGGCGAAAAGGTCATCATCAACATCAAGACCTTCGAGGACGGGCACCGCCCGCCGGATCAGGTCGTACCTGCAATGTTGTGAGCAAAATCTGATATCACTGGGAGGATGGGCATGGTGCAGGCAAACGCTTTGCCGCGCAATGACACCGGCATCGAAACAGCGGTCGGCATTCTCAAGCAGCGTTTTGGGGACCGGCTGCAAACCGGTGCGGCGATCCGTGAACAGCACGGGCACACGACCACATGGATCGAAAACCAATCCCCCGACGCCGTGGTGTTTCCTCACTCGACCGAAGAGGTGTCCGAGATCGTCAAGACCTGTGCCGCACACAAAGTGCCAGTCATCGCGTTTGGCACGGGTACATCTCTGGAAGGGCATGTAAACGCCCCGGCGGGCGGTGTTTCGGTTGACCTGAGCCAGATGAACAAGGTTCTCAGGGTGAATTCGGGTGATCTGGACTGCGTCGTTCAACCCGGCGTAACGCGTGAAGACTTGAACACCCACCTGCGTGATCAGGGCCTGTTCTTTCCCATCGACCCCGGTGCCAACGCCTCGCTAGGCGGCATGGCTGCGACCCGCGCTTCGGGCACCAATGCGGTGCGCTATGGGACAATGAAGGACAATGTGCTGAGTCTGGAAGCTGTGATGCCAGACGGGCAGATCATCCGCACCGGACAACGGGCCAAGAAATCTTCGGCCGGCTATGACCTGACGCGCCTGTTGATCGGCGCAGAAGGAACTTTGGGGATCATAACCGAACTTACCCTGCGCCTGCAGGGTATCCCCGAGGCGATCAGTTCTGCCCGCTGCTCGTTTCCTTCGGTCGATGCAGCCTGTCAGGCGGTCATGACAACAATCCAATACGGTGTGCCTGTCGCCCGGATCGAATTGATGGATGAGATGTCGGTTCAGGCGGCCAACGCCTATTCGGGGCTGACTTTGCCCGAAACACCTTTGTTGTTGCTGGAGTTTCACGGCTCGGACAGCAGCGCCGTCGAACAGGCGGACACCTTTGGCCAGATCGCTGCGGAATATGGCGGCTCGGATTTCACCTCCACTTCCAGCACTGAAGAGCGCAACAAGCTGTGGCAGGCCCGGCACGACATTTATTGGGCAAGCCTGCAATTGCGGCCCGGCGCAAAGGGGATTTCCACGGATATCTGTGTCCCCATCTCGCGGCTGGCCGAATGCGTGATGGCCGCTCAGGCAAAGTCGGCGGAGCTTGATCTTCTGGCTCCAATCGTTGGCCATGTCGGGGATGGCAATTTCCACACTCTGTTACTCGTCGATATGGAAAACCCCGACGAGGTCGCCAGAGCCGAGGATTTTGTTGGCTGGCTGAACGAAATGGCCATTTCGATGGAAGGGACCTGCACGGGCGAGCACGGGATCGGGCAAGGCAAACGCCCCTATCTGGTCAGAGAACTGGGACCCGCGACGCATTTCATGGCGGCGATCAAGGCAGCGCTCGACCCGGACAACATCATGAACCCCGGCAAGATCATCTAGAACGCACGCATTTCACCTTTTCTCAAATACTCAATCCGACGGGTCGCACCTTGCGAATTGTATCTAGTTTTTCGCAAGCGTCGGTTTTGTGCGTTTTTGCGTCGGATGGACTTGGCGGTTTTGCATTCGGTTGGGCATAAACCTTGCCAAACAGACTCAATCCGGAGAACGGGCTCATGAAAACCCAAGTCAAAGCACTGGTCGTTGGCGGTGGCGCCGTCGGTACCTCGATCGCCTATCATCTGGCCAAGGCAGGCTGGGATGATGTGATGCTGATCGAACGGGACGAGCTGACCTCGGGCTCGACCTGGCACGCGGCGGGTTTGCTGCCGCTGTTCAACATGTCCTATGCGACGACCCACATCCACAAGTACTCGGTTGATTTCTACAAGACGCTCGAGGAAGAGACCGGCTTGAACGCGGGCTTTGCTGTGGTTGGCAACCTGCGCATGGCGCAAACGCAGGATCGCATGGACGAATACATGCTCTATGCCTCGACCGCCGAGACGTGCGATGTGAAATACGAATGGCTGACCCCGGATCAGATCAAGGAACGCTGGCCGCTGATCGAAACTTCGGACCTGAAGGGCGCGATCTATCACACCGAGGACGGCTACATTAACCCTGCCGACGTGACGCAGGCGATGGCCAAAGGGGCCCGTCAGCGCGGTGTCGATATCGTGCGCAAGATGCAGGCCGATGCGTTCCATTGGAACGGCACCCACTGGGAAGTCACCTGCACCAAGATGGTCGAGAAAGGTGGTAACCTTGTTCCGTCGGATGAGCAGGTTGTGATCACGGCTGAGCATGTCGTGACCGCATCGGGCAACCACGCGCAACGCACCGCCAAGATGCTGGGCATCAAGATGCCCGCGATCCCGGTCGAGCATACCTTCATCGTCATGGACAAGGACCCCGAGTTGGTCAAATGGCGTGAAGCAGGCAACCCCGAGCATCCCGTTGTGCGCGACGCCGACAACGAATCCTATGCGCGTGAAGAACGCGGCGGCTGGATTCTGGGCATCTATGAACATGGCGCGCCTGCGCAGTTCGAACATGGCGTGCCGGACAGCTTCCGCGCGGATCTGTTCCCGCTGGATCTGGACCGGATCGCGGACCAGTACATGGCGATGGCCGAACGTGTGCCGTCCTGCGCTGAATCCGGCCTGAAAGACGATTTCAACGGCCCGATCTGCTACACTCCTGACGGCAACCCGCTGGTTGGTCCGGCTCCGGGCCTGCGCAACATGTGGTTGGCCGAAGGCTTCTCGTTCGGCATCACCGCCGCGGGCGGCACCGGCTATTATCTGGCACAGATGATGGTCGACGGCGAAGCCGAGATCGACATGGCCTCGCTGGACCCCAAGCGGTACTCGTCCAACTGGATGACCACCGAGTTTGCGGCGCGCAAGAACGAAGAGTGCTATGAGCACGTCTACATCCTGCACCACCCCGACGAAGAGCGTGAAGCCTGCCGTCCGCTGCGCACCGTTCCGGCCTACGACCGTCAAAAAGCGCGCGGCGCGCAGTTTGGCTGGGTCAACGGTTGGGAACGTCCGAACTACTTCGGACCCGTCGATGCGCCGGACAACTTCGACCATGACGCACGCTCGTTCCGCCGTGGCGGCTGGTGGCAATATGCAGTCGAAGAAGCCAAAGCGATCCGCGAAGGCGTTGGCCTGATCGACGCGTCGGCCTTCACCAAGCACGTCGTCAAAGGCCCCGGTGCCACCCAGTTTCTGGATTGGTTCACCTGCAACAAGCTGCCCAAGGTCGGACGCATCAACCTGACCTACGCGCTGACCTCGCACGGCACCACCCGCACCGAATACACCATCGTCCGCAATGGCGAGAACAACTACTACATCGTCTCTGCCGGTGCCTGGACCGAGTACGACGCCGACTATCTGCGCAAGGCGGCCGAGGATAAGATGGAGGAGTTCGGTTACATCGAGATCCAGGACGTGACCACCCAGTGGGGCGTCTTTGCTATCGCCGGACCCAAGTCGCGCGACGTGTTGAAAGAGGTCATCAAGGACGCCGATCCGGAAACCGCTCTGTCCAACAAACGCTTCCCATGGCTGTCGGCCCGTCAGATCGAATTGGGCATGTGCCCCGTGAACGCGATCCGCGTGGCCTATACCGGTGAGCTGGGCTGGGAACTGCACCATCCGATCGAGATGCAGAACTACCTGTTCGATCTGCTTGAAAAAGCCGGTGAAAAGCACGGTATGAAGCTGGTCGGTGCACGCGCTCAGAACTGGCTGCGTCAGGAGAAATCTTATCGCGCCTTCGGCACCGAACTGGGCCGCGACGCGACCCCGCTGGAAGCCGACCTACCGCGTTTTGTCGACCTGTCCAAGGACTTCTACGGTAAAGCCAAGCTGGAAGAGACCGGCGTGCGCGTGAAGTGCTGTACCCTGCTGATCGACGGACCAGAAGATGCCGATCCTTGGGGCCGCGAGGCGCTGTATACGCCCGAGGGTGAGCGCGTGGGGCGTCTGACCTCGGGCGGTTACTCGGTCGCGTTCGAGAAATCCATCGGCATGGGTTATGTGAAGCCCGAACTGGCGGTCGAGGGCACCAAGCTACAGGTCAAAATTCAGGACAAGTTGTGGGACGCAGTTGTCACCTGCGACAGCCCATATGATCCGAAGAACGAGACCATCCGCAAGGACGGCTAACGCGAAAGCCAAAATGGGCCGCTTTCAGCGACCCATGCCTCCGGCGGAGGTGTTTTCAAACAGAAGATGCGGGGGCTGGGCCAAGATCCAGCCCCCTTTGATTTTGGCAAAGGGGGCCTTCTCCTGTTACGGCCATCGGCGCCTCCGCCTGTACCGCATTATCAGTTTGTCCGGTCATGGTTAAGAAACCGTTTCTTCTTCTGTTCAGAAATACCTCCGCCGGAGGCAAGCCTGCGAAAGCAGGCTTTTTGACCAGAAACACGTTCCTTCATGGTGAAGGTCTCTTCGCCACGAAGGCCAGATTGTTCGCAGGCATTTCTATGGTTTCTACTTCTTTCAGGCCGAAGCCGAGAAACAGGTCAATCATATCTTGATCGTTCTTGTAGCCGATTTCGGCATCCTGTTGGATCAGGGCGTTATGGAACCGTTTGTCCCCGTCGCTTGTCAGACACCCATCGCGCATGAATGGGCCATAGATGATCAGGCGACCGTCGGGAATTAGCGCCAGCGCGGCTTCACGGATCAAAATCTGCACCTCAGTCCAACTGATCAGATGCAGCAGGTTGACCAAAACGATCACGTCCTGCCCAACAAAGACCTTGTGCCACCCTGCACCCACCGCATTCAGTTCGATTGCTGGGTCGACGTTTGGTATGCCCTGCGCGTAAGCGTCGATACTGGCGCGGCGCTGCGGATCAATTTCGCTGGGTTGCCATCGCAGCCCGGGCAGGCGCTGGGCAAAGGCGGCAACGTGCTGCCCGGTGCCGCTGGCAAGTTCAAGCGCGCGACCCGTCGCGGGTGCGTGACGTTCCAGCAATTCGCACAACGCAGCGGTATTTCTGCTGGCGGCTGGCGCAACAAGGCGATCGCCATCACCTGGGTTTGCGACGCTTGCGTTCGAAGGCAGTTTTCTTGTCGTCATCTGCGTAGCCTGTCCGGTTTCAACGCCGCTATATCCTCAGACTTCAGAACGGGTTGCCCGCCGGTCACCAGATCTGCAACCAATTGCGATGCGGCAGGGGCGGTCTGGAACCCGTACCCACCCTGACCGGCAGACCAGACAAAACTTGCATCCGCCGGGTCAGGGCCCAGTACCAACGTTCCATCCGGGGCAAAGCTACGCAGACCGGCCCAGTTTGTTTCGACCCGAGTGACCGGCTCGGTCACCATCGCCTCGTATCGTGCAAGCCCTTCGGCCAGTACCATGTCGTCGGCATAGGCGTCGTGCGGTGGGACGGGGTCAGCCTCGGACGGGGAAACAAGCAATTTTCCAGCGTCGGGCTTGGCGTACCAGCCTTCACCGGCACCCAGCATCATTGGCCAGCCCGTGACGTCGTGCCCGCCTGGCGCTGGCAGCCGCGCCATCGACCTGCGGCGCGGAGTGATCCCGATTGGAGCGATGCCTGCCATCGCGGCAATCTCGTCAACCCAGGCACCGGCTGCATTCACAATCACGGATGCCTTGAACTCGTCCGATGCCTCGACGATCCAATGGCCTGTCTTGCGGATCGACGTCACTTTGTGGCGCGTCAGAACAGAGCCGCCATTGGCTCGTACCACACGCGCAAAATCCTGGATCAGCCGATCCGTGTCGATGTCAAATGCGCCCTGACCGCGCGCGGCAAATGCTACGGTTTCGGGGTTGAGAATTGGGACATGGGCTCGGGCATCGTCCACATCGATGGCCTGCATGTTCAAATCCGCAGTGTCGATCTGGAACTGCTGGGCCTGATCCTTTCCTGCAATCAGCAAAAGGCCGCGCGGGGTCAGGTACCCGCCATTTTCGTCCGCAAGGTATGTGGCTCCGGCTTTGTTCAAAGCGACAACGGAAGGCGGTCCATAGTTTTCTTCAAACAGCGCAGCCGAACGTCCTGATGCGTGATAGCCAAGCGCCTCTTCGGCCTCGAGCACGGTGACCGATCCGTGCGCAGACAAACGCGCGGCGGCGCTGATCCCGGCGATACCGCCTCCTATGACCAAAAAGTCAATCACGGTAAGCGGTTCCGCTCGGTTGGGGGTAGTGTTGGTCAATGGCAAGCATGCTGGTCCCTGTTCTGAATATTCGCCCGCTTTGAGGGTCTGCCAACTATAAGCAGCCTTGAATTTGGGCGACAACCCGGTCAAAGAAGTATCAAAAGGAACAGGAGGGCAAGGTGACCGCAGCAGACCTTCATCCAATGGCGACCGGCCATATTCCCCGCTACGTTGTCGCAGCAGACGGAAGCGATTACCTGTTTTCCGCCATGGTGATCTTTTTTGTGGTGCTTGTGGTGCTGATTGGTGTTGGTTACCTGACGCTGCACTCGGTCCCTGAAAAGATGGCGCATGAGAACAACCACCCGCAGTTTCAGCTGGTGGGTATTCTGGCGCTGCTGGCCCTGTTCACGCATAACGGGATATTCTGGATCGCGGCCATTTTGGTCGCAGGCTTCCAATTCCCGGATTTTGCTACGCCGATGAAAAACATCGCTGACGCCATTCGATCTCTGGGGCAGCCGCCCGCCCCACAGCCGGTGGTGGAAACACCCGCACCGGCTGCGCCTGCCGCGGATGTCGAGGAAGGGCAGGAGCAGTAAGTCATGATTGAAACAATGCTCTGCGCCCTGATCACGGTGCTGCCCGATTACCTGTTCCGCCGCTTTGTTCAAGGCAAACGGATAGGTCACGAAATCACCCTGTTCACCATGTGGTACGAACTGCGCTGGGGCCTGACGACTTGCGCCATCCTGGCGCTGACGGTGATCACCACTCTGTTTTACTTTCACCCCTCCAGCCACACCGCCGCGTCCTATTTCCGGACCGTGACGATCCTGCCGCAGTTGGGTGGTCGTGTGTCCGAGGTCTATGTCCGTAACAACGAACACGTCACCGCGGGGCAGCCGATCTTTCGGATCGAGGACTTTACCCAAACCGCGCAGGTTCAGGCGGCCAATGCGCAGATCGCACAGGTTCAGGCGTCTTTGAAGGTCGCACAAACCGATCTGGCTGAGGCCGAGGCCGGGATTGCGGGCGCGAACGCGGCGCTGGATCAGGCGCTGGAGGACCTTGAGCGGAATACGACCCTGCGCGACGAAGGTTCAAGCGCGGTGCGCCTGGCCGAGATCGACCGGCTCGAGAATCTGGTGGCCGAACGCGAGGCGCAGGTGACTGCGGCCAAATCTCAGCGCGCGGCGGTTGTTCAGCAGATCGAGGAGTTGATACCGGCCCAGCTGACCAGCGCCAATGCGCAACTGGACGCGGCCCTGACCGAATTGGAAAGGACCGTGATCTATGCTGGCGTTTCCGGGCGCGTCGAGCAGTTCGGATTGCAGGTCGGGGACTATGTCAGCCCGCTTTTGCGCCCTGCTGGCATTCTGGTGCCCTCGCATTCCGGACATGATCGGTTCCAGGCGGCCTTCAACCAGCTTTCAGCACAGGTCATCAAACCCGGCATGATCGGAGAGTTGGGGTGCATGACCAAGCCGTTTACGGTGATCCCCGTTGTGGTGGTTGAGATTCAGGATGTGATCCCCTCAGGCCAGATCCGCCCTTCGGACGAGTTGCGCGATGTGCAGACCAATACCAATCCGGGGTCAATCCTGGTGTATCTGGAGCCTTTGTACAAAGGCATGGCGGACGACATTCCACCGGGTAGCAACTGCTTGGCGAACGTCTACACCGACAACCATGAACGGCTTGAGCATGAAGACCTGGGATTCTGGGAAGGTGCGTTCCTGCATGTCGTTGATACCATCGGTGTGGTGCATGCGGCAGGCCTGCGTCTGCGGCTGATCCTGATGCCCGTCAACACGCTGGTCCTGACCGGTCATTGAGCGGTCGTCGCTCCATGTCGCAATGTCTTTGACCCAAGCTGACAGGCCCCTTCTTGCTGCTGGCCTGATGATTTGCGCGATGGCGATCATTGGGGTGATCGACAACTTCATCGCCCCGCTGTCGCGCCATATCGGCCTGTGGCAATTCCACTTTATGCGCGCGTTGATGGCGTGGCCTCTGGTTGCAATGCTGCCGCTGTTTGGATTGGGAGGGCTGATACCAGCCCGGCTTTGGGCGGTGGCGTTGCGCAGCGTGCTGGTGGCCGTTTCGATGCTGTTCTACTTTTCGGCGCTGGCCATGATGCCTATCGCGCAGGCATTGGCGGGTCTGTTTACGTCCCCCATTTTCATCTTGCTTATATCGGCCGGATTGATGGGGCAACGTATCGGCGTCTGGCGGGTTTTGGCGGTCGCGCTTGGGTTCCTCGGAATAACGCTGGTATTGCAGCCGAACCCCGCTGATTTTGACCTGATGGTCCTGATCCCCGTCTGCGCCGGGTTCTTCTATGCGCTGGGCGCAATCGCCACACGCAGCCTATGCGCTGGTGAAAGCACCGTTGCCCTCTTGGCCGGAATGTGGGTCACGCTAGGACTGCTGGGCGCGGTTGGCACGTCTGTTCTGATGATCTGGCCCATGTGGCAACCTGGCGACGAAGTGACATTCGTGACCCGACCCTGGGTCTGGCCTTTTTGGGACGCGGTGCCCTTGATCCTCATGCAAGCGGTCGGGTCGGTTTGCGGTGTGTTCATGATCATCAAATCCTACCAACTGGGCGAGCCGTCCTATGTCTCGGTCTTCGAATATTCGGTGATGATCTTCGGTCCCATGTTCGCATGGCTGGCATTCGATCAGCCGGTCGGGGGATGGCAGGTGTTGGGCATCGCATTCATCGCGTCGGCGGGACTTATCATCGCGTTTCGGTCGCGCTGAGGATTACCGATCCGGCGAAAAAAGACCCGCATGCAAATGCGGGTCTTTTCCGTTTGGTCGTTGGCGCAGCGTTACTGCGGGATTTCGCCTTCCAGCCCTTCGACATAGAAGTTCAGGCCTGCCAGAGTGCCGTCATCGGCCACTTCACCGTCTGCCAGCCAATCGCTTCCGTCTTGCTTTTTGATCGGTCCGGTAAAGGGGTGATAGCTGCCATCGGCAATCGCGGCTTTCATGGCCAACGCTTCTTCTTTGACGTCTGCCGGAACCGCATCCGAGATTTCGCCGATCCCAACCATGCCTTTGCTGATGCCATCCCAGGTATCGATGCTTTCCCAGTTGCCATCTATGACAGCCTGGGTTCTGGCGACATAATAGGGTGCCCAGTTATCGATGATCGAGCTGACGCGCGGATGCGGAGCATACTCCGCCATATCCGCTGCCTGACCAAATCCGATTACATTGCCGGCATCCTTCATTGCCGCCAGCGGAGCGGTCGAATCCGTGTGTTGCAGGATCACGTCCGCACCCTGTTCGATCAGAACCTTGGCAGCGTCAGCCTCTTTCGAGGGGTCAAGCCAGGTGTAGATCCAGATAACCTTAAACTCGACTTCCGGGTTGACCTTCTTCGCGTGCAGATAGGCCGAGTTGATACCACGGATAACCTCGGGGATGGGATAGGACCCGATATAGCCAACGATGTTCGACTCGGTCATTTTACCGGCGATATGTCCCTGCACCGCACGGCCTTCGTAGAACCGGGCGGAATAGGTCGAGACGTTGTCCGCCCGCTTGTAGCCGGTCGCATGTTCGAATTTCACGTCCGGAAATTTCTTGGCCACGTTGATCGTGGGGTCCATGAACCCGAAGGAGGTCGAAAAGATCAGGTCCGCGCCTTCCAGCGCCATCTGGGTCATTGCCCGTTCGGCGTCCGGCCCTTCAGCGACGTTTTCCTGATAAACCAGTTCGACACTGTCGCCAAAATGCTTCTGCATTTCCTTGGCCGAATGATGATGGTGCTCGTTCCAGCCCCCGTCGTTGATCGAGCCGACATAGATGAAGCCGACCTTGGTTTTGTCCTGAGCGACAGCGCTGGTAGCCAGCCCCAGCGCCACGGCGGCGCTTGCCAGAAGTGATGTAAATTTCATGTAGTTACTCCCGAGTTGGTTCATTTTGGCCTCGTCTAGTGCGAGGCATGGAAAATCCGGCCCAGCGAGGCAGGTGCACTGCTCTTGTCGGCCGAAAGGATCACAAGCACAAGGATCGTGATGAGATAGGGCGACATTGCCAGATACTCGACTGGAATGGCAACGCCCGCTGCCTGCAAATTCAGCTGCAAGACGGTGATGCCGCCAAACAGATAGGCACCCAGCAGAACGCGCCACGGTTTCCAACTGGCAAACACCACCAGCGCAAGCGCGATCCAGCCGACACCTGCAGTCATGCCGTCGGTCCATTGCGGTACGCGGATCAGGCTAATGTAAGC
Organism: Ruegeria sp. CH11; assembly: GCF_056537105.1. Lineage (NCBI taxonomy): Bacteria > Pseudomonadati > Pseudomonadota > Alphaproteobacteria > Rhodobacterales > Roseobacteraceae > Ruegeria > Ruegeria sp. CH11. The sequence goes on from NZ_JBQFQX010000007.1 coordinate 195,217, forward strand.
GCCGCCCAGACCGGCACAGGCGCCGCCGAACAGGATTGCCATGATGCGAATTCTGACAACCTTGTAACCCAGGGCATGCGCAGCGTCGTGGTTTTCGCCGACAGCGCGCAGGATCAGACCGGCACGGGTGTATTTCAGCATCGCCCATACGGCGGCGGTCAGGGCAATGCCGACATAAAGGATCGGGTCATGCTGGAACAGAATGGGGCCGATCACAGGGATATCGCTGATCACCGGAATATGGATCTCGGCCATGTCCGGAGGTTTGATGCCCACATAGCTCTGCCCCATAAGCGCGCTGAAGCCCAGACCGAACAGGGTCAAGGCGAGACCACTGGCCACCTGGTTGGCAAGCGCCACTTGGGTCAGCAATACAAACAGCAGCGACAGCGCGGCACCGCCGACGGCTGCGGCGACGAAACCCAGCCAGGGTGAGCCGGTCTCGACCGAGATGGCAAAGCCGCTGATCGCGCCGACGATCATCATTCCCTCGACACCAAGGTTCAAAACGCCGGCTCTTTCGACCACGAGTTCTCCGATCGCAGCCAGCAGCAGCGGGGTTGCGGCAACCATCAACGAGGCCACCAGAAGGACGGGATTGATTTCAGTCAGGTCCATGGCTCAGGCTACCTCGCTACGGGCCGCACGGATGCGGTAGTTTGTCAGAAGATCGAATGCCAGCAGGAAGAACAGGAGCATCCCCTGAAATACCTGAATGGCAGCGGCTGGCAGACCCATCTGAGACTGGGCGATTTCGCCGCCGATATAGGTCAGCGCCATCAGGCCACCGGCCAGCAGGATGCCCACCGGATGCAGGCGGCCCAGAAACGCCACGATGATCGCGGTAAAGCCGTAGCCGACGTTAAAGTCGATGCTGACGACGCCAGACGGACCCGACACCTCGAACATCCCCGCCAGACCGGCCAGCGCGCCGGACATTCCAAGGCAAAATAGGATCAGGCGCGCCGGATTCACGCCAGCGAATTTCGCGGCGCGCGGGGCCTCGCCAGTCAAGCGGATGTGAAAGCCCAACATATGACGGTTCAACAGCACATAGGCAAAGATCACCGCGATCAGGGCGGTCACGACGCCCCAATGCATGCCGGAACCTGCGATCAGTTCCGCGTTATGCGCGCTTTCATAGGATTGCAGGTTGCGTGAACCGGGAAAGCCGAACCCCTCGGGGTTCTTCAGCAATCCCAGCGAAACCGAAGCCAGCATCTGCTCGGCCACATAGACAAGCATCAGCGATACGAGGATCTCGTTGGTGCCGAAACGGACTTTCAGGAAAGCCGGGATCATCGCCCACAACCAGCCGCCAAACGCGCCCGCGATCACCATGATCGGAAAGATGTAAAACGCGTCCAGCGGATAGAAGGCCAAACCGGCCGCGGCACCAAAGATCGCGCCCATGATGTATTGCCCCTCGGCCCCGATGTTCCAGATACCGGCTCGGAAACCCAGTGACAGGCCAATGGCGATCAGCACCAGCGGGGCACCTTTCACCAGCAGTTGCGGGCGGTAATAAAACGAGAACTCACCAAACAGGGGTTCCCAAAAGATGGTACCTATGGCTTGCACAGGGTTCTTACCCAGTATGGCAAACAGAATGCCGCCAAACACCATCGTTGCCAGCACCGCCACAAGGGGGGTCGCATAAGACCACGCTTTCGACGGCTGTGGCCGTTTCTCCAACACAATCACCTGCTCATCCCCCCAAGTTCTTCATCTTTTTGTAAATACTCTCGCCGAAGGCGGTCCCGCAGATCACACATGCGCCACCTCCATGCCGTGGGCTCCGCCCATCGTCAGGCCAATCTCGTCCACGGTCAGGCCGGTCGTTTCACGCGGCGCGCTGAGGCGTCCTTCGTTCAGGGCGGCAAAACTGTCGGAAATCTCCATCAACTCATCCAGGTCCTGGCTGATGCAGATGACCGCGGTGCCCTTGGCCGCCAGATCCAGAATCGCCTGCCGAATCGAGGCCGCGGCTGCGGCGTCAACGCCCCAGGTCGGTTGGTTCACCACCAGCACATCGGGATTTTGCAGCACCTCGCGACCGATCACGAACTTCTGCAAATTACCACCCGACAGCGATCGGGCCGCATTTTCAGGTCCCGGCGTGCGCACGTCGAAAGCCTCGATGATCTTTTCGGCAAAACCTTTGGTTTCGGTCCATTTCAGAAAACCGTTGCTTTCCAACCCTTCGCGCACCGACCCGGTCAGCAGGGCGTTTTCCGTCAGGCTCATATCCGGCGCCGCGGCGTGGCCCAGACGTTCCTCGGGCGCGGTCAACACGCCCAGCTTGCGTCGGGCTGTGGGCCCAAGTTTGCCGACCGGCTGGCCGTTGAACTTGATCGCATCGGCGGCTGTCGGGATTTCCCCGGACAGTACGCCCAGCAATTCATCCTGCCCGTTTCCGGCGACGCCGCCGATGCCCAAAACCTCGCCTTTGCGGACGGTCATGTGAACGTTCTTCAACGCAGTGCCGAATTCCGACGGCGAAGGCACCGACAACCCGCTGACGTCGAGGGCGACATCGCCGAGTTCACGCCCTGAACGCTCGGGCGTTTGCAGGGTCGAGCCAACCATCATCTCGGCCATATCGCGGGCTGAGGTTTCGGACGGAACACATTCGCCCACATTCTTGCCCAGACGCAGGATTGTTGCGTGGTCACACAGCGTGCGGATTTCCTCCAGCTTGTGCGAAATATACAGGATCGAGGTGCCCTCAGAGCGCAGTTTATTCAGCGTCTCGAACAAGATATCGACCTCTTGCGGTGTCAGAACCGAGGTCGGTTCGTCCATGATCAGCAGCTTGGGGTCCTGCAAAAGACAGCGAATGATCTCGACCCGTTGCCGTTCACCGGCGGACAGATCGCCGACGGTACGATAGGGGTCAAGCGGCAGACCGTAGGTTTCGGAAACCTGCCGAATGCGCGAAGCCAGATCGCCCATTGGCGGCGGATTTTCCATTCCCAGCGCGATGTTCTCGGCCACATTGAGCGCGTCGAACAACGAGAAATGCTGGAATACCATCGCAATTCCGTCGGCGCGCGCCGCACGTGGCTCGGGGGGCGCAAATGTCTGACCACGCAGCAGCATTGTCCCGCTGTCAGGCTTGACCAGCCCATAGATCATTTTCACCAGCGTTGATTTACCAGCACCGTTTTCGCCCAGCAGGGCGTGAACTTCGCCCTCACCGATGTCAAAGGACACCTGATCATTGGCCACGACGCCGGGATAGGCTTTGGTCAGCCCTTGCAGGCTTAATAGAGGAGTGGTCACGCGCTCAGGTCCTTCTTCAATTCGTTCTGCCGGGCCGGGCGCAAAATTTGCGCGGCAACGCCAACGGCGATCATTTGCGGGTGTTTGCCCAAGTCGGGATCGCCAATCGGGCAGGTGATCCGGCTGATCCGTTCCGGCGTATGTCCCAGCGCCCCCAGTCGCGACCGAAACCGCGCCCATTTGGTAGCTGAACCAATCAGCCCCGCAAAGCGGAAATCGTGCAAAAGCAGTCGGTTACACAGTTCCAGATCCAGATTGTGCGAATAGGTCAGCACCAGATGTTCGGCCTCACGCGGTGCATGACGCACCAGTTCTGCCGGTTTCGCAGCGGGCACCGGAGTTACACCTAGCGGGATGTCTTCGGGAAACCGCTCGGGTCCGGTATCGACCCAGGTGATTGCCAGATCGGGCAAGGGGGCCAGAACATCGACCAGTGCGCGGCCCACATGGCCAGCACCCCAGATCCACAGATTGCGCGCAGGTTCATGTACGGGCTCGACCATCCAGCCGTCGATCAACTGTGGCTCGGGCTTGATCCCCTGACCCCGCGCGGCGGTTAACAGGCGTTTGATCGACAGCGGCATGTCACCGCCCACGGGCGACCTGGCGACAACCCCGCCTTCCAATGCGTCAAGCGCCTTTGCATCGTAAATTTCACTCAGCAACGTGACAGCACCGCCGCAGCACTGGCCCAGATCCGGTCCAAGCGCGTGCTGCGTCAGCAGCGCAGGCGTGGTCTGTGCCCGCGCTGCCCGGGCGGCCTGATATTCCAGCGTGCCGCCGCCGATTGTGCCGCTCTGACCGTTTTTCCAGACCAGCATTGCAGCGCCGACTTCGCGCGGGGACGAACCCTTGATCGCGGCGATGACCACCCGGGTCACCGTTCCGTGGGTTTTGACCGCCTCCCTCAAAGCCTCAAGGTCAAATCCCATCAGATGCCTCCCTTCATCCCTTGAACACCGCGCCAGACCTCTTCGGCAGTGGCGGGCGCGTTCAGGGCCGGATAGCTGCCTCCGCAGGCGGCCACCGCGTTGGACAGTGCCAGCCAAGCCGAGATGCCCAGCATGAAGGGCGGCTCTCCGACCGCTTTCGAGCGATAGATCGTGTCCTCTCGGTTCTCGCCATCCCAAAGCGCAACATTGAAGATGTCAGGCCGATCCGAACAGGCAGGAATCTTGTAGGTCGAGGGTGCATGCGTGCGCAGGTTCCCCTTGCCGTCCCAGACCAGCTCTTCGGTTGTCAACCAACCGGCACCTTGCACATAGGCCCCTTCGACCTGCCCAATATCCAGCGCCGGGTTCAACGACGCGCCCGCGTCATGCAGGATATCCGTACGCAGGATGCGGTTTTCCCCGGTCAGCGTGTCGATGGCAACCTCGGTGACCGATGCCCCGTAGGCAAAGTAATAGAACGGGCGGCCATGTCCTTTGATCCGGTCCCATTCGACCTTGGGTGTCTTGTAGAAGCCGGTGGCCGACAGGCTGACACGGCCCATATAGACCAGCGCGGCGGCTTCGGCGAAGGTATAGCGTTCCTCGCCCACCTCGACATGTCCGTCCCGGAAACGGACGGTCGTGGGATCGGCCTGATGGCGCTCGGCCAGATAGGTGGCCATCCTGTCGCGGATCGTGTCGCAGGCGGCTTTGACCGCCATGCCGTTCAGGTCGCTGCCAGACGACGCCGCCGTTGCCGACGTATTGGGCACCTTGGCCGTGTCCGTTGCAGTGATCTTGACCATCTCTGGTGGAATACCGAACCGCGAGGCTGCAACTTGCGCAACCTTCTGGAACAGGCCCTGACCCATCTCGGTGCCGCCGTGGTTCAGGTGAACCGAGCCATCCTGATACACATGCACCAGCGCACCGGCCTGGTTCAGATGCGTCAACGTGAAGGAGATCCCGAATTTGACCGGAGAGAAAGCGATGCCCTTCTTGATCACTTTGTTTTCGGCGTTCCATGTCTCGATGGCGGCCTTGCGCGCGGCGTAGTCGCTGGATTTCAGCAGAGCTTCGGTCATGCCGTGCAATTCGAAATCACTGACCTCCATGCCATAAGGCGTTGTGTTGCCACCTGCGGGCAGCGGGCGAACAGGTGCGTCGCCCATCTCAACGGCGCCGCGGCTGGTCAGGTCCTCATGCGGGTCCGGATGGCCCAGCGGTTTTTCACCCGCCGTTGTCTCGGCCACCTTGTGCGCAGGCTCGTAGTAGTTGCGGCGACGCAGCTCGACGGGGTCCATTCCCAGCACATGCGCAGCGTGGTCCATCACACGTTCGATCCCGACCATGCCCTGTGGGCCGCCAAAGCCGCGATAGGCGGTGGCGGATTGTGTGTTGGTCTTCAGCCGATGGCTCTCGATCCGGGCATTGGGCAGCAGATAGGCGTTGTCCGAATGCAGCATTGCGCGGTCCGCCACCGGCAGCGACAGGTCCTGCGCCCAGCCACAGATCGCGTGGTGCAGGAAGGATACACCCTGAATATGGCCATTCTCGTCGAAACCGGCCTTGTAAGAGATGCGGAATGCATGACGTTTGCCGGTGATGGTCATGTCGTCATCGCGGTCATAACGCATCTTGCAGGCTTTGCCGGTCGCGCGTGCGGCGACGGCGCATGCGACGGCCAGCGCGTTGCCCTGGCTTTCCTTGCCACCAAAACCGCCGCCCATGCGGCGGGTTTCTACGCGAACGGCGTGCATTGGAACGCCCAGGGCGTCCGCCACTTTGTGCTGAATTTCGGTCGGGTGCTGGGTCGAGCTGTGCACCAGCATATCCGCGCCTTCATTTGGCACTGCCAGCGCGGCCTGACCTTCCAGATAGAAGTGTTCTTGCCCACCAAGCTCAAAGCTGTCTTCGATCACGTGGGCCGAGCCCGCGATGGCCGCGTCGGCGTCGCCCTTGGCATAGATGCGGGGACCATCCTCGAACCGGCTATTGGCGGCGAGCGCGTCTTCGATCGTCAGCAGCGGTGTGCCCTCGGCATAGTCGATATTGCCAAGCCGTGCCGCTTTGCGCGCGGCAAGATGGCTGGTGGCAATGACAAGAAACACCGGCTGGCCGATATAATGAACGGTTCCATCCGACAGCAGCGGCTCATCATGGATCGATGGCGAGACGTCGTTGGCAAAGGGCAGGTCGTTGGCGGTCATGACCATGACCACTCCATCGGCCGATTTAACCGCCGACAGGTCCATCGACGTGATCGTACCCTTGGCAATCGGGCTCAGGCCAAAGGCCAGGTGCAGCGATCCCTTGGGGGTCGGGATGTCGTCCACGTACCGCGCGGTTCCCGCGACATGCAAAGGGGCCGCGTCATGGGGCAGGGGTTTTGTCACGCTCATGCCGAAACCTCCAACACGTTCGTCACTTCGCCCTGATCTTCCAGGAAATACCGCTCGAGCATCGCTTTCGCCGTCTCGAGCCGGTAAGTGGCCGAGGCGCGCATGTCCGTCATCGGGGTGAAATCTTGGTCGAAGGCCGGTGTCGCCGACTGTACAGTCTCGGACGTCCATGGTTTTCCGACCAGCGCGGCCTCGACATTTGTCGCGCGCTTCGGAATGCCCGCCATGCCGCCGAAGGCAATCCGCGCGTCGGTGACAATGCCGTCCGACACAGTGATGCTGAAGCAGCCGCAGACCGCCGAGATATCCTGATCGAATCGCTTGCTGAGCTTGTATGCCTTCAGCCGGTCAGGCTGACGCGGAAAGCTGACGGCCTCGACGAATTCGCCGGCTGCGCGATCCTGTTTGCCATAGTCGACAAAGAACTCTTCCAGCGGTATCGATCGCCGCGTGTCGCCCTTGCGCAGATGCAGCGTGGCACCCAGCGCGATCAGTGCGGGCGGGTTGTCCCCGATCGGCGAGCCATTGGCGATGTTGCCGCCGACTGTGGCGGCGTGACGTACCTGCACGCTTGCGTATCGACGGATCATTTCCGCGTATGAGGGGTGCAGATCGGCCAGTGCCTCGCCCATGCGATTCATATCAACCATCGCGCCGAAACGAACCTCGCTGTCGGTGATCGCGATCTCTTTGAGATCATCGCAACGGCTTAGAAAGATCACGGGATCAAGGTCGCGCAATTGCTTGGTGACCCACAGGCCCACATCGGTGGCGCCTGCAACCAAGGTCGCGTCCGGGTGGTCGGCGTAAACCGCCGCCAGTGCGTCCGAGGACTCTGGCAGCATCGGCGACGCTGCGGGCGGGGCCGCGGGCTGATCCTTGACCCAAACCGGTACGGGCTGTTCTTCGGCTGCTTCCGCTGCGCGAATGATCGGCGCGTATCCGGTACACCGGCACAGGTTCCCGGCAAGCTGTGTGTCGTGATCCTTGGCCCCGTTTGCGTGCCCGGCAACCATCGACATCACGAAGCCGGGTGTGCAGAACCCGCATTGCGAGCCGTGCAGATCAACCATCGCCTGCTGAACCGGGTGTGCCTCGCCATTGGGGCCGCTGGCCCCCTCGACCGTGCGCACCGCTTTGCCATGCAGTTGCGGCAGGAACAGAATGCAGGAATTTAGCGCCTTGTGGCCGCCCTCATCCGTCACCATGACCGTACAGGCTCCACAATCGCCTTCGTTGCAGCCTTCCTTGGTGCCGGTCAGGCCGCGATCTTCGCGTAGCCAGTCCAGAAGAGTCGCTGTCGGATCTACATCCGCCAGTTCCACTGTCTCTCCGTTCAGAAGAAACGTGATGTTCATTCGAGAAACCCGTCGCGTTACTCGGTTGCGCCCTTCGGTGCCCTCCTTCGATGCGACGTAGAAAGAGTAGCGGGCGGATAGCTTGCCGTCAGATGTTAGAAACAGCGCACCTTGTCTGGCAAGAAAAACTGCCTATGTGATGCATCAATAGACCTGCTTTGCGCCGAACGGCCTTGCGTGTTTACGAATTAGGCGTCTGAAACTAAAGCGATTTTTTTGTTTGGTTAATGCCGGTCCCCGAAGCACCTTCTGAAAAAGCCGAATAATCAAAGCTGATTTTTTAAGCATCCCGATGCAACGGTTCTTGCTTTTGCCCTGCGCCCGGCTGGGATAGCGTGGCGGTCATGAGCAGTTCTCCTCGATTCATTCACCTCCGCGTTCACACCGAATATTCCCTGTTGGAAGGCGCCGTGCGGCTGAAAAAGCTGCCGGGACTTTGCGAACAGATGGAGATGCCCGCCGTCGCAGTAACGGACACCAATAGCATGTTTTCGGCGCTGGAGTTTTCGGTGACCGCCAGCGGGGCCGGGGTACAGCCGATCATGGGCTGTCAGGTTGATCTGACCTATGTACAGGCGCAGCCGGGTGAGAAGCCCAAAGCGCCCGCACCGCTCGTGCTGCTGGCGCAGTCCGAGCTGGGCTACGAGAACCTGATGAAACTCAGTTCCTGCCTTTACGTAGACAAGGGTGGGCAATTGCCGCAGGTCACAATGGAAGAGCTGGCGGAAAGGTCTGACGGCCTGATCTGCCTCACGGGTGGACCTGATGGTCCGGTTGGAATGCTTCTGCAGCACGGGCAACGCCCGGCGGCCGAGGTTCTGGTGGATCGATTGGCGACGATGTTCCCCGATCGGCTTTATGTCGAGCTTCAGCGCCATCCGGGCGAGGGCGGCCAGCCCGAGGCCGAGCGCCTGACCGAGCAGGGCCATGTCGAGATGGCCTATGCCAAGAACCTGCCGCTGGTGGCCACCAATGACGTTTATTTCCCGACAACGGATATGTACGAGGCGCATGACGCGCTGATCTGTATCGCCGAGGGGGCCTATGTCGATCAGCAGGATGGACGTCGCCGTTTGACCGCGCAGCACTATTTCAAGTCGCAGCAGGAAATGGTGACCCTGTTCGCCGATCTGCCCGAAGCGATCGAAAACACGGTAGAAATCGCGCGCCGTTGTGCCTTCATGGCCTATCGCCGTGATCCGATCCTGCCAAAATTTGCTGATGACGAGGTCGCTGAACTGCGCCGCATCGCCAATGAGGGTCTGCAAAAACGTCTGGCGGTGATCCCGCATGCGGTAACGCCCGAGGAATATCAGGAACGGCTGGATTTCGAACTCGACATCATCGAGGGGATGGGCTTCCCGGGCTACTTCCTGATCGTTGCAGACTTTATTCAATGGGCCAAGGACGAAGATATCCCGGTCGGGCCGGGCCGAGGCTCGGGTGCGGGCTCATTGGTGGCTTATGCATTGACAATCACAGACCTTGACCCACTGCGCTATTCCCTGCTGTTCGAACGGTTCCTGAACCCGGAACGGGTGTCTATGCCCGACTTCGATATCGACTTCTGCATGGACCGTCGCGAAGAGGTGATCCGCTACGTGCAGCAGAAATATGGCCGCGACAAGGTGGGGCAGATCATCACCTTTGGTGCGTTGCTGTCGAAGGCGGCGGTGCGCGATATCGGGCGGGTGTTGCAGATGCCCTATGGGCAGGTTGATCGCTTGTCCAAGATGATCCCGGTTGAAGGTGTCAAACCGGTTTCAATCGAGAAGGCGCTTAAGGACGAGCCCCGCTTGCGCGAAGAGGCGCGCAGCGAAGAGGTTGTTGATCGCCTGCTGAACTATGGCCAGCAGGTCGAAGGGCTGTTGCGGAACGCTTCGACCCACGCAGCGGGGGTGGTGATTGGCGATCGTCCGCTGGATGCGCTGGTGCCTTTGTATCAGGACCCGCGCTCGGATATGCCTGCCACACAGTTCAATATGAAGTGGGTCGAACAGGCCGGACTGGTGAAGTTCGACTTTCTGGGACTGAAGACGCTGACTGTGATCCAGAACGCAATGGATCTGATCTTCAAATCTGATCGCCCGTTGCACATCGCCGCTGATGGTACTGAACTTTATGAACCCGCCGAAGGGGCCAAAAACCAGATCAACGCGATCCCGCTGGATGATGAAGCGACGTACAAACTCTATTCGGCGGCCAAGACAGTAGCGGTGTTCCAGGTGGAATCCTCGGGCATGATGGATGCGCTCAAGCGTATGAAACCGACCTGCATCGAAGATATCGTAGCCCTTGTGGCCCTGTACCGTCCCGGCCCGATGGAGAACATCCCGACCTATTGCGAGGTCAAGAATGGGCTGCGGAAAATCGAATCCGTGCACCCTCTGATCGACCATATCCTTGAGGAGACCCAAGGCATCATCGTCTACCAGGAACAGGTGATGCAGATTGCACAGGTCATGGCGGGGTACAGCCTCGGTGGTGCCGACCTTCTGCGCCGTGCGATGGGGAAAAAGATCAAAGAGGCGATGGATGCTGAACGCCCGAAATTCGAAAAGGGCGCGGCCGAGAATGGTGTCGATGCCAAGAAGGCCAGCGAGGTCTTCGACCTGTTGGAGAAATTCGCCAACTATGGCTTCAACAAATCCCACGCCGCGGCCTATGCGGTGGTCAGCTATCAGACCGGTTGGCTGAAGGCGAACCACCCGGTCGAGTTCATGGCCGGTGTCATGAACTGCGATATCCACCTGACCGACAAGCTGGCGGTCTATTTCGAAGAGGTTCGCAAAGGTCTGGAACTGCCCTATGTGCCGCCTTGCGTGAACCGGTCTCAGGCGACGTTTGATGTTCACAATGGGCATCTGGTCTATGCGCTGGGCGCGCTCAAGAATGTGGGTGTCGAGGCTATGAACCTCGTGGTCGAGGGTCGGGCAGACAAGCCGTTCGTCAACCTGTTTGATTTCGCGCGCCGGGTTGATCTGAAAAAGGTCGGCAAGCGCCCGCTTGAGATGCTGGCAAGGGCAGGGGCTTTTGACGAGTTAGACAAGAACCGCCGCCGCGTTTTCGAGAGCCTCGATCCGCTGGTGCAATACTCTGCGGCGATCCACGATCAGAAGAACTCAAACCAGGTGTCGCTGTTTGGTGAGGCAGGGGACGATCTGCCCGAACCACGCCTGTCGCCATCGCCCGACTGGCTGCCTGCGGAACGGCTGAGCGAAGAGTTCAAGGCTATTGGGTTCTACCTGTCGGGTCACCCTCTGGACGACTATATGCCCGCGCTGAAGCGCAAACAGGTGCTGACGCTGGATGAAGTGATGGAAAAGGCCCGATCCGGACCGCTGATCGCCAAGATGGCCGGCGTTGTCGCCGGACGACAAGAGCGCAAATCCGCCCGTGGCAACCGGTTCGCCTTCGCGCAGCTTTCGGACCCGACGGGTGCGTACGAGGTCACGCTGTTCTCGGATACACTGGAAAAATGCCGCGAATTTCTGGAGACCGGCGCGCAGGTGGTTCTGACCGCCGAGGCGACGATGGAGGCTGATCAGCTAAAGCTGCTAGGTCGATCTGTCGGGCCTGCCGATTCCGTGGTGAGCGAGGCAGGAGCAACCGGTTTACGCATCTTTGTCGACGAACCACAGGCCCTGCCAACAGTGGCCAAAGTTCTGGCTGATGCGGCAGGCGCCGCCAAAGGCGCCGCGAAGGGCCCCATTCATCTGTGCCTGCTCGGTCCCGGACTGCCCGGCGAAGTCGAGATGGATTTGGGGCAGGAGTTTCCGATCAATCCTCAGATCAAGGGCGCGATCAAATCGCTGGACGGAGTGATGTCTGTCGACGAGGTCTAGTTGCCACGATGATTCAGTGCCGCTAGGCTGCCTTGGACACTCTTTCGCGCGAAACACAGGAGGGCGCAGGGATGACACTTTCATCTGTTGGTCTAAGAACTTTGGTCTTGGCCGGTGCGACGTCAGCCGCCATGGCAACTGCGGCGTTGGCCGATGACAAGAAGAAAAAGACAATTGAGGGCGCGTTGATTGGCGCGGGCGTTGGTGCCCTGATAGGCGATGGCAAAGGCGCCGCGATTGGCGGCGTGGCCGGGGCGATTATCGGGCATAACTGGAAATGAGTGCGATGCGGAACCCTTTGACGACCATTTTGGCGGGCCTTATTACGGCCGCGCCGGTCCTGACCTTTGCGGACGAAGCGGCTGAACAGATGGTCCAAGACGCTCTGCCCGTCATGCATTATACCTGTGCGTCGATTGCCGAAGAGGCGGATGGTGACGAAGCCTTTGTCGTGGCCGTGGTCGAAAAGATGACGGCCCTATCGCTCTACAATCGCCAGATCAATATCGAAGATCATGCAACGACCGACGAAGAAAAGGACCAACTGCGCGAAGTGTTCATTACCGCTTTGTCAGAAGGATGCGCCGCAGATAAGCATGCCCTTTTGGGCGGCGTGGTCGACAATGCGGTGAAAAAGTCGCTGGGGTATTAGTCGGATTGTGGTCTGGGTTCGCTAAAGCGTGCCCACGGTGCAGCGAACCAATCCCCAGCCTTTGTCCACCCCGGCGGATTTGAGGCCGGTGACAAGGCGGTCGGACAGGAACAGCAGAGACGGGACTTTCGGGTCTAGCCAGATGTCCGGGCCGTTGAGGGCTTCGGGGACTACTACAAGCCTAGCTTCTTTTCCTTGGCGAGGAACGTAAACAACACCTCCAGCAATGCTAACTAACGGCGCGCTTGCTGGCCCACCCTCTGGACCAAGCGCTTCGTAGTTACCCATCAACCGTTTGTTGCCGACATTCAGAAAGTAGTACGGCTCGGGTGTCGTCACTCGCGTTTCTTCTGCGTCCATGATTGTGAGCGGGTGAAAAACAGTTTCTCCCAGATCGAACCGTTCAAGAACTGCTTTCGCAGTTTCCGAAATCAAGGGGTAGCCACCCCCTGATATGAACGGAGGTGGGGCATATTCGGGATGAGCGTTGAAATACCAAAGTTCGCCAACTTGTTCTTCGGTCAGGATTTCTCCTCGCTTCCAGCCGAGATCCGACTCGCGAACCATCCTCTTGGACCATTCGACCACTTCTGGAGATTGCCTCAAGCGCCGGTCGCCGTACTCCTTGCGGAGTACAGCTTGTATGTCATTGATGCTGTTGACAGTCGTAGAAATCCACGCGCAGGGCTCAGCGCTCGGGTCGTTCGCCATCAACCAAACCTCAATAATGCGGCGGGCGTTCGTCTCCGAACACGACCCCGCCCGAGCCTTCCTGTGCCCGTTCGGCCTCGCGCTGCAACAGCATTTCGACACGGCGGGTCAGGCGGTCAATCTCGCCTTGCTGGCTTGTGACGACCGTGTTCAGCTCTTCGACCGTGCGGGTCAGATGGGCGATCTGTTCTTCCAGATGCTGCATGGAAAGCTCCTTTGTGGCCGGTCATAGCGACCCTGTGACGCCAAAGCCAGCGAAAGCGCGCCTTGCCCCGATGAAGGCCATGGGATAGACCGCGCGCGGAACATGACCGCGAAGGACGCCCCAGATGGCCAAGCCCAAGAAACAGCCCCGCCCCAAGGCCATAACGCCGAAAGGGTTCCGTGACTATTTCGGCCAGGAAGTCTCGCAGCGCACCGAGATGCTGCGGGCTATTGCGGAGGTCTATCATCGCTACGGGTTTGATGCCTTGGAGAGCAGCGCGGTCGAAACCGTTGAGGCACTGGGCAAGTTCCTTCCGGATGTGGATCGCCCGAACGAAGGTGTGTTCGCCTGGCAGGAAATTGACGAAAACGATAAGGGCGACTGGATGGCCCTGCGCTATGACCTGACCGCGCCTTTGGCCCGTGTTTACGCGCAGCACCGCAATGACCTGCCGACGCCCTATCGCCGCTATGCGATGGGTCCGGTCTGGCGCAACGAAAAGCCGGGGCCGGGGCGGTATCGCCAGTTCTATCAGTGCGATGCGGATACGGTGGGCACGGCCAGCATGGCAGCCGATGCCGAGATCTGTGCGATGCTGTCGGATACTCTGGAGACCGTCGGCATTCCGCGCGGTGATTATCTGGTGCGCGTCAACAACCGCAAGGTTCTTAACGGTGTGCTTGAGGCGATGGGGCTGGGTGGCGACGCAGCTGCCCGCGACAACGTCCTGCGCACCATCGACAAGTTCGACAAGGTCGGCGAACAGGGCGTGCGAGAGCTGTTGACCAAAGGCCGCCTGGACGCCTCGGGTGCATTTATCGACGGCGTCGGCCTGAGCGACAATCAGGCCGAGCCGGTGATCGCATTCCTGACCTCGAAGGCCACTGACACCGCCGGAACGCTGACCAACCTGCGCGCTGCTGTGGGCGACAGCAAGATCGGTGCGGATGGCATTGCCGAGTTGGAACAGATCGGCGCCCTGTTGGATGCGGGTGGCTACGGCGCGGACCGGATCGAAATTGACCCATCCGTCGTGCGCGGTCTGGGTTACTATACCGGGCCGGTCTACGAGGCCGAACTGACCTTTGAGATTTTCGACGAAAAAGGTCGCAAGCGCCAGTTCGGCTCGGTCTCGGGTGGAGGTCGCTACGACGATCTGGTCAAGCGCTTTACTGGGCAAGAAGTGCCTGCAACCGGTATTTCAATTGGCGTTGACCGTCTGCTGGCTGCCCTGCGCGAAAAGGGCCGGATCGCTGCGCAGGCCACGGGTCCCGTAGTCGTCACCGTCATGGATCGCGACCGGATGGCCGACTATCAGGCGATGGTCGCCGAGTTGCGCAATGCGGGTATCCGGGCCGAAGTCTATCTGGGCAACCCCAAGAATTTTGGCAACCAGCTGAAATATGCAGATAAGCGGAACTCCCCCATTGCGGTGATCGAAGGCGGTGATGAGAAGGCCAATGGGATCGTTCAGATCAAGGACCTGATCCTGGGCGCGAAGATCGCCGAAAGCGCAACGCTTGAGGAATGGAAGGAACGCCCCAGCCAGTTCGAAGTGCCGCGTGGCGAACTGGTCGCCAAGGTGCGCGAAATCCTCGACAGTCAGGACTGACCCATGGCCAACCGTTCCGAGATTCAGGCCCGCGCCGCGATGATGCGCGTCCGGTTCGAGGCCGCTGGTGCTCAGGTGGTGGATACGCCCCTGCTGCAATCCGCCGACACGTTGCTGGACCTTTATGGAGAAGACATTCGTGCCCGCGCCTATGTCACCTCGGATGCGCTGCGTGGTGAGTTGATGCTGCGCCCGGATTTCACCCTGCCTGTGGTGCAGATGCACATGAACGACGGTGCGGAACCGGCGCGCTATACCTATTCCGGCGAGGTGTTCCGGCGGCAAGAGCACGACCCGGAACGCTCAAACGAATATATTCAGGTGGGGTACGAGGTCTTTGACCGCGACGATCCCTCGGGTGCCGACGCCGAAGTGTTTTCACTGTTTGCCCTGCAATTGCGTGGCTTGCCACTGCGCGCTGCAACCGGAGATATCGGCATCCTGACCGCTGCGGTACAGGGTCTGCGGACGACGGACCGCCGTAAGAACGCGTTGATGCGGCATCTGTGGCGGCCGCGCCGTTTCCGCATTTTGCTGGACCGTTTCGCAGGGCGCCAACAAGCCCCGGAAGGGCGCGATGCGCTGCTGGATGCCGAAGACCCCCTAGCGACCGACGTGCCGATGATCGGCAAGCGCCGCGCATCCGAAATAGAGGCGCGGATCAGTGCTTTGCGCGAAGACCGCGACACGCCACCGATCTCGGACAATGAGCTGGTTGGTCTGGAAACGCTGCTGAACGTACGCGAAACCGTTCCGTTTGCGTTGGAACAACTGCGCGACGTGGCTGTAGACCTGCCACAAATCGCCCCGGCGCTGGATCGGCTGGAAGCGCGCATGGCCGCCTTGCAAGCGCGCGGCGTCGATATCGCACGGCTGGACTTTGAGGCCGCCTATGGCCGGACGTCGATGGAATATTATGACGGCTTCGTCTTTGGGTTTTACGCCGAGGGTCGCCCGGACCTGCCGCCGATTGCCACCGGCGGACGCTATGACGCGCTGACGCGCCAATTGGGCAATGGAGCCGAAATTCCGGCGGTCGGCGGGGTGCTGCGCCCCGACCTGATGCTCGAGATCGAGGAGGGCGCACAATGAGCCTGAAGCTGGGTGTCCCCTCGAAGGGCAGGTTGATGGACAAGACTTTTGCGTGGTTCGAAAAGCGCGGGATTACCCTGTCCCGCAGCGGATCAGACCGGGAATACGCAGGCCGGGTCGAAGGAATCGATGGCGTTTCCCTGATCCTGCTCTCAGCCGGAGAAATTCCGCGCGAACTGGCCGCCGGGCGCGTTCATCTTGGCGTTACCGGTGTCGATCTGGTGCAAGAGAAGCTGCCCCGTTGGGAACAGCAGGTCGAAGAGGTCGCGCAGCTTGGCTTTGGCAAGGCCGATCTGATTGTTGCCACACCGGCCTGCTGGGTCGATGTGGACACGTTGGACGATCTGGATGCGGCTGCGGCTGCGTTTCGCAAAACCCATGGGCACCGCCTGCGGATTGCCACCAAGTACCACAGGCTTGTGCGCGAATTCCTGACAGATGCGGGTGTCGCGGATTACGCTCTGGTCGACAGCCAGGGCGCGACCGAGGGTACGGTGATGAACGAAACCGCCGAGGCGATTGCCGACATCACCTCGACCGGGGAAACCTTGCGGGCCAACCATCTGAAGATCCTGTCGGATGGCCTGATCCTGCAGTCGCAAGCCACGCTATGGCGCAGCCGGGTCTCCAAATACGAGTCTAGTGACAAGGCGGTTCTGTCGGACCTGCTTGACCGGCTAAGCTAAAGCAGACCGATATCCGCTAGCGCGCGATTCAGATCGTCGGGCAGGGCGTCGTCCTGCTCTCGCCCTTTGGGCAGATCGGCGGGCGTGTCCTCGGGCTTTAGATAGCGCCAGCCTTGGAACGGGCGTTTCAGGGCGTTCTGCGTACGGTGAAGTTCGGGGTCCAGAACGATCGCGCAGCGGCGGATGCCATCCTCGCCGCGGACTTCGTCCAGCCGCAGGATGCGCTGGCGACATTGGATGACGCCTTTGATCACCCAATAGATTGATCCGCCATTCAAAATCTCGGCCTCGCGCTTGGGCCACATGCGGGTGACATGGCGCGGGCAGCCGTCCTCGTACAACGGTTTGCGGCTGTCCTGCCACGCGATCAGCGTATCAACGCTTTCTGATCCGACCGAAAGTTTGATGAGGTTTACGTACTTATCCACAGTTTTCCCACAGAGTCGTCCCAAGGGTCTTCACTATATTGTAGCCTGATGCGCCATGTCATCAAGGTGTTGTGGATTGGGTGCGAATTGGAGTAATCTGACCGCCTCTAGCTAAACAGGAATCGCCAATGAGCCGCTTTGCCGCCCCCATCGCCGAGCAGATCTGGGATATGAAGTACCGTTTCAAACAGGCCGATGGCACGCCCATTGACCAGACGGTCGAGGATAGCTGGCGACGCATCGCGCGCGATTTGGCGCGGGTCGAGGATGATCCGGCGCATTGGGAAGAGAAATTCTATGCGGCGCTGGAAGATTTCAAATACCTGCCCGCCGGTCGCATAACAGCGGGCGCAGGGACCGCGCGTCAGGTGACTCTGTTCAATTGCTTTGTGATGGGCACGATCCCCGACAGCATGGGTGGTATCTTCGACATGCTGAAAGAGGCGGCGCTGACCATGCAGCAGGGCGGGGGAATCGGATATGATTTCTCGACCATCCGTCCGCGTGGTGCAGACGTGAAAGGCGTGGCCGCCGACGCCTCGGGGCCGTTGAGTTTCATGGACGTCTGGGACGCGATGTGCCGCACGATCATGTCCGCAGGCTCGCGCCGGGGCGCGATGATGGCGACCATGCGCTGCGACCACCCGGATATCGAACAGTTCATCACCGCCAAATCCGACCCGGCCCGCCTGCGCATGTTCAACATGTCGGTGCTGGTGACCGATCCGTTCATGGAGGCCGTCAAGGCCGACGGCCCGTGGGATCTGGTGTTTGAGGGCAAGGTCTATCACACGGTTCAGGCGCGCGATCTGTGGAACAAGATCATGCAGGCGACCTATGACTACGCCGAGCCGGGCGTGATCTTCATCGACCGCATCAACGCAGCCAACAATCTGAGCTATGTCGAGACGATTGCCGCCACAAACCCCTGTGGCGAGCAACCTCTCCCGCCTTACGGAGCGTGTTTGCTGGGCTCGATCAATCTGGCACGATTGGTCGCCGCACCGTTCGAAGATGCTGCCCATCTGGATGAGAGCGCCTTGCAAGAATTGGTCGCCACCGCCGTGCGGATGATGGACAATGTGGTGGACGCGTCGAAATTCCCGCTGGCAGAGCAAGAAGCGGAAGCGCAGGACAAGCGCCGCATCGGCCTTGGTGTGACCGGTCTGGCAGATGCGCTGCTGATGCTGGGTCTGCGCTATGGCTCGGACCAGGCGGCGCGTCAGACCGAACGCTGGTTGCACGCGATCGCCCGCGCCGCGTATCTGGCGTCGGTCGATTTGGCCAAGGAAAAGGGGGCGTTCCCCTTGTTCGATGCCGAGAAATATCTCGCCAGCGGCACCATGCAGCAGATGGATGACGACGTACGCGACGCCATCCGCGAACATGGTATCCGTAACGCATTGCTGACATCAATAGCGCCGACGGGGACGATATCGCTTTATGCCGGGAACGTCTCTTCGGGGATCGAGCCGGTCTTTGCCTATGCTTACACGCGTAAGGTGTTGCAAAAGGATGGTTCTCGCACCGAAGAAGAAGTCGTCGATTATGCCGTGCGGATGTGGCGCGACAAGTTTGGCGACGCGGAATTGCCCGATTACTTCGTCAATGCACAGACCTTGTCACCGACAGATCACGTCAAGATGCAGGCGGCGGCGCAAAAGTGGATCGACAGCTCGATCTCAAAGACCATCAATTGCCCCGAAGATATCAGCTTTGACGCGTTCAAGGATGTCTACATGCAGGCCTGGGATCAGGGCTGCAAGGGCTGCACGACCTATCGCCCCAATGACGTGACCGGTTCGGTCCTGACCGTTTCCGAAAGCGATGACAAAGCACCGGGCGAAAGCGCCGATGCACCGCATGAGGTCGACGGCGGCGAGGTGGTTTATATGTCCGAACCGCTGGATCGCCCGCAGGCATTGGAAGGATCGACTTACAAGCTGAAATGGCCCGACAGCGAGCACGCGATTTACCTGACCATCAACGACATCGTCATCGGTGGGCGGCGGCGTCCGTTCGAGGTGTTCATCAACTCGAAGAACATGGAGCATTACGCCTGGACATTGGCGCTGACCCGCATGATATCGGCCGTTTTCCGACGTGGCGGTGACGTGTCCTTTGTCGTCGAAGAGCTAAAGGCCGTTTTCGACCCGCGCGGCGGTGCCTGGGTTAAGGGCAAGTATATACCTTCGATTCTGGCGGCAATTGGTGGCGTCATCGAACAGCACATGATCAACATCGGCTTTCTGGAAGGCGAAGGGATGGGGCTGAAGTCCGACCCACAGGCGCAGGTCGTCAACATCGATGCCCCACGCGGCAAAGCCTGCCCGTCCTGCGGCCAATTCGACATGGTCATGATCGAAGGATGCATGACCTGTCGAAGTTGCGGTCATTCTAAATGCGGTTGAGGACCGGAATTCATTTTTTGTTGGTGTGGAACGACACAAAAGGTGACATTTATTGACGCCGAGATGCCATTTCTCGGCGTCAAACCTGCAACTTTCATGGCAGACTTTTGCGTGTTCCATTATTTAGGGCGGAAACCAGTCGTTCGCTGCTGGTGCGAACGGAATTATTAACCGTCGCGAAAGCGGACATACGTCAATCGACTACCACTAGATAAAATTTCCGGCTCTCGAAGTATGGTCCGCTACGACCTAATCAATTCACCGGCTTGTCAGTTGGGAATTGTTTTTGTCAGGCGTTCACCCCGTCAAATTTTCTTTGGAAACCTTTAAGCCCGTTATGTTCATAGAGCAGATGATGCGGCCATGCCGACCAAAAAGCTCTCTACTTCTGAGCGAGCCATTTCGGGTTCTTCTGACCTTATCGCAACTGCGATCTTTGAAAGACGGTCATGAAAATGCTTGCGTACAAGATTTGCAACGGGCGCCTGATCTGTGCCGCCGTCAAACTTGTTAGCGCGGCGCGCAGAGACAATCTGGTCAAAAGTCCAACACAGAAATCCGTTGCCAGCTTCGACGTAGTAGAGCCTTGCGAAACCGTAGATTTCCTCTTTGAACTGCAGCCATGTAGGGGCAACGAGGATCCGTTCCAGAGCATCATCCAGATCATTCAAGAAGCTGGCAGTTGGAGCTTCTGCCGCCCGAGCTGCGACCGATGGCTCGATCAGCAGTCGGGCTTCAAGCGTTTCGTGGAAGTCATGTGACCGCTCAAGCGACATATCAACGGACGCTTCGTCCAATTCTATGATCTGCGCTGCTCGTTCTGACAAATAGGTACCACTGCCTATCTTGCGCTCCACCAGACCATCACGTTGGAGAACCAAAAGCGCATCCCTTATCTGAGTGCGCGAGGCATTCATGGATTCGGCAAGTTTACGTTCGTTCGGAATGCGGTGCCCCGGCAGGATTTCACCTGACCGAAGCAGATCTCGGATCTCCTGATAAACACGGTCAGTGGCTCGGTTTTTCATATCGGCGTCCAAGTTGTTCAAGTGGTCAACCATTCGCATAGTCGGGATGAAATGCCAAGTTCTCATGGCTGAAATGCCAAAATTTACTGAATTAAGTTGACAATTGGTCGCGTTATTAGCCTAATTGGTTGACCGCTTTCATAAAAATAGAGATTCGGTTGACCAATGCCCCTTAGGGGTAGCTATCAACAGGAGGAAACGATGACCATTCAGCGCCGCGAAAATCACTTTCGCGCTACCCTTCTGACCGCCGGCTCAATTCTGGCGTTCGGCCTATCTGCTTCAGATGCCCTTGCGGAATTTTCTTGGGACCAACTCTCGGGCCAATCCGTCACTGTAATGATGCCTGAACATCCGGTGACCGATGGGGTACGCGCAGTTATGGATCAGTTCGAAGCCGACACCGGTATCGAAGTAAATCTGCAGACAATGGCTGAAGACCTGTATTTCGACCGGATGGAGGTTGCCCTAAGGGGAACTGGTGGTAACTCCCAGATGGACGTCTATTTTCTGCCGATGGATTCCACAGCATATACGCAGCATACAAACGGATTAGTTCATTCGCTCCAGGGTTTCATCGACAATCCCGACTTGACTGCGCCCGACTACAACTTGGCAGACATTCCTGCAGGTTTCATGGATTCCACCAAATACGACATTGACGGAACATGGGAGTATCACGGTATTCCGGCATCGTTCGAGACCTACATCCTGTTCGCAAATATGGATCATGTCGATCAATACCTGGGTGGCCAAATGCCAGCCACAATGGAAGAGCTGATCGCAGCCGCGCAGAAAGTGAAAGAAGATAGCGACGGTGCAGTCGCTGGTGCGGTGTTGCGCGGAATTCGGTCAGATACGTTGATCGATACAATCACTGGCTTCGTAAACAACTCGGTCGGGCCGGCCGATCGGTCTGCTCCATACAACGTCTGGTTCGAGGGGGGATGGGATAACCCGAAAATGGATAATCCCGATATCGTGCGTGGCCTGGCCAATTATGCTGAGTTGATGAAGGCTGGCCCTGTCAACATTCAGGCGATGGACTGGCCCGACGCTTCGCAATTTTTCCAGGCTGGAGGTGCTGCATTCTTTATTGATGCCAGTTTGTTTGCCCCAGGCTTCGAGAACGCGGATGAAAGTCCGATTGCGGGCAAGATCGGCTATTCCGTGATCCCCGTCGATAATGCTGGGGGTGATCCTTATACAGCGCATTGGCAATGGGGTTTTGGCATTCCGCAGAACGCGACCAATCCCGAGGCTGGTTGGCTGTTCATTCAATACATGTCGAATGCAGACAACGCGACAACTATTGGTAAATTCCATGGCGGAGCACCACGACTGTCAACTTGGGAAGATGCCGACTATGCAGCAAGCTTCCCGCAGGGGTATGTCGATGCAGTGGCCGCAGCCATGCCAAACTCGCAAACTTCGGTGGTCCAGCGCGCGGGTTGGAGCGAATTCGCGCTTCGCATCGTTGATGTCATTCAGGCGATCTATGGTGGTGCCGACCCCACTGAGTCCGGCGCCGCAGCGCAGGCTGATTTCAAGAAGCTGGCTGCTAACTGAGCCATCCATAACTCTGGGCCTCAAGGCTTTGCGGCCCAGAGCAACGCCTCGCAACATCAAAACAACTTTTCTGATAGCAAGGTGACATGACCTCTTTGCTCAAACCCTTAGGCAATGCTTCCGCATTCTGGTTCATCCTGCCGTGTGTTTTGGTGCTTGCGATGACCTCGCTTTACCCGATTGGATTCGGGATGGTTGTGTCGCTGACCAACTGGAATTGGGGCAACCAGTTTGACTATGTAGGCATGTCTAATTTCACGGCTCTTCTTTCTGACAGCGAGTTCTGGACGGTTATGCGAAACACTGTGGTTTTCGCGACATTTGCAACAACAGTCGAAGTCGCTCTGGGTTTGTATCTGGCGGTTCAGGTGGATAAATTATCCATAAGAACTGATCTGATCCGTGCGTTAATCATGTTGCCGCTTATGGTCTCGGGCATTGTTGTGGCCCTGATGTCGAAAGTGATGTTCGATCCGTTTCTTGGAATCGTGAACCATCTCATTGGTGCTGTCGGTCTTGGGCCTTCTGCGTTTTACGGCTCTGCTGCAACGGCCATGCCGTCAATAATCGCGGTGGACGTCTGGTGGCAAACCGCTTTTGTTTTCATCATCTTGCTTGCTGGCCTTCGCGGGTTGCCCGTTGACCCGATCGAAGCTGCGCGCGTTGAGGGTGCACGTGAGTTCACAATCTTCTGGCGGATCAAGCTGCCAATGCTTCGGTCTCTCTTAATAACCGTGGTCATCATTCGCGCGATAGATACGCTGAAAATCTTTGACATCGTCTTCGGTACAACTGGCGGCGGTCCGGGAATGGCGACCGAGGTTGTGCAGACATTTGTCTACCGAACAGCCTATAGCTATCAGCAAATCGGCAAAGCGATGGCAACGATCATATTGTTCTCGTTGCTAATCCTCTTCATCGCACTGGCTCTTCAGACGCTGCAACAGCGCATGGAGGAAAGGAGATGAGCGTTACCGCACACCTGCCGCAAAAAACCCGTCTGTCGGAGCGTTTGTCGACGTGGTGGGCATACGTCTTCACCGGCGCGATGGTATTGTTCAGCCTATTCCCAGTGTATTGGGTACTTGCGACTTCTCTCAAATCTAAAAAAGACGGGTTGGCCAACCCGCCCCTTTGGATATTTGATCCGACGACCGCGAACTATCTGAAACTTTGGACGCACGATACGTTCAAGTACACCTTCCTAAATTCCGTGATCGTGACAATCATTGGTGTCGCGCTGTCACTGGCGATTGCAATCCCGACTGCCTACGCACTTGTTCGGATGAAAATTCGGGGTCGGAACATCGTCGGCGTTTGGTTGATCCTCGCCTATATGCTGCCCGAGTTCCTATTCGTGCTTCCGATGTTCTCGCTTTATCAGTGGACGGGTCTTTATGACACGCATATCGGCCTGGCGTTGATGTATCAGGTACATGTGCTGCCATTGTCCATTTGGCTGCTGAGTTCCTTCTTTCGGGAAATCAATCCCGCGATTGATGAAGCTGCCCGAATAGAAGGGGCGAGCAATTTTCAAATCCTGACAAAAATCTACATTCCTTGCACTTTGCCGGGGATGGTAGCGACAGCGATCCTGAATGCCATCTGGATCTGGAACGAGCTCGCAATTGCTTTGGGTCTCACGTTTTCGAAAGCTCAAACGGTCACTTTAGGCGTGACCAGTTTTCGCGGTTATGCCGCGCTGGATTGGGGCGCAATGACGGCGGCGTCGATCATCGCGATTATCCCCATGCTGATCTTTGCCATCGTCGCTCAAAAACACATCGTCAAAGGGTTGACCCTTGGCGCAGTCAAGGGTTGAGAATATGCCATTCAAAGAAGCCGATATTGATCAGTTTCCTACAGTTTTCGGACGTAACCTGTTGGCAGAGATTCCAAATTTTGTGCGTCCGAAAATGTTGATCGTAACGATGGAGGATCTGTGGCCCATCTTCGGTCCGGCCTTGCCACAGGATGCCCAAGTCTACTTTGTCGAGTCTATGGAACGCTCGCGGCTTGAGAGCGATCTCGCCATGTTCTCGGATGTTGCATCGATCGTCGGGCTCGGCGGGGGACAGGCTATAGATGCCGCCAAATACTTTGCCTGGCGCCTAAACCTACCGCTGTTCCAGTTTCCCACGTCCCTGTCTGTTGACGCCGTATTCGGCCACCGCGCTGGCGTGCGAGAGAACGGCGTCGTCAAATATGTAGGTTGGGCTGTGCCGGAAACAATCTACATCGATCTGGATATTATTGAGGGTGCACCCCGCGCATTGAATATCGGCGGTGTGGGTGACGTGTTCTGTTTCATAACCGGGGTCATGGACTGGCGCTACGCTCATGCCCATGGGAAGTGCGAGAAGCGTTGGCCGTATGACGAAAGCTTAGCACAGGTTTCATTGTCCAAGGCCGAAGCTGCCTTGGCCGAGTTAAATGAGATTAAGGAGCTCAGCCCGCGTGGAATTGAGATCATGGTCGATGCCCTGAAATGGGGTGGTGCATCGTATCATGGGGCCGGCTGGAACCCACGTCACATCGAAGGTGTTGAACATTATATCTTTTATGCGCTCGAAGCTGGGACTGGTAAAAAGTTTCTGCATGGACAGGCGGTATGTCTGGGCCTTGTGATTGGCGCAATGATGCACGCAAACCGCGCTGATGAGCTGTTGAAAGCGGTTGTTTCACTCGGGGTCGATATCCGACCTTCAGCGTTAGGTGTCTCTTGGGATGATGTTTTTGATGCTATGCGGGGTCTTATGGGTTTCGTGGACCGTGAAAACCTCGCCTTCGGCATCGCAAACGAGTTCGTCGTCACGGACAGTTTTTTGACAGAGGCGCGGGAAAAGGTTGAGGAGGCGTATTCAATATGAGCTCCGAACCAAGAACCAAATCACTTTACTCACCACCACCCGAGACCCAACTGGAGGCGCTGGGATTGAAGCTTCCGCAAGTTCCTGATGTCGTAGGAAATTTCGATCTTGGATCGGTCGACGGAACAACGCTTTATCTTTCCGGTCAAGGTCCACTTTTAGAGAATGGGCAATTGGCCCAAGGCAAAGTTGGTCTCGACGTGAGTGTTGTAGAAGCTCGTTATCACGCGATGCGGACCGGCTTGGTCCTGATCAGCGCGATGAAAGAGATACTGGGTTCGCTCGAGCATGTCGCGCAAATCCGTAAAGTGTTTGGAATGGTTAACAGCGTCCCTGAATTTGCAGACCACCCCGAAGTGATCAACGGATGCTCCGACCTTTTCTGTGACGTTTTTGGATCGCGTGGGCGGCATTCGCGTGCGGCTGTTGGTATGGGATCGCTGCCGGGGAATATCACCGTTGAGATCGATGCCATAATTTCGATTTCTCCTGATTGGATTTCACAGAGATGAGTGAAGTTAGATTTGTGGACGCGTCAAAACGCTATGGCGATGTCGAGGTGATCAAGGGCCTCAACCTGCATGTGCACGAGGGCGAGTTCATGGTGCTTGTCGGCCCATCGGGATGTGCAAAGTCCACCACTCTTAGAATGATCGCTGGGCTAGAGAGTATTTCCTCGGGTGACTTGATGATCGGGAACCAACGCGCGAACAATCTGACACCGGCCGAACGAAACATCTCGATGGTGTTTCAATCCTACGCCCTGTTTCCAAACATGTCGGTTAAGGAAAACCTGTCATTTGGACTGAAGCTTCGCAAAACTGATCAGGCCACCGTAGATTCGGAGGTGGATCGCGTAGCTCAGATGTTGGGCCTTGGCGAGTTGCTTGATCGCAAGCCTCGCCAGCTGTCGGGCGGACAGGCTCAACGGGTCGCCCTTGGACGCGCAATGATCCGCGAACCGTCTGCGTTTCTTTTTGACGAACCATTGTCCAATCTGGATGCTGAATTGCGGGTGCAGATGCGCGGAGAGATTTCTCAGATGCAAAAGGAGCTTGGAACAACAACGGTTTACGTCACGCACGATCAAGTCGAGGCGATGACCATGGGACATCGGATCGCAGTTATGAACAGAGGGCGGGTCATGCAGGTTGGCACTCCGATCGAGCTATATGAAAGCCCGTCAAACACCTTTGTAGCGGGGTTCATTGGCAGCCCCCGAATGAACCTTGTCACCGCTGACACGCTTCTTGCAGGGGCGGAAACAGTGGATAGTCGAATTGCTCCGCGTTCAGGATCACTACTGGGAATCCGCCCAGAGCACGTAACAATCGATGAGAGTGAAGGGTTTGGGATCGGGTCGGCATGTGTGGATCGCATGGAGGATCTGGGCCACGAGGCACTTATACATCTGACCACAGCACACGGCACCGTTCTGACTGCGCGCGCCGGGGGCGAGATACGCGGTCGTGTAGCACCGGGCCAGGGCGTAACATTGGGAATTCGTCCGGAGCACCTGCACGTTTTCAATGCTGACGGTGGGGAGCGTTTGCAATGACTAACGACCCTTTTGAACGATGGGGTTTGACGCCGGTGATCAATGCGGCGGGGACTATGACAAGCATCGGCGCGTCCCGCGTTGCACCATCCACCCGTGCACTTGTAGACATGGTTTTGGCGTCCTTTGTAGATATGGACGAGTTGCAAGCGCGCGCAAGCTCGGTCATTTCCCGTCTCACCGGCGCTGAGGCCGGCTGTGTCACGACTTGCTCGGCTGCGGCTATGACACAAACCGTCGCCGCTTGTTGGACCGGAACCGATCTTGCCCGTATTGAAATGCTGCCGAAGACGGATCGCGAGCACCGTGTTCTGCTGCCGATGGGGCATATGATCAACTACGGCGCACCAGTGGATCAGGCCATTCGCTTGGCCGGCGCTGATGTTGTTCCAGTTGGAACCGCAGCCACGTGTGAAGAATGGCATCTGCTCGCTGCGCTTCAGAGGGGCGCAACTGCGGCGATGTATGTGGTGTCACACCACACGGTGCAAGAGAACGAACTGCCAATGGACTTGTTTATTGCCTGCTGTCGAGAATACGGCGTTCCGGTCATTGTCGACATGGCATCGGAATATGATCTGAGGGGGCCCATTGAAACGGGGGCATCCGCAGTCATCTACTCTGGCCATAAGTTTTTGGGCGGCGTCACAAGCGGAATTGTTGCTGGAGATTCCAATCTAGTACGGGCCACTTACCTGCAACACCGCGGTATTGGGCGCACTATGAAAGCTGGGAAAGAAAGCGTAGTCGGCGCGATGGCCGCTATGGAGCTGTGGGAAAAACGCGATCACGACGCGGCGAAATCCTACGAAGAAGCACTCGTTGACGGCTGGATCAAGGACTTGTCGGGTATTCCAGGGTTTACCTTGGATCGGCACGCGGACTGGACCGGAAACCCGATCACACGCCTGCAAATAACCGTTAACCCCGAGGCGGCAGGCTTCAATGCCTGGGAACTGGCGGATCGGCTCTCGGCCAGAACCCCACGTATTATCGTTCGCGATGATCTTATAGAGCGGCAGGAAATTTATTTGGATCCCTGCAACCTGACGCCGGAGGAGGCAGAATTGGTTTCCGATGCCATCACAGAGGAAGCGGTGCGATATCGATCCGAATGCAATGGGCTGCAACAGAGCTGGAGTGATGTCAAACGCGCAAGAGCAACTTCGGCGTTAAGCTGGACGGGAGAAGGCAATGCTTCTTGAGGGGCGCCGTATTCTTGTGACCGGCGCAGCGCGGGGCATTGGTCTTGCGGTCGCACGGGCCTGCCTAAAGCAAGGTGGCGATGTGCTGATGACGGATAAGGACTGCACCGCCCTAGATCAGGCGGCAATGGGCTTAAAAGAGTACTCCGACCGATTGCGCCATTGTGCATTGGACGTTAGCGATCCAGTGAGCATTGAGACCGCGCTGTCCGATATCAGCGATTGGCCCGCACTGGATGGTCTGATCAATAATGCCGCTGTGCTCGATATTAGTGATGCAGGGGCGGTCACTGACGATCGCTTTGCCCAAGTTCTGGACACGAACTTGACAGGGGCACTGCGCGTTACCCGAGCGGCCTTGCCCAAGCTCGGCAATTCCGCCACCCCGGCAATTGTCAACACATTGTCCACTCAAGCATTCTTCGGGGTGCCCAAATCGGCGGCATATGCGACCGCAAAGGGTGGCTTATTAATGTTAACTCGATCCATGGCAGTGGATTTTGGCTCACAGGGAATTAGGGTCAACGCTGTGGCACCTGGTTTCATAGACACTCGCATGGCTTTGACCGAGGAAGGTCTGCATGAACACGAGGCAGATGACTTCAAGAGCCACTATATCGCGGAAGGTCGAATACCACTACGACGTCCGGGTACGCCCGAAGATTGCACGGGTGCTTATGTCTATCTTTTGTCTGACCTTTCCAGATACGTCACCGGTCAGGTGATCTGCGTCGACGGTGGTCTGAGTGCGACTTACTGATGGCTTCTAACCCGGATATCCGTCAGCCCAGCAAGGTAAATACCGTCCTAGGCGAAGGCGTGCGTTACGACAAGGCCAGCGACTCGATACTGTGGCTGGATATTCCAGAAAGCCGAGCGTGGCGCTTATTTTCAGACGGTTATGAAGAAGAGTTGAATTTGGGTCAAAACGCTGCCTTTGCCTGCCTAACGCAAAGTGGAAGTATCCTGGCGGGGGGAGCAGACGGTTTGTTCGTAGACAGTGTTCCGCTGGTCCAGAACTGGCTTGGGGTCGACGAAGTTCTGAATGACGGAGCAGTGCATCCCTCGGGCAAGTTTTTGATTTTTGGAAGCCGCGACCGCGACGAAGAAAAACCCAATGGCCGCATGTGGGTTTTGGGCCGTGAATTGGTCGAACTCTCCTGGTCATTTACGGTGTTTAATGGCCCAGCGTTCAGCCCCTGTGGAAAATTCATCTACTTTGCGGATTCCCCTGAACGTATTATCTATTCTGCCCCGTTTGATCCGATTTCGGGAGAAGTGGGTGAGCGCAGAGTTTTCGCCGAATTGCCCGAGGCTCAGGGTTATCCAGATGGCATGATCTGTGACGACGAAGGCGGGCTTTGGTCTGCGCATTGGGACGGCGGTTGTGTCACCCGGTATCTGCCGGACGGTTCCGTTGATCGCCGTATCTTGATGCCTGCACAAAGGATAACCTCTGTTGCGTTTCGCGGCAGCACGGCTTTTGTAGCAAGTGCGCGTTTGGACACCCTCGATGATTTACCCGAAGATCAAGGAGGTAACCTGTTCGTTTTTGACGCTGGACACAGCGGCCCTCCCGCGCCTCGTTTGAAGCAGCACGATTTACTCAGCTTGTCCGACATTTTGAAAAGATGATTCCGATTTCAAATCATACATTGCTCTGTCGGCAGGATGCGCCTGATCCCCTAAACCCGGTGGTCGCCAACACGAAGGGCACAAGGTCCAAATCGAGAGCGGAGCATGTGATCACTTTGACTGAGGATAAACCGAGCCTGGTGATCTGTTTGCCAACCGGCAGTACTCCAGGACTGTTCTTTTCTTGCTTGTGTATTTCACGAATTTTGGGAAAGGTCGGTTTCTCCGAGGCCCACATTGTTGCTGTCGATGAATGTCTTGGTGCTTCGCCAAACATGTCCAGGTCGGAAAAGTACGATGCCCTAGGGGCATCGATACATTGTTCTGATCCGACGCTTTGGTCGGTTGCGGCATTTCGAGACCTCGCTCGAGTCACAATCACCGCCACCATCGAATTGTTGGTCCCGAAAATCTCACCACACAAACCAAGGATGAAGCAGTAAATGGCACATCTACAGTGTTCTCACGCTCACAGCGCATTGAACTATGGCTTTCCCACCGTGTTCGGAAGGGGTTTGTTGGGTGAATTTCGAAATTTCGTTAATCCTCCTTTCCTGGTCGTCACGATGCAAGACCTTTGGCCGATCTTTGGTCATCACTTCGATGGAGCGGATTGCAAGACCTATTTCTGTGGCTCAATAGAACGCAGCGACCTTGAGCAGGATGCAGCAAAGCTCGGTGAAATTCGAGCCGTCGTTGGCCTAGGTGGCGGGCAGGCGTTGGATGTCGCAAAATACTTCTCCTGGCGCTTGAATCTTCCTTTGTTCCAGGCGCCGACGGCGCTCTCGGTCAATGCAGTCTACGGCCAACGGTCTGGGATCAGGATTGATGGTAAAGTGGTTTATCAGGGGTGGGCCGTACCTGAAGCCATCTACATCGACTACGATGTTCTCGCAGCCTGCCCACCAGCGCTTAACTGGTCCGGGATCGGGGATATACTGTGTTTTCACACAGGTGTTCTTGATTGGCGCTATGCCGAAAGGGAAGGGCAGATCGAGGACAAGTGGCGCTTTGACGAAGGATTGGCTCAGCAGTCGCTTTCGAAGGTAAGGACAATCGTCGAGAACATCGACAATATTCGCGACATGAATGACCGCGGGATTGAGGCTCTGGTCGACGGTCTGAAATGGGGAACCACTTACCATGGCGCAGGTTGGTGCCCAAGGCACATTGAAGGTACGGATCATTTCCTGTTCTACACGTTAGAAAAAATGACCGGCAAAAAATTTCTACACGGGCAGCCTGTTGGATTGGGCGTATTGGTCGGATCGATGCTTCACGAAGATGGTGCGGATGAGATGCTGGACACCATATCGAGCATCGGGTTGGATATCAGGCCGGAAGCGATGGGGCTTAGTTGGGATCAATTCGAAGAGGGGCTTCGGTCGATGCGCGCTTATGTGAATGAAGTTGGTCTTTGGCATTCGATCGCCCACGACGCGCCGATATCGGATGGCTTTATTGCAGACCTTAGAAAGCGACTAAGTACTGCTTACAAATACAAGTCGATCTAATGTGATGACAACATTGGATGAAGTCTGTGGTCGCAAAAATGTTCGCGTTGCTTCGATTGGCGAATGCATGGTCGAGTTTTCAAATGTTGATTTGTCTAAAAACTCAGCTTCCATCGCCGTTGCCGGCGACACCCTTAACACTGCTATCTATCTCGCTCGTTCAGTCTGCCGAGGTGACATAGCCGTGAGTTTTTTGACATGTCTAGGATGTGATCCGCTTTCGCAAAAGATGATTGAAGCAATTGCGAGCGAAGGCATCGACTGTAGCCTAATTGGAAGTATCAAGAGTCGATATCCTGGGCTTAATGCTGTCAATACAGACGATCGTGGCGAACGCTCATTCGCTTATTGGCGATCCGAATCCGCTGCGCGACAGCTGTTTCAACAAGATCGACCAAATCTGCGTGATCTCGAGCGCTTTGACGTTGTCTATCTCGGCGGATTCGGATCGCCGAGAAAGCTGTCATCGAGGTGTTTTGGCGGGGCGTTCGAGTCTATCTGCGTATTTGGTCGCAAGTCGTTTGACGGTTTGTTCGAGAACATCCACGGCAGCGTTCATGCTGTTGGCATCGGCGTATTCGTCCGGGCGATGGCTTACACCCGCGCGGCAGGGAATGAAGAGCATTGCAATCGGACAGATATCGGCCATCGCGGACGCATCGTGGGTAGCACCTGACATTAAACGCAGTGCAGCGTGGCCCGTGTCCTCGGCCGCTTCCGATAGCGCCGTCATGAGCTCGTCGTCACTGGGGACAGCGCCCTGTTCGTAAGTGCGCGTAATCGAAAACTGGAGGCCTGTTGTGCTGCACCAGTCATCTGCAAACGTTTCCACTTCATTAGCGAAATCATCGCGGCGCGCGTCTTCGTCAGCGCGCACTTCAAGGGTGAACTCGACAACGCCAGGCACTGCATTCACCGCACCTGGGCTAACCGATAGCACACCGACGGTTGCTCTGAGATTTGTTTGTGCTGTGGCGCGTGTATTGATTTCGCTTACCAAGTGCGCAGCCCCGACAAGCGCGTCACGGCGCCCCGCCATTGGGACGGTTCCCGCGTGACCGGTTTCGCCTGTGACCGTGACGTTGTAGCGGGCAATGCCGCATATGGCCGTGACAATCCCGATTGGGACGTTTGCGTCTTCAAGAACCGGGCCCTGCTCGATATGTGCTTCGAGATACCCCGCAATTGACTTGGGATTGCGCTTAATCGTCAACGCCTGCTTCGGGTTGGCCCCGAAAGCGCGCATAGCGTCACCCATCACGGTACCTTGCCGATCGGTCATTTCGAATACCGTTGAGTCCAGCGTACCGGCTAGCGCCCGCGGACCGATCAGAGCAGTCGGAAACCGAACGCCTTCTTCGTCGGCAAAGGCAAGGACTTCGATACCGACGGGAAGCGCGTCCCATAGGCCCTCGAAGCGTTTTGCCACAAGACAGCCGAGGGCGATCCCCATGATCCCGTCAAACTGACCGCCGTTGAGAACACTGTCTTGATGCGAGCCCATTAGGATGACCGGCTTGCCTGTCGCATTTGGTGACCGCCCGACGAGTGTACCTGCGGCATCCAGTTCGGTGGACAGCCCGGCATCCTTCATCCAACCCTTTATCTCGTCCAGCGCGGCCTTATGCTCGGGCGTCCAGGGCAGGCGCGTAACGCCTTCCTCTGTTGCGCTATGTTTGGAAATAACCGAGAGACGCTGGGCGGCGATGTCACCATCCATGATATTTTCCTTGAATTTATCATGATAAATTGATTCCATGGTTTAACGGCGATCGCGCCGTTACGCTACAAAAAACGTGAGGAGCGCCTTGGCTTCGCAGAAAACACAAACGAAACGGAAGAGATCGCGCCCCATTCAGGTCGCCGATGAAATCAAGTCTTGGGTGGTCGAGCAAGGGCTTCAGCCGGGGGATCGCCTGCCCAGCGAGCCTGAACTCATCGAACGGTTTCAGATGTCCAAAGGGACAATTCGCGAGGCCATGCGGCTGTTGCAAGCGCAAGGTCTTGTCGCCACGAAGACGGGCCCTGGCGGTGGCAGTTTTGTCGGCGAAGTGACGACAGAGCGCGCGCACGCGCTGCTTGCTAACTTCTTCTATTTCAAGAACGTCTCCATTGACGACATCTATCAAGTGCGCGTGGCTCTTGAACCGGAGAACGCTGCGTCGCTCGCTGGGCGGTTGTCAGAGCATCAGCTTCAGGAGCTTCGCGCAATTACGATGCGCTACGATACCCCTGCGGAATCAGCCGAAGAAGAGCGCGCTCAGCATGTCGACTCACTTCTTTTTCATGCCAAGCTGGCGGAATATGCCGAGAACCCGATCCTTGGGTTCATAATTGGGTTTCTTGCAGAGATTCTAACCCAGTTGACGGTCTACAAGCGCCTTTATTCCAAGCCGAACCACAAGCTTTGGCGCGAAGGCCGAGACCACCAGATCGCGCTGATCGAGGCGTTGCGAAAAGACGACTCTGACCGCGCGAGGGACATCATGCTGGAGCACATGAAACTCGCCCGCCGCCTAATGGAAGATCAGGAGGCCGTTGTTATGAAGCGGTTCATCGCGGAGTGATTTCCACCACGTTTGCCGGTTTACAGCAGATTGCCGAGCAAGGGGTCGCAGAAGCAATTGAAAAGGCCGATTGGGGGCAGGTTGCGACCTACATCCCCGAGTTGGCCTCGATCGCGCCTGATCAGGTTGGGGTCGCGATCGCTCTGCCTGACGGATTGGACTTGCGGGCAGGGCAAGCCGAAACGCCTCTCTCTATCCAGGGTGTCTCGAAGGTTTTGCCCTGGCCGCGGTTCTGGGGCGCGTCGGCGATGATCTTTGGTTGCGCGTAGGGCGCGAGCCCTCTGGCACAGCTTTTGACAGCGTGGTGTTGCTGGAACGAGAGGAGGGGCGCCCGCGCAACCCGTTTATCAACGCAGGAGCGCTTGTCACTACGGACGCCATGATTGGTGGCCGAGAGCCTAAAGACGCACTCGCCGAGCTTGTTCGTTTTGCGCGCGCAGCGGCGCAGGACGACGACATTCACATCAACAAGCGTGTGGCGGAGTCGGAAAAGGCCTCAGGGCATCGGAACCTTGCGCTCGCTCATTATCTGAAATCGCATAAAAATCTGTCGAATACGCCCGAGCGGGTTCTCGGCACCTACTGTCACCAGTGTGCGATCGAGATGAGCTGCGTGCAACTCGCCCGTGCGGGTTCGGTTCTGGCGCAGTTTCCTGATGCCGCAAGGCTTATATCAGAAAAACGTGCGCGCCGGATTTGTGCGCTCATGATGACGTGCGGCCACTACGATGGTTCGGGGGAGTTTGCGTTTCGCGTCGGTCTGCCGGGCAAAAGCGGCGTAGGTGGTGGAATCCTGATTTTCGCGCCCGGGCGGGCATCGATTGCCGTCTGGTCGCCCGGTTTGGATCGCTATGGCAATTCGAAGGTCGGTACGCGGCTGGCCGAGTATCTTGCGGATCAGACGGGCTGGTCCGCCTTTTCAAGGTAAGGCTCTGCGCGTTCGGGGTCGTCAAGCGTTGGGACGAGCATAGCCCAGTCCGCGTATGTGCCGGACGTTGTGGCCTGGTGCAGGGCGTGCAGGTCAGAAAGCGGTGTAGCGCTTTTGTCGATGCGTAGGGTCAGCGGTGCTGCGCTGCGGTTGACGATCAGCAAAGCGGCGGACAGCAGCCCCCGGCTGTCACCGCCTTCTAGTGAAGCGGCCTCGAGCGCGGCCAAAAGTCGTTCGGCAAAAGAGCCTTCGGTGGCTAGGAAGCAATTGAAACAGGCGTCAATCACGTCATCACTCTTCAGAAGATTTCCGGCTACTATGACGTTCGATCCAGAACGGCTTCTCGCCGCAGGGATGCTGTCTTCCCCGGTGAAGGCGAAAACTCCACCCTTCGGATCGAGCGCCGCGAGTTGCCTCTGCGCTCGTCCCGCGTCGGCGTTTACGACGCCCAAGACCGCATCCTTGGCGCTTTTCCCGGCCCGCATGGCGGCGAGAGTATCTGTCCCCCACATCGTTGAAGGCAATGATCCCTGCGATGCTGAGAGGCCTGATTCGGCGTCTCCGCGGAGCACCCACCCCCCTACGCAGAGGCTTCCCGTGGTTGCTGCACCCCCGTAACTGCCTGTTTCTTTGTCAAAAGCCAGGATTGAGATCGTCACTTGGGCACCTCCTTGCAAGTGGGCTTGAATTTATCATGAAAATTTGGCCTGATGCAATTTATCATGAAAAATATTCTAAGAACATCACAACGGAGGTAAAGCCAATGTCGCTCTTTTCTTTCACAAGACGGACACTGCTGGCTTCGGGTGCGGCGATAGCGCTGGCCCTCGGAGCGGTCAGTGGCGCCACAGCCCAAACGCCGCCCGGCGTCCTTATTGTTGGGCAGATCGCGGAGCCAAAAGCGCTCGATCCGGCGGCGGTCACCGCGGTCAATGATTTCCGGATACTGATGAATGTCTACGACGGACTTGTGCGCTACAAGAATGGCACGCTTGAAGTTGAGCCCGCGCTTGCGACGGATTGGGCGATTTCCGAAGACGGCACGGAGTACACCTTCAACTTGCGCGAGGGCGTGACCTTTCATGACGGTAGCCCTTTCAACGCTGAAGCGGTGAAGTTCAACTTCGACCGAATGCTGGACGAAGGACATCCGTATCACGACACTGGCCCGTTCCCGCTGGCATTCTTCTTCTCGGCTGTCGAAAACGTCGAGGTGGTCGACGACCTCACGGTGAAATTCAAACTGAACGCTCCATACGCGCCATTCCTGTCAAACCTGGCCTACCCGACCGGTTTGATCGTTTCGCCCGCTGCCGTGGAACAGCACGGCGCCGATTTTGGGCGCAATCCCTCGGGAACGGGTCCGTTCACCTTCGCCGAATGGCGCGCCAATGAGGCGGTGGTGATTGAAGGCAACCCCGATTATTGGGACGGCGCACCCTCGCTTCAAGCGGTCGTCTTCCGCCCGATCACGGATGCCAACACGCGGACAGCAGAGATGCTGGCAGGCGGCATTGACCTTATGGTCGAGGTTCCGCCAGTCGCGCTGAGCCAGTTCGAAGGCGCTCAATACACCGTTCATGAACAGGCTGGACCGCACGTCTGGTTCCTGATCCTGAACGCGAAAGAAGGACCGTTTGCCGACGTCCGCGCGCGTCAGGCCGCGAACTACGCGATCAACAAGGAAGCCATCGTTAACGACGTTCTAGAAGGCACGGCTGATGTTGCGGCCGGTCCTACGCCGCCGGCGTTCGCATGGGCTTACAACCCCGATCTGGAGCCGTATCCATATGACCCCGACAAGGCGCGCGAACTTATCGCCGAAGCCGGTGTCGAAGGCGCAGAGCTAACTTTCTACGTAACCGAAGGCGGCTCGGGCATGCTTGATCCGGTCGCCATGGGTACTGCGATGCAGGCCGACCTGGAAGCCGTGGGATTCGACGTAAAGATCGAGACCTACGAGTGGAATACCTTCCTCGGGAACGTGAACCCTGGCCTCGAAGGCAAAGCTGACATGGCGCAGATGGCTTGGATGACGAACGACCCGGATACGCTGCCATTCCTGGCACTTCGCACCTCGGCCTGGCCGGAAGAAGGCGGGTTCAACTCAGGCTACTATTCCAACCCGAAGGTCGACGAATTGCTCGAAGCGGCCCGCGCTGCGACCGATCAGGACAAACGCGCAGCTCTCTACAAAGAGATGCAAACCATCGTTCAGGAAGATGCGCCTTGGGTTTTTGTTGCGAACTGGAAACAGAACGCTGTCACAAGCGATCGAGTCGGAGACTTTGCGCTTCAGCCATCGTTCTTCCTGCTTCTCGACGACGTTACAAAAAACTGATCCTCCCTGGGGGGCAAACACGCGAGTTTGCCCCTCCACATTTCTCCTAAAGCACTCGGGGTGATTGATGGCGGGCTACATTCTGAAACGACTGATTTCAGCGATCCCTGTGCTGTTTGGTATAACGATTATCGTTTTTCTCATCATGACGTTGATCCCAGGTGATCCGGCGACGGCTATCCTGGGAAGCTATGCCACGCCCGACAACGTCGAAAAACTGAACCGCGATCTCGGCCTTGATAAGCCTCTGGTGCAACAGTATTTCATCTGGCTCGGTAACATGGTGACCGGCGACTTTGGCACCTCGTTCGCGCTCAACCGGCCGGTCATCGACGAGGTGCTGGAACGGTTTAACGCAACGCTGGTCCTAGCAGGAACCGCATTTGTGCTTTGCTCGATTTTCGGTGTCGTCGCGGGTGTCATTTCGGCGGCCAACCAGTATGGCTGGGCGGACAAAGGGATTACCTTCGTGGTGCTTTTGGGCATTTCGATCCCGTCGTTTTTCCTTGGGATGATGATGATCCTGTTCTTCGCCGTGAACCTCAGGTGGTTCCCTGTGTCGGGAATGTGGCCAATATATGGTGACCGAAACTTTGCAGCCCTCATTTCGCACCTGACGCTTCCCGCCATCGCGCTCGCAGTCGTTGCCACCGGCGTTATTGCCCGTCTGGCCAGGTCAGCAATGTTGGAGGTCTTGCGACAGGACTTCATCCGTACCGCTCGGGCCAAGGGCGTGGCCGAAGGCGGCGTAATCTGGCGTCATGCGCTCAAGTCCGCGATGGTCTCGATCATCCCGGTGCTGGGCATTCAAGCAGGCTTTGTCCTATCCGGCGCAGTCTACATAGAAATCGTTTTCCAGTGGCCCGGCGTGGGTCGCATGCTGGTCGATGCCATCCTCAAACGTGACATCCTGTTAGTTCAGGGCGGGGTAGTCTTCGTGGCAGCCTGCTACGTGCTTTTTAACATCGCCGTCGATGTCGTCCAAAGCCTGCTTGATCCGAGGATCAAGACATGATGGCGTTCCTCGGCCTGCTCGCGCGGAACCGGCTTGCCATGTCGGGTGGGATCGTTCTGTCGCTGGTGGTCCTACTGGTTCTGCTGACACCTCTACTGCCGCTGGCCGACCCGGATGTGACGGACACCGGCAACCGTTTCAAGCCGCCGTTCTCCGACGGCGCGCTCCTTGGCACCGATCACCTCGGGCGCGATCTCCTGTCGCGGCTCCTCTGGGGCACGCAGCTTTCACTCGCTGTTGGTTTCGCTGCGGCAATCATCGCTGCGACCGTTGGGGCCGCCATCGGAATCGTCGCAGGATTCTATGGTGGCCGAACAGACAACATCATCATGCGCGGCGTCGATATGCTGATGGCGTTTCCCTATATCCTGCTCGCGCTCGCCATCGTCGCAGCCCTCGGACCGGGCCTGTTCAACGCGCTGATTGCCGTGGCTGCGGTGAACGTGCCGTTCTTTGCCCGCAACATTCGCGGTATCACCGTCGGCATCGCACATAAAGAATTCGTCGACGCCGCGCGGCTTGCGGGTATGTCGAACGCCCGGATCATCCTGACCGAAGTTCTTCCCAACGTCATTCCGGTCATCATCATCGCGATGTCGACAACCATCGGCTGGATGATCCTTGAGACGGCGGGCCTGTCATTTCTCGGCCTCGGGTCGCAGCCACCGCAGGCTGATCTCGGCTCAATGCTTGGCGAAGCGCGCTCGGCACTGATTGCGAACCCGCACACGTCGATTGTGCCGGGGATCATGATCCTGATCATCGTGATGTCGATCAACCTGCTTGGCGACGGCGTCCGCGACGCGCTCGATCCGCGCCTGAAATCTGGCGCGCTGTCGCGGCCTATGGCAGCGACGATGGTAAAGCGCGATGCACCCGCCCCTGCGTCCGAAGATAAGGGGCTGCTCGAAGTGCAGGAGTTGCAAACGCAGTTCCACGTAAAGCACCGCGTCTATCGTGCTGTCGGCGGCGTCTCGCTGCATGTCGAAGAGGGCGAATGCCTCGGCATCATCGGCGAGTCTGGGTCCGGCAAGTCCGTCACCGCTCTTTCCGTCATGGGCCTCGTCGCTTCGCCGCCAGGGGTCATCACCGGCGGTGCGGTCCGATATGAAGGCAATGATCTTATCGGTGCACCCTACAAACAACTCCGCGACATGCGCGGGCGCAACGTCGCCTACATCTTCCAAGACCCGTTGGCCACACTTCACCCGCTTTACCGTGTCGGAGAACAGCTTGTCGAAGCGATCCGTTCGCATCGGCAGATTGGCAAAGAGGAAGGTCGCGCGAAGGCAATTGAATTGCTCGAAGCGGTGCGTATTCCAAACGCCGAGAAGCGGATCAGCGATTACCCTCACGAAATGTCCGGTGGCATGAGGCAGCGTGTCGGGATCGCCATGGCGCTGGCCAATGATCCCGATGTCATCATCGCCGACGAGCCGACAACTGCACTCGATGTGACTGTACAGGCGCAAATCCTTGCTCTTCTCGACGACCTCAGAAAATCTCGCGGGCTTGCCATCGTCTTTATCACCCATGACTTTGGAGTCGTAGCGCAACTCTGCGACCGTGTCGCCGTCATGTACGCAGGCCGCATCGTCGAGGAAGGCCAAACCATCGATGTTCTCGACAACCCCCGCCACCCTTACACCGCGCGCCTGATGGCTTGCGTTCCCGAGCTCGGCGAAGGGAAACGACGGCTCGAAGCCATTCCGGGCCTGCCGCCCGTGGTCGACAATCTACCGGCCGGTTGCGCCTTTGCCGACCGCTGCCATAAGTCAAAGGACGCCTGCCGCCAAAGCGACATACCTCTAGAACGCAACGGCACACGTGCTGTTCGGTGCCTGTTTCCCGAAACACCGCTCAAGGAGGCTGCAGAATGAGCGATGCACTGACGCTCAACAACCTGTCGAAAACGTTCCCCGTGGGGCGGAGCCTTTTTGGGGCAGCCTCCGGCTGGGTGAAGGCGGTGCACCCCATCACACTTTCGGTCACGAAAAATGAAACCCTCGGCATTGTTGGCGAGTCGGGTTGCGGAAAGTCTACACTGGCGCGAATGCTCGTCGGCCTCCTGCCGCCGACCACTGGCACGATCCAGATTGAAGGCGCAGCACTCAACAATGCGGATCCGGCGGACTTCGGCAAACGTATACAGTACGTGTTCCAGGATCCGATTTCCTCGCTCAATCCAAGAAAAACGATCCGCCAGATCATGGAAGCGCCGCTTAAGCAGCTTCACGTCATGGCGAAACCCGAGCGTGACAGGCGGATCGCCGAGATCTTCGCGAGCGTGAACCTGCGAGAGGAGTTCCTCGAACGTTACCCACACGAGTTCTCAGGCGGACAGGCCCAGCGGATCGGGATCGCGCGTGCCCTGGCGGCAAATGCTCGGATTCTTATCCTCGATGAACCGGTTTCGGCGCTTGATGTTTCGGTGCAGGCACAGGTTTTGAACCTACTCGCCGATCTGAAGAAAGAGTTCGATCTGACCTACCTGTTCATCAGCCATGACCTAGCGGTTGTCGAAGCGGTAAGCGACCGGATCGCGGTGCTTTACTTCGGATCGGTTGTTGAACTTGGACCCGCCGAAGTTGTCTTTGCCAACCCACGCCATCCTTACACCAAGCTTCTCGCCGACAGCGCGCCGGTGGTCGGTCGCGCATTGACTGCGCCGGAGGCGAAAGGGACAGAACTCCCGAACCCGCTGGACCCACCGCCCGGATGCGCCTTCGCGGCGCGGTGCCCATACGCAACCGATCGCTGCCGATCTCAGGTACCTACCTTGGAAGACGCCGAAGGCGGAGCCAAAGTTGCTTGTTTTCATCCGCTTGCTGATGTCTGAACACTAATTGTCGATTACCAAGTCATGATCGTCGCCTGACATCATGCAAAATAAGCTGCGCAAGCAGCGAATGTCAGCTCTATGGGCGCACTCGCAGCAACAAGGCCGCGTGCTCAAGGTCGTGTGTGGATGGCTCCTGCATTGCAAGAGATTTCTGTAGTTGCGATGGTCTGTCAGTACAGTCGTGTGTCCGGCCTGTTTGCGTGGCGGTTG